>CAMMBO010000001.1 GCA_946494435.1 uncultured Mycoplasmatota bacterium
AGTCGTTAAAAAAAGTTCCTTTAATAATTCGGGAACTTTCTATTTAATTTTACCTGTTCTTTGTTTTCTCACTATTTTTCATAAGTTCCTCATAATCACCAGTCTTAGAAACAATATTATAACCATGCTCTAATCTAAACTTTTTCCTATCTTCTGCTTTCATAACAAGTACCTCATCAGCGATATCCATATGTAATATTCCATCTAAATGGTCATACTCATGAGATAAAACGGTCGCTTCAAATCCTTCAAATATTTCTCTATGTTTATTACCATCAATATCAAAATACTCTAACATTATTTTATACGGTCTCCTAACATGACCAAAATTATCTAAACAACTAGCACAAGCTTCCCAATAATCAGTTAACCCTTCTCTAGAAATTATAACAGGATTTATCAAGACTCTTGCCTCATTATAATTTTTCTCTTCTAAACTAACACTATCATCTTGAATTTTGTTTACAATATCTAAATTTGTATTTTTTAAATAAATTATTCTTTTTGGAATACCTAACTGCACTGCTGCCATAGCGAGTACCTCTTCTTCTTTACAATATTTATCTAAAACAGCAATATCTTTTTTTAATGATTTATCATTAAAATCTACAGGAAGGGAAACTTGTCTTAAATACTCTTCATTATCGGCAATTGTCACTACTTTTATATCACTCATTTAAATAACCTCCATTTAGGCAGAAAGAGCCTATTTACTAAGCTCTTAAGATATTCTACTTTATTCAATATTTAATAACATTATTATTTAATAAACATTTAACTTCGTCCTTTTCACAACTACTAATTAATTTTACAAAATTTGATGCACTTTTATCTAATTCTTCTAAAGTAGTATTTTCAACTATATAATCATATGAATAATTATCAACATTTGCATCAGAGTAATTAGTAGTTATATTAGCAAGTCCGGCTCTTTTAACTAATAAAGTTTTAGCAGAAAAAGTATTAGCTGCTCGTTCAATTTCTTCAGGCTCCCTTATATGAATAAATAATATATCAGAATCAGAAATCTCAAATTTTGAAACAGCTTCCTTTATACTATTAAATGAAAAATCATTATAATCTGTTGTTAACTTTTTTAAATCACTTAAAAATCTGCGGTCTTTTTCAGTTTTCTTACCATCCTATCAAAGTTGCTATTTCTTTTACTTTATCAATTGAGGAAAAGTTCATTATACTTCCATATTTTGAACAAAACTCTACAAATGTATCTTTACCACTACCACCAGTTCCATTTATTATTATAATCTGTTTTTCCATAATCCCCCTCCAAATATTATATTAATAGATATTTTATTTTAAGCTTAACTTTTCTTCTATTCTCATTAATTGATTATATTTACATATTCTATCTGTTCTTGACATAGAACCAGTCTTAATTTGACCAAGGTCAAGTCCAACAGCAAGGTCTGCAATAGTAGTATCTTCAGTTTCACCGCTTCTATGAGAAATAATCGTTTTATAATTATGAGATTTAGCAAGTTCAATAGTCTCAAGTGTCTCCGTAATAGTACCGATTTGATTTACTTTTAATAGGATTGCATTACCAGCTTTATTATCGATACCTTTTTGTAGACATTCTTTATTAGTAACAAATAAATCATCACCAACAAGTTGAATCTTATCTCCAAGTAATTCTGTTACTTTACTAAATCCTTCCCAGTCATTCTCATCAACTGGGTCTTCAATAGAAATAATTGGATAAGTATTAACTAAATCTTCATAGTATTTAATCAACTCATCAGTACTAAGTACTTTACCTTCTCCTACAAGGTTATATTTACCATCACTATAGAACTCGCTTGCTGCAACATCTATTGCATAACATACATCTTTTCCAGGTTCATATCCAGCACGTTTAACAGCTTCAGTAATTAACTCAAATCCTTCTTTATTAGTTTTAAGATTAGGAGCAAAACCACCTTCATCTCCAACACTAGTAGCATATCCCTTCTCTTTTAAAACATTCTTAAGACTATGGAACACTTCAGCACCTACTCTAACTCTCTCATGAATAGTATCTCTTTGAGGTATAATCATATACTCTTGAAAATCTAATGAGTTATCAGCATGAGCACCTCCGTTAATGATATTCATCATAGGTACAGGTAAAGTCTTACCATCTCCAACATACTCATATAACTCTTTTCCACAAGCTTTAGCAGCAGCCTTTAAACAAGCCATAGAAACACCAAGTATTGCATTAGCACCTAATTTACTCTTAGTCTTAGTACCATCTAACTCTAGCATTTTATAATCTATTTCTTTTTGTTTAGTAACATCCATTCCAATTAGATAATCACGTAAAATAGTATTAACATTATTAACAGCATTTAATACTCCCTTACCATTAAATCTATTTTTATCTCCATCTCTCATTTCTAAAGCTTCTCTTTCTCCTGTAGAAGCTCCACTAGGTACAGCAGCCCTACCCATAACACCATTATCAAGTATTACATCTACTTCAACAGTAGGGTTACCTCTTGAATCTAATATTTCTCTTCCTATAATATTTTTAATATTCATAAAATCATCCTTTCTATTTTTTAAAATATCTACTATAAACAACATCGACAGGTAATTTTTCTGGTTGTTGTTCTAAAGTCTTATCCCTAGGTATAACATGCATATGAAAATGTTTTACATTTTGGGCATTATCCATATTCCAAAGATAAGTAATACCATCTGTTCCTATTGTATCTTTAATAAGTTCTCTCATCTTTTGAGCTACATCTATCATATGCAATAACAGTCCATCCTCTTTTAGCACATCACTTGTATCTACAACATGTTTTTTAGGAACAATAAGCATATGACCATTAAAATCAGGACTACTATCCAAAAAAACGAACACTCTATCATCTTCATATATTTTGTAGGAATCAACCTCTTTATTAGCAATCCTACAAAATATACAATCTTTGTGGTAATCCATTATAAACTCCTCCTCCTCTTGTAATATATATTATAACACTGTTTCTCTATTTACTGCATTATTTTTTCTTTTAATTAATCTTTTTCCCACTCTTTCTCTACTCTCTAAAGTACTAGAATTATTATCTATAAAATTTTGAAGATTAAACCATCTAGTAGGTTTTATTAATTTACTATCTTTATCATAAGAAACAATTTGAGGAGAAAAGCCTTTACCTTTAATTGAACCATTAATTTCTATTAAATCATAACCTAATATTTGACAAGTTTTAACTAATTTATCACAAACTTTTTGACTTCGCAAATAATCAACTTCTCTATCTTCATCGGTAAAAGACTGAAATAGTCTAACATTTTTAATACCTAACAATGATGCCTCATACAAATCTCTCTGACATTCTGGAATAACAGCATTACTAGAATTAAAAGTATATATAAGCATCAATTCATCATTATTTTCCATTCTTTTCATTTCAATCATCCTTTCAAACTAACATAACATTTATCTTTTAAAAATTGTTTAATCTTATCAGTATCTTTTCCCTCATAATACATAATTAACATTTTCTTATAATCTTCTACCAAATCTCCTGGAATAGAGATAATCCCTAGTCCTCTTGATATTAAATGATGATTAGCAAAAATAACAGCAGTCCTTTTATTACCATCTATAAATATCTGTCTTTTCATAACATATAACAATAATTCTATAGCAAGACTAACATCATCTAAATCACTATTTAAAAGCACATTTAACTCTTCTACTACCCTGCTTTCTATAGGAATACTAGGCATCCAAGTTGTCCCACCTATCTTAGCAGGAGTACTTCTAACTTTACCAGCATTATAATAAAAGCCTTCAAGAACTAACTTATTAATTTGCGATAAAAAAGAAAAATTCTCTTCTGCCATAATAACATTTTCATCTAAAACAAACTCCCAAGCATGTTTTAAATTAACAACTTTCATAATATCAGTAGAAGTCATACCATTTACTTTACCGCCTTCTATAATACTTTCAGTATCAGCATAAGTAGTAACCACACCTTCTAACATCGCTTGATTATAAATAGAATCTACCAAATTTCTCTTAGCAAAATCTATATTAAGTTTAACTTCATCACTAAGTTCACTCTCTTGATAATTTAACTCCTTTAACTTTTTCTCTAAAGTTTTTATTTCTTTCTTTAACTCTTTAGACTTTAGATTATTATTTAAAATCAAGTTATACAAATCATCACTATATTCCCCTACATACTTAGATACGTTTCTACCAAGCTCTCTATAGTGTACATAAATATATTTCTTTGCATCTTTTTCTCTAACTTCAATAGAACCACAAATCATATTATTAAGTTGTTCCTCTAAATTATGTTTATAATGTAAAGTGTTCATTATCTCGACATTGTCATTCATAAATACCACACCTTTCTTAAACATATTATACATCAAATATCACGATATGTGAAACGTTTTTAATATTTCTTTACATTTTTGTTTCACATTTTTCTTATTCTTAAACTCTCTCATTGATATAGCAGAAGCCATTCTCACAGGAACAATAGTAGTTGCGTCTTCTTCATCAGCAACAACAGCATAAGCTTCAGGAAAATAATCTCCCAATACACTAGCAGTATAGGAAACATCAGTAAGCGAACTTTCTTTTAAAAGCTCATCAACTTGTAAATTAAGCTCGTTAATTTTAGACCCATAATTAGCAGGATTATTTCTACCATAAGAAACAAATATTCTAAACAAATACTTAAACCCAAGCTCTTCCGCTTCTCTTATATCTTTTTCAAAAGTAACAATATCACTATTCTTATCAAAAGTAAGTATTAAAGTATTATAATCTTCATCTTTAAAACTAGTCATCATATTTAAACCTCCTAAACTTCAATAAACAAATTAATATTTTCTTTCTAAAGCAACATTATAAAATTGCTCTAAATTTAAAAAGTAAGTCAAAGACGCTCCTGTCTCATTAATTAAAGAATTAATTAACATATTTTTTGAATTCTGATAAAATTCCATATCATCTTTAAATACTTCTTTAAAATCAACCTCTTCTAATTTTATTGTAATATCTTTTTTTATATTAGTATAAGGTTTCTCACACATTTTATATGCTGCATCCACTGCTATAGAAGCATTAACAAGCTTTTCTTCAGTAAAGCCATGCCTATTAACAGCAACCATCATACAAGATGCCATTTTAAATGTATCTAAGTCTCCCACAACATAATTTTTTCGCAAATATTCACATAGAACTTTATATTCCAAAATAATATCATGTATTATTGATAAACTATCTTCCTGTACATCTACACTATTTTCATTTGCAACATCAATAAGTAAATTAATTAATTCTCTATTCCCTATTTTAGCACTATTTATACTATTTTTCACTGTCTTTAAAACTCCTAACTATATCTCTAAATTCATCCCCTCTATCTTCACACTGTTTATATTGGTCCCATGATGCTGATGCCGGACTAAGTAACACCGTATCACCATCCACCACTACATTGTTAATGTAATCCATCGCTTTGTTTAGTTTTTCAAAAGTATTAGTCTTAATACCAACACTCTCTCCATATTCTTTAACTCTATCACGACATTCTCCAATACCAACTATCTCTTTAACAGGACTAATAAAGTTATCTAAATCATGAAAGTCTTGACCTCTTTCTAAGCCTCCAAGTATTAAGATGACATTTTTATCAAATGATGATAAAGCTATCTGGGTACATTTAGTATTAGTCGCTTCTGTATCATTATAATAATCTACACCCTTAACTTTATCAATAAACTCTAATCTATGTCTAACACCAGTAAATGTCTTTAAAACACTAATAATAGACTCATTATCTACCCCTACTTCTTTAGCAATCATCATAGCCCCAAGAGCATTCTCAACGTTATGATTACCTTTAAGTAGAAACTCATCCCTATTCATAATAAACTCATCATAGTAATAAAGTTTATTATCTAACATATAAGCCCCATTTATCTCGCGTTTAGAAGAAAAATACTTAACATTACTCTTAATATTTCTAGTACCCTTCATAACTTCATCATTTTCTATATTTAGTATTGCAATATCATCATCACGCTGATTTTTAAATAGTTTAAGTTTAACTTCTTTATAAGCTTCATAACTACCAAAGAAATCTATATGAGCTTCTGACAAGTTAGTCATCAATGCAATATGAGGATTAAACTTATCCATACTGGCAAGTTGTTGGCAAGATACCTCCATGACAATAATATCACCACTTTCTAATTTATCTAGAAAACTACACAAAGGATAGCCAATATTACCTGCTAAATGTACTCTTTTTCCACTCTTTTTTATCATCTCATAAGTAAGAGTTGTTGTAGTAGTCTTTCCATTAGTACCTGTAATTCCAATCAAAGTAACATCATCTGGTAATAATCTATAAGCCATCTCTGCCTCATTAATAACAGGAATACCTAATTCCTTAGCCTTAACTACATACTTATGGTCATTTCTAATACCAGGATTTTTAATAATATAATCAAAACTATCATCAAGTAAATCATCAGGATGACTATCAAATATTAAAGTAATACCTAACTCCTCTAACTCTTTAACTTTCTTATCATCTTGTTTATCACGACTACCACCATCATTTAATATAATAGTATTATTATGTTTACTTAAATACTTACATGCTTCATACCCACTGCGAGCCATCCCTAATACTAATATTTTTTTATTTTCAAACATAAGCATTCCTCATTTCTCTACTAACATTATACTAAATTATGGAAATATTTAAACCCTTTAATTGAAAAGTATCTAATATATTGATATAATTTAATAAAGGAAAGGGAAGTAGAGGATATGAAGATAATAACTTTAGATGAAATAAGTTTTGATAAATTTGCAAGTACTCATAAATATCGTAACTATTATCAAACATCAGCATATGCCAAGACTATAAAAAATCATGGCTATGATATTCACTATATAGGTATTATAGATGATTTAGGTAATCTAATAGGAGCATCTCTACTTCTTTATAAAGAAGTATTTATGAACTATAAAATTGCCTATGCTCCTCGTGGTTTTCTTTTTGACTACACAAATATTAATAATTTAAAAGAATTAGCAACTAGACTAAAGAAGTTACTAAGTAAACAAGGCTTTATCTCAGTTACAATCGACCCTTATCTTCCTGTTAATATCAGAGATAAAAATGGTAAAATAATGAATATTAATAATGAAGCTAATATCGCTTTAGAAAACTTAAAAGCCAGTGGTTTTAACTATCTAGGACCTAATCTTTTCTTTGAAAGTAAAAAACCTAGATTTGAAGCAATTGTAACACTTGATAACGATATTAAAGACATTTACCAAAGTTTTGAAAAAAGAGTAAGACACAAAATAAAGAAAGCTATTAGAAGTGGCGTTGAAATATATAAAGGCAGTAAAGAAGAATTAGAATTATTTTATGAACTTATCAAAAAGAAATATAATAAACCTCTTAGTTATTATATTGATTTATATAACAATTTTGAAAATAATATTGATTTATACTTTGCTAAACTAAATACCGAAACTTTTGTAATTACAAGTAGATTACAATATGAAAGAGAAATAGAAATAAACAATGATTTAGCCAATAAAATTCAAGCAACATCTAATGCCAATTCTAAAAAGAAATTAATTAATGAAAAAATGGAATCAGACAAGTTAGTAAACACCTACAAAAAGAACCTTGTCTGGGCTACTAACTTATTAAAGGATAACCCTGAAGGATTAATTATTGGAACATCTTTAAATTTAACTTATGACAACGTCTGTTACTTAATTATAGAAGGTTTTAATCAAAGTTTTAAAACTCTAAACCCTAACTATCTTATAAAATGGAAAATGATAAATGACTACAAAAATAAGAATATAAAATATATAAATTTAAATGCTGTCAGTGGCGAATTTACAAAGATAAATAAATATAGTGGTCTTAATGAAATGAAACTAGGATTTAATTCTTTAGTAACAGAATACATTGGCGAGTTTGAATTAATTATAAGTCCTCTACCATATAATTTATATAAAAATCTAAACAAAGAAAAGAAAAAGTAAAAGACATATAGTAAGTAACAAGTTAAAGCAATTTTACACTTATTATGTAAAATATACTACTAAATTATTAGTATTTATGTTATAAATAAAAAAAGGAGGATAATTATGGAAAGTTTAAATGAACTACAACAACAATTAAGAAATGCAGAAAGTGAACTAGCATCAATTAGTATCAAAAAACATAATCCAGTAAATTATGATTATGAAAGAGGCGAAACCTATGGAGAAGAAACTCATTATAATGAATATAAAGATCAAGCTAGAGCTCATTATTTAAGAGAACGTATAGCACGTTTAAATGATAAAATTACAAACTATAATAAGTATGTTGAAGCTGAAAAAGAAAGAGCAGAATATTATCAAGGAGTAAGAAATGAAGCAAAGCAAAGAGAAATAACCGCTACAGCTCATGATATGTATGAACAAGCACAAAGTGACTATAACAAAAAAAGTGTTTTTGGAAAAATAGGAGCTATCTTTACAGGCAAAAAGCCTAAAAAGTTATATGATAGCGATGATATCATGAAACAATACAGTGAAGCTGCAAAACAAGCAATTAATAATGAGTCTGTTGATAGAAAAATTGCAGAATTAGAACAGCAAAGACAACTATATCACGCTAAATTTAGTGGAAACACTCCAAGAGATGAAGCCCAAAGGGCTACTATGGATGCTCATATAGACAAAGAAATCGCTAAATTAAAAGGAGAAGATATGTCTAATGGAAAATCAAAATAATAAAGAATTTAATAATTTAGTAGAAGCTTATAAAAAACTTACTACTAAAGAAAAACAAGATGAAATTATAAAATTGTTTAAAGAAAATATCGCTGTTTGGGAAAAGTTAAACAATGATATAAATAATAAACATAATCTTTTATTAAATAGAGAAATAATAGATGTAAACAAAGATAATGCTACCTTAGATGATTTTTTAGAAGCTGTATTTGTTTATTTACATATGTTATCTGATTCTACCGCAAGTTTTGCTGAAAAAATTGCTAATGATTTCTACAAATAAAAATATTCTAATCGCTAGAATATTTTTTTATATCGTCTTCATTAAAGCAAAGGCTATCCATTATTTCATTAGCAACTTTTTCCCACTCTTCATAAGTATTAACAGAACAGTTGAATTCAACAGTAACTAATTTATTATCAAGAGTAAAGAATCTCATATTATAATATGTATTCGCATCCGTTACCACTAATCTTGCAAAAGTCTTATCATATTTTTGATATACTCCACTATCTATTACAGTCATACCTGTAAGACCTGCTACCCTGTTATTAAGATATGCTTCTAAACCATCATCAGTCATATCTTCATTAGTAGTACTAACAAAAACATGTTCAGAATCTGTCTCACTCATAAATACAAGTTCTGGACGATTATTATAATTATATTTACTCTTTAACGTCGCCTCATCTAACATTGTAAAAGTATCAGGAACATTTAAAAAGAAACTACTATCAACTCTATACGTCTTAAAATTAATCTCCACTCCATTAACTTCAATTTTATCTTCCTTCTCTTCAACTTCCTCTTGTTTTTTATCTTCCTGTTTATTAATTGATTTTACATGGTTGTCATGAATCATATTAGCAAGAAAGAAAGCAATCACTACTATTACAACAATACCAACAACACCTAAAATAATATCTTTTCTTTTCATATTTAACACCATAATAAGTATATCATTTATAATAACAAACGTAAACTAGTTATCTTCATTAGTGTAAACTAGTTATCTTCATTAGATGATTTAAAAATTCTAATAAAGCCTATCAAACTTGCCAAAAGCTCAAATAAATTACTAATTACAGAAACATAAGCACCAACAATAATATCATATACATTACTTATAAGTGCTACTACTATTCCTATAAAATAAGTTATCTTCAAATTTCTTTGCCATGCTCCATATGTAAATAAACAAGCACCTAAAATAGGAATTAAAGAATATAAATTTTCATAAGTTAAAATTCCCAAAACTATAAAGCTAAATTCTAAAAGTATAAGAAAAAAAATACTTGTAGATTTATTTTTCTTTTCATCAATACGAAAAATAAACATCTTAATAGTTGAAATTAAAAAGGCAACCATTCCACTATAAGCATGTAAAACAAAATACTGTAATACATAAAAAATATTAGCAAAGAATTGAAAATTTAAAAAATTAATACGTTTCTTTTGCAGATAACTAATAACTAAAAACAATAAAGCGAAAGCTCCAAAAATTTGTGCTAATACATTCATAATATCTTACCTTTCTAACAGATTATAACAAAAAAAGCACAAAAAAAGAAGTCCTAAGACTTCTTTTAAGTTTCTATTATCCTTCGATTTCAGAAACAACACCAGCACCAACAGTACGTCCACCCTCACGGATAGAGAACTTAGTACCTTTTTCAATAGCAATTGGGTGAATTAATTCAACTTCCATTGTTACATTATCACCAGGCATAACCATTTCTACACCTTCTGGTAAAGTAATTACACCAGTAACATCAGTAGTTCTGAAATAGAATTGTGGACGATAGTTACTGAAGAATGGAGTATGACGTCCACCTTCTTCTTTGCTAAGTACATAAACCTCAGCTTTGAATTTATGATGTGGATGTACACTTCCTGGTTTAGCTAAAACTTGTCCACGTTCAACTTGTTCACGAGAGATACCACGAAGTAAAACACCAGAATTATCTCCAGCACGAGCTTCATCAAGTTGTTTTCTGAACATTTCAATACCAGTAACAACAGTCTTTTGAGTTGGTTTAATACCAACAATTTCAACTTCATCATTAAGTTTTAATGTACCACGTTCAACACGTCCAGTAACAACTGTACCACGACCTGTGATAGTGAAGACATCTTCGATACTCATTAAGAATGGTTTATCAGTATCACGTTCTGGAGTTGGAATCCAAGAATCAACAGCATCCATTAAATCATAGATAGCTTGAACATACTTAGGATCTCCTTCAAGAGCTTTAAGAGCAGAACCCTTAATGATAGGAGTTTCATCTCCTTCGTAACCATATTCATTTAATAAGTCACGAACTTCCATTTCTACTAAATCGATTAACTCATCATCATCAACCATATCACATTTGTTTAAGAATACAACCATACGAGGTACTCCAACTTGACGTGATAATAGGATATGTTCACGAGTTTGTGCCATAGCTCCATCTGTAGCAGCAATTACAAGAATTGCACCATCCATTTGAGCAGCACCAGTAATCATGTTTTTAACATAGTCAGCATGTCCTGGGCAGTCAACGTGAGCATAATGACGTTTTTCAGTTTGGTATTCTACGTGTGCAGTATTAATTGTAATACCACGTTCTCTTTCTTCTGGAGCTTTATCAATGTTTGCATAATCTGTAAAATCAGCCCATGCAGGGTTTTTATCATGTAAACATTTAGTAATAGCTGCAGTTAAAGTAGTTTTACCATGATCTACGTGTCCAATTGTACCAATGTTAACATGTGGTTTTGAACGATCAAATTTTTGTTTTGCCATATTTTTTTCCTCCTCTTTTAATTTCACTATATATTTTATCTAACAATTAGCAAATTTGCAACTGTTTAGAACTAAATTTATGAGTTTCTTTTAATTTCCACTCTTTTTAATGATTTCTTCAGCAATATTTTTAGGAACTTCTTCATAATGATCAAATGTCATAACAAAGTTTCCTCTACCTTGAGTATTACTACGTAAGTTAGTAGCATATCCAAACATCTCAGAAAGTGGAACCATTGCTGATAATTTAACCACATTTCCAAGAGATTCTTGTCCAAGTGGACGTCCACGACGACTAGTTAAGTCTCCCATAACGTTACCGAAGTACTCATCAGGTGTCGTAACATCAACTTTCATGATTGGTTCAAGAAGTACTGCTTGACACTTATTCTTAGCTTCTTTTAAAGCCATAGATGCAGCAATCTTGAATGCCATTTCACTAGAGTCTACATCATGGTATGAACCATCAAATAATGTTGCTTTAATATCAATCATAGGGTATCCAGCTAAAATACCAGTTTGCATTGCTTCTTGTAATCCCTTATCAACAACAGGAATATATTCACGAGGAACAACACCACCTACGATTTGATCAACAAATTCATATCCTTTATCAGGATTTGGTTCAAACTTAATCCAAACGTGACCATATTGTCCACGACCACCAGATTGTTTAATGTATTTACCTTCACAATCAGCTGCTTGTTTAATAGTCTCACGATAAGCAACTTGTGGAGCACCAACGTTCGCTTCAACATGGAACTCACGTTTCATACGATCAACTAAGACATCAAGGTGTAACTCACCCATACCAGCGATAACAGTTTGACCAGTTTCATGATCAGTATGTACTCTAAATGTTGGATCTTCTTCAGCAAGTTTTTGTAATGCAAGTGCCATCTTATCTTGGTCAGCTTTACTCTTAGGTTCAACAGCAAGTTGAATAACTGGCTCAGGAACAATAAGTTTCTCTAAGATAATAGGTTTCTTCTCATCACATAATGTATCTCCTGTAGTAGTATTCTTAAGTCCAACAGCAGCTGCTATATCACCAGTATATACATCACTAATCTCTTTACGAGTATTAGCATGCATTTGTAATATACGACCAATTCTTTCTTTAGCATCTTTAGTAGAGTTAAGTACATAACTACCACTAGCTAAATGACCTGAATAAACTCTAAAGAATGTTAAACGTCCAACGAACGGATCAGTCATTACTTTAAATGCTAAAGCACTAAATGGTTCACTATCACTTGGATGACGAACTTCTTCTTCTCCCTTTAAGTTATGTCCTTTAATAGATGGAATATCTAAAGGACTTGGTAAGTAATCAATAACAGCATCAAGTAATGGTTTAATACCCATATTACCTAAAGCAGTACCACACATAACTGGGAAGAACTTAGCTGCAAGACATCCTTTACGAATAGCACGTTTAATCATTTCTACTGTTACTTCTCCACCTTCAAGATATGTTTCCATCATCTCATCATCGAATTCAGCAACAGCATCAAGTAAATCAGCATGTTTCTCTTCTGCTAAATCTTTTAAGTCTGCAGGAATTTCTATTTCTTTAGACTCTTCAGCCTCAGTACCATCAAACTCATAAGCTTTCATAGTAACTAAATCAATAACACCATGGAACTCAGCTTCAGCACCAATAGGCCATTGTATAGGTTTAGCATTAACTCCTAAACGATCTTTAATAGTTTTTAAACTATATTCAAAGTTAGCTCCCATCTTATCCATTTTATTTGCAAAAATCATTCTAGGAACTTTAAATTCATCAGCTTGTCTCCAAACTGTTTCCATTTGTGGTTCAACACCAGCTTGAGCATCAAGCAAAGCTACAGAACCATCTAAAACTCTTAAACTACGACTAACTTCGATAGTAAAGTCTACGTGTCCTGGAGTATCGATAATATTATAACGATATCCTTTCCAATATGCAGTAGTAGCTGCACTTGTTATAGTAATACCACGCTCTTTTTCTTGCTCCATCCAGTCCATTTGACTAGCACCTTCATGAGTCTCACCAATCTTATGGATTTTACCAGTAAGATATAGAATACGTTCAGTACAAGTAGTCTTACCAGCATCGATATGAGCCATAATTCCAAAGTTTCTTGTTTTTTCTAATGACGTATCTCTTGCCATAATTTCTCCTTCCTACCAACGATAATGAGCATAAGCCTTATTAGCTTCAGCCATTCTGTGGGTATCTTCACGTTTTTTAACAGCAGCACCGCTTCCATTAGATGCATCTATTATTTCATTAGCTAAATTATCAGCCATTCCACGTCCTCCACGTTTTCTAGAAAATCCAACTAACCAACGTAAAGCTAAAGCTTCAGCTCTTGCTGGAGTAACTTCTTGAGGAACTTGATAATTAGCTCCACCTACTCTTCTAGATTTAACTTCTAAAGCAGGCTTAATATTTTCCATCGCTTCATTAAAAGCATCTATTGCATCTTTACCAGTTTTCTCTTTAACGATATTAAAAGCATCATAAACGATAGTTTGAGCAACACCTTTTTTACCATCAAGCATAACTGTATTAATAAGTTTAGCAACAGTCTTAGACTTATATATAGGATCTGGTAAAATATCTCTTTTAACAGCACGTCTTTTACGCATAATTTATCCTCCTTCCAATTCTAAATATTATTTCTTAGGCTTTTTAGCCCCGTATTTACTACGGCCTTGTTTTCTATCTTTAACTCCTGCTGTATCTAGTGCGCCACGAATAATATGATAACGAACTCCGATTAAGTCCTTAACACGTCCACCACGAACTAATACAACACTATGCTCTTGTAAGTTATGTCCAATACCAGGAATATAAGTATCTACTTCCTTACCATTACTTAATCTAACACGAGCATACTTACGTAAAGCTGAGTTTGGTTTCTTAGGTGTCTTAGTACCAACACGAGTACAAACTCCACGTTTTTGAGGAGATGGATTATTTGTTTGCTTTCTTCTAATTGTATTAACTCCTACTAAAAGTACTGGAGCCTTACTCTTACGAGTCTTACTTCCTCTACCTTTACGAACTAATTGATTTACTGTAGGCATTGTAATCATTAACTCCTTTCTTTACACATATCCAGGTGTATCATTTTCACTTTTAAATAAAATTTTGCCCATGGCAAAACTAAATTTAAATCAGCATACATAATATAACACTATGCTTAAGATATTGTCAATACATTTTTACTTTTTATTTCTTAAAAATCCCCTAATTATAAAAATACTTTCTATAATAGCAAAAAAGAATAACATAAATCTAAGAAAAGTCATAACAAATGAATAAAGTTCAAAATCTCTATTATTAACCAAAAAACTACATAATATAATTATAACAGTAAAAACATATGTAATTTTCTTATATTTATCATTATACGCAAAAATATTATCATTTATAAGATAAAGTGTTCCTAATAACAAAAATATATTAACAATAAATTCGGTATTAGAACTAATAGAAGGACCAAAAACAAATAACACATACCATATAATCGCTATATTTATGAGTAAAATTCCCCTAGATTTTTCATATATATTCATAAGTATTACCTTCTTATATTATTGTGTAATAGGAAAACTAATCTTCCCCATATGTTTATAATTCTTAACCTTACAATGTTTTAACTCTCTAGAATTATCAAAGCTAAAGAAATCTTTAACACTCTCATCTAACCATAAATAAGGTTTCTCATCGCTTTCTATAATATCAATAATTTTCTTATCTAACTTACAATTTTTAATATATTCGGTTTCTTCAATATCTTCCACTTCTTCTAACTTATCAAGAAACAAATTTAAAGACATCTCATAATTTTTAAAATCATTTACATGATCTTTATATTGACTTAAAAGCTCCCTATATCTTTTATATCTATCTATCTGCTCTTCTATACCATCTACTTGATTAACATAAATATGAGCATCTTTAATAGAATAGTTAATCTTACCAGCTTCTAAATCAGTAACCTGAGCAATCATTTTTAAAAGTGTTGCATACTGAGTAACATTAAAAGGTAAACCTAAAGCCGTATCGCAACTTCTCTGATGAACAGATAAATTTAATGTATCACCTGTTACATCCCATTCCGTTGACCAAACACAAGAAGGTAAAACTGCTGTCCTCAAAAATTCATTTTGCCACAAACTATAAACCATTCTTCTATCAATTCTATTATTTTTCAAAGTATCAATTAAATTTTGTGTAAACTTATATCTATCAGTAATAAATCCATAAGCAGTACCAATAGTACAAGCATATTCCTTACCATAAAACTTAGCCGCTTTAATATTTTTCCCCTCAATTAAACTCTTAGCAGTTATCACATTACCTTTTTCATCATATTTAGGCCTCAACTTACCATTAGGATTATCAACAGAAACACTTAAAGGGTCTAAAACAACAACTTCCTTACCTTTATCAAAATTATCTGTACTAGGTTCATAAATACGATAAATTCCATCTTCATCAACCATCCATTCATCCCATATATGAACACCACGTTTATGAAGTTCTCTAACATCATTAGATTGCATTTGCCAAATCCAAAGCATTTCAATAATAGCATTCTTATAAAATGTTTGTTTTGTTTGTAATATAGGAAACTCTTCCCTTAAATCAAATTCTAAATTATAACTAGGAAGCTTAATAGTATTAACACCAGTTCTATTCTCTACCTCAACCCCTTTTGATAATATTTCTTTTTCCAAACTAATATAATCGTCATCAAATTTAGTCATAATAATCCTCCCTACTTTCCCTAATTACTCTTTAATTAAGAATATCATTAACTAAATTCAAAATCAAGTAAGCAATTTATAACATCAAAATCAAGTAAGCAATTTATAACTCCAATAATCTGTTATAATAATTATGAAAGGAGAAGAAAATGAATTTACAAATATTAAACAATATCTCTTATGGGATGTATATAATAACAACAAAAGGGAATAATAAAAATGTAGGATGTATTATAAACACAGTATGTCAAATAACATCAGAAAAGCCAGTTATTTCTATAAGTTTAAACAAACAAAATTATACAAACAAAGAAATGTAGTATCTCAATATTATCAGAAGAAGCAAATAAAGAATTAATTGGCATATTTGGTTATTTCTCATCAAAAGATACTGATAAATTTAAAGATACTATCTATGAAGAAATAGATGGCTTACCTATTGTTAAAGAAGGAAGCAATGCTTATATAATAGGAGATGTTATTGATATTATAAGTGTAGAAACTCACGATATATTTCTAATAAGAGTTAAAAAGACAGCACAACTAACTAATGATACTTCTATGACTTATAAATATTATCATGAAGTATTAAAAGGTAAAGCCCCTAAAAAAGCACCTACATATATAAAGGAGGAGAATATTAATTTGAACAAAGAAGGAAATAAATACAAATGTACCGTTTGTGGATATATTTATGATGATGCTAAAGAAGAAATTAAATTTGAGGATTTACCAAATGATTGGAAATGTCCAGTATGTGGGGTAGGTAAAGATAAATTTATTAAACTATAAGAAAACTTGGCTATTTAAAGTCAAGCTCTTTTATTCATGATAACAACTACCACCAATAAACTCTCTAATTATAGAGTCATCTGGAATACTCTCACTTGGTATTGGTAATATAAGTCTTAAAATATTAAGAAGTCTCTTCGCTTCTTCATAATAAGGAGAATCTTCATCTACTGAATAAAGTAAAGGTTCAACATAAGTTTTTAATACACCTAACTCATATATTAATGCTGTATTAATAGTAATATCCGCTTCATCTTGGTAAGGAAATATGTACTTTTCTTCCCCTCCCCTAACATTACTCCATACTTTTAAGGTATCTACTACATTATATCCTCTAGTTCTATTATCTCTAATTATTCTTCTTAAAAGTCTATTATCTGTAGTAGGAAAACGATTATGATAATCTATATTAAGTTCTGTCAAAGCTGATAAATATATTTTATATTTGTTTTTAGCAGGTATTTCTTTTAAAACTTTAGTATTAAGGGCATGTATTCCTTCTATTAATAAAACATCATCTTTATCAAGTTTTAACTCTTTAACAAACTCTTTAACCCCTTCTTTAAAGTTATAGATAGGAGCCATTACATCTTTACCCTCTAACAACTCATTAACTTGTTTAGTAAGTAACTTGTTATCAACCGCTTCAAAACATTCATAATCTTTCTCTCCTTTTTCATTTAAAGGAGTCTTATCTCTATCTACAAAGTAATCATCCATACTAATCATCTTAGGATTAAGTCCAAAACTCTTTAAATACATACATAGTTTAGTAGTAGTTGTCGTCTTACCACTAGAAGAAGGTCCTGCAAGTAATATAATTTTCTTATCTTTTTTATTATCTACTATCTTTCTCGCAACACTTAAAAGTCTATTACTCTGTAATGTTTCATCTATTCTAATTAAATCCGCAATCTTACCACGACTAACAACTTCATTTAAATCGGCAATAGTCTCTATCTTCATTAACTTAGTCCATTCTCTACACTCTTTAAAGACTTTAAACATATTAGGATGATGGACATAAGTTTTAATTTGATTATGAGAATACTCTGTAGGAAATTGAAGTACAAATCCATTATCATCTACATAAGTTAGTTTAAACTCTTTTAAACATGAAGTAGAAGGAGGCATCTTACCATAAAAGTAATTATAGTAGTTACCTAATCTATAAAGAGTAATAAATGTATTAGTATTATATTTCATTATCCTAGCTTTCGCTAAATCATTAATACTCTCAAAATAATGTATAGCAGATATTCTTTCAACACTAACTTTAGTAATAGATAAATCCATCTCTACTAGTTTTAACATCTTTCTAGCAATTGTTTTAAGAATTGTCTCTGTTAAAGGAAAACTTGTCTTAATATAAATTCCCTTATCTAATGAATGCATTACTACTATATTAGCATCAAGGCCAAATATCTCTTTAACTGCAACTATAAGTAAAAAAGTTAATCCTGCAATATGGGCTCTATTACCTATTTTAGAATTTAAATCATAAAAGGTTATTCCACAAGAATCATTAACAACATAACTAAGCTCTCTATATACATTATTAACACTTGCTAAAATAATAGGAAAACGATAATCTTTTTGATACTCTTTACTAAGTTGTAATAAAGTTATTCCAGAAGGAACAGTCTCTTCTTTACCATTAATTGTTACTTTAACTTCTTCTATCATTCTAACACCCTCTTAATTCTATATATGATTATATCAAAATTAACATACAAAGTCTAATAATTTTGCCACATCTTGTAAGGTATAATTTAAAGTTTATTTGGATATAGTAGAATTAGGTGATAATAATGAATTTAATACCCATGATTGTTGATAAAGAAATAAATGGAGAAAGAAGTTATGATATTTTTTCTAAGCTTTTAAAGAATAGAATTATTATTTTAAGTGGAACTATTAATGATGAATCTGCTAACACAATCGTCGCTGAACTATTATATTTAGACTCTCTAAATCATGAAGATATTTCTCTTTATATCAATTCCCCTGGAGGTTCAGTAACAGCAGGTTTCGCTATCTATGACACCATGAATTTAATTAAAAGTGATGTTTCTACCATCTGTATGGGAATGGCTGCATCAATGGCTGCTTTTCTTCTATCTAGTGGCAAGAAAGGAAAACGATATGCTCTTCCTAACAGTGAAGTAATGATACACCAACCCTTAGGAGGAGCGGAAGGCCAAGCGACAGAAATAAAGATAGCCGCAGAACATATCTTAAAGACTAAAAAAAAGCTAAATAAAATCCTAGCTTTAAATACTAAACAAAAATTAGAAAAAATAGAACAAGATACAGAAAGAGATTATTTTCTAGAAGCTAAGGAAGCTAAAGAGTATGGACTAATAGATAAGGTTCTTTAATCTACAAAGACTTTATCCATTAGTTTTTTTATTTTTTTCTTTCTCTGTTTAGTTTTCTTCTTATTAACAAAGACTTCTTTAGTATCACTATCAATCTCTAAAACATCACCCTCTTTAACAGAAGGAAGTTTATCTATTCGATAAGTCATAACTCTGCCTTTATCAAGTTCAACTACTACTAAATTATTCTCTATTCTATCAACAATTACTTCCATAGGTTTAACATATTCGCTAAATATAAAAAGCACCTCCTCTCACACATAATATCTCTTTCTAAAGACACTATAACAGAAAAGAAATGCTTTGCAAAATTACGATTTTTCTAAATTCAAGACATTTTTCTTAGCAATTTTCAAAATCCCCTAGGAGAAAATACAATATCTAAGCCTAAATTCATCTAAATATTTAAAATTACAACTTTTTCATTTTTTAACACATAAAGTCCGATTATATTCAAGTATTAACTTTTCCTACTTACAATAAAACTGGTGATAAAAAATGTACTAGCTAATTATTATGATGTTAACTTAGATTATTTATTAGGTATATCTAACAAGATAGAACATAGTGAGAAGTTAAAGATTGATTATAAAAAGATATGTGAAAGGCTATTAGAATTAAGAAAAGAAAATCACTTAACGCAAGCCAAATTAAGTGATAAAATAGGCTTCTTTTAAACAACCTATTCTAGTTTTGAAACAGGGGCAAGATGCCCTACTACACACAAATTACTATATATAGTAAACTTTTATAATGCTTCTATGGACTACGTTGTAGGTAGAACTGATACAAAGAAAATATATAAAAGTATTTATCTTAATTAATTCTTCAAGCATCCTACAGGAATAACATAAACATCATCATCACGCTTATAAGCATAATTACCAGTTGCAGTTAATACCATCATGAATGATGGTTTTTTCATTTTTTCAGTATCTATTTTATTTTGCATTTTAATTAAATTTTTAGCACCTTCATCAATTAGTTTATCTCCACCAAGTTTTATTTCAACAAGTCCATAAGAACCATTTCTTAAATGTATAACAGCATCACATTCTAAAGAAGATGAATCTCTATAATGATAAACACTTCCATTTATACTTTCTGCATAAACCCTTAAATCCCTAACACATAATGTTTCAAATACCAAACCAAAAGTATTTAAATCATTAATTAAATCTTCTGGTCCTATTCCAAGACTAGCAGTTGCAATAGAAGGATCAATAAAATATCTAGTATCAGAAGTTCTTATAGCAGTTTTACTTCTTAAATTTGGATTCCATGCTGGAGACTCTTCTATTACAAATATTTTTTTCAAAGCATTAATATATGAAAAAACTGTATCTGTATCTAAAGCAAAAGAATCATTATTTATCATATCATTTTTTATTGTTTCTATTGATGCTTGGCTACCAATATTTCTAGCATAACTCCTCATTAAATTCTTTACTCTAAGAGGATTTCTACTAACATCATCAACTCTGGATATATCAGAATTAACAATTGCATCATAATAATCAAAAGCTAAGTCTAAAGCAATATCTTTATCTAAAAATATACTTCTTGGCCATCCTCCTCTACAACATAAATAGGCAATATCTTCAAGTGATAGATTATTTATTCCATTAACAGGGGATGGACTATTAAATAAATCTTTAAGACTTATAGTACCAGTTGATTCTCCTGATTCATATAAAGTCATAGGTCTCATTAATAACCATGAAAACCTTCCAGTCCCAGTATGTGCGATTTTACTTCTATCTACAGGAACAGCTGAACCAGTAAGAATAAATTGTCCTTCTTCCCCTCTATGATCTACTTCAAATCTAATTGCATCCCATAACTTTGGAGCAAGTTGCCATTCGTCAATTAACCTAGGAGTATCGCCAGTCAATAATAAAGCAGGATTGATGTCTGCAAGAGTTAAATTTTGTTCTTGATTCGCTGGATCAGCCATATATAATACACTTTTTGAAATTTGCTCTGCTGTAGTTGTTTTCCCACACCATTTAGGTCCTTCTATCAAAACAGCACCTTTTCCTTTTAGTTTCCTTTCTAATATTTCATCAGCAATTCTACTTTTATATTTTTCCATTTTAAGGTCTCCTTTTGAAATAATTTTAACATTAAATAATACTTTTTTCAATGCTTTTCGGTAATTTGTAGACTTTTTATTCGGCAATTTGTGAGCTTTTTATTCGGTAATTTGTAGTTTTTAAGGTTACTATTTAATTATCTAAAAATTTAAGTGCTAACTCTTTAATCTTCCTAAATCTATGATTAAGTCCTGACTTAGTGATTTTTTTACCCGTCTCTAAGCTGATAATCTCACTTAATTCTTTTAATGAAGCTTCTTGATATTTCTTACGATATTCTAAAGCTTCTTTAGTCTTATCATCAAGTAATTCTATCGCCATATTATCTTCAAGTATCTTAATATAATTTAACTGTTCCATCGCTGAATCTATTACTCTATCCATATTTGCTTGTTCACAATTATTAAGACGATTAGTTTTATTTTTAGCATCCCTATAAACTCTTATCTCTTCATAGTAAAGCACTGCTTTACTACAACCAATTATCTTTAAAAAATCACTTATCTTATCAGCTTCTTTAATATATATCATAAATCCTTTATCACGACTTAATAATTTAGCATTAAGTGAATAAGTATTAAGAAGTTTCTGAACAAAAACAGCTTCTTCGCTTCTTTCTATTAAAAACTCTAAATGATATCTACTAGTCTTAGGGTCATTAATACTACCACTACTCAAAAAAACTGCTCTTAAATACCCCCTAACCTCATCATCAGACTCTACTAAATAACTAGGAACAACTTCACTATCAATACAAAAAGTTTCTTTAATAAAGTCATCTCCAAAGGCAATAACTAAAGCTTTAAGTTTATTTTTACTGAAATTATTATTATCTAAAAGCTCTTCACTATAAGATATCTCTTCATAACTATCAAGTAATTCTTTTAAGTATGCTATAACAGCATCATTCTCACTACTAATAGTAATAGAATCTTTAATTATTTGATAATTATTACGAAAAAATCCTGAGATTAAAGCTATTTTAGCAGTCTCAGTTATTTTTAATGTAGTTATTTCATTTTTTACTGTACCAGTAAAAGACATAAGACATTCCCCCTATTTCATTAAGTAAGAAAAGATTAAAGAACTAAGTCTCTGACTATGATGCTTAAGAGTTCCATCGGCAATAGTAAGTAAATCTGCTTCAATAAATTCAGTATCTAACTTAGATAAAACTGGATAATCTATTTTAACTGGATCTTTTCTTTCTTTATTAGAATACCTTAAAGCCATCTCTTCACTTATTTTAGAATTAGAGGCAATAACAGCATCAAGTTTATGTTTACCTAAGTAACTATTTATAAGCTTAACATGGTCACTTACAGTAAAGTCATCAGTCTCTCCAGGTTGTGTTACGATATTACATAAATACATAATAGGAGCTTTTGTCCTATCTAAACATTCAATAACTTCTGTAGAAATAAGATGAGGAAGTAAACTAGTATAAATGCTTCCCATACTAAAGATGATTAAATCTGCTTTCCCAATAGCAGTTTTAACTTCTTCTAACACTTTAGGTTGTTTTTTATAGAAAAGTTTTTTTACTTTCTTCTCACTCTTAGTGATAGAAGCTTCTCCTTCTACAATACTACCATCCATCATTTCTGCCATAAGTGTTACATTGGCATCTTCTGTTAATGGTAATACTTTATTTTTAATATCTAAAAGAGTACAAAGTTCATTAATTGATTCTTTTAAACTCCCTGTAATATTTAAAAGAGAAATAAGTATTAAGTTACCCAAAGCATGTCCATCTAAATCACTTGTTGTATTAAAGCGATATTCTAACATTTTCTTAATATTATCACTAGTAGAAGATAAACTACTAAGAACTTGTCTAATATCTCCAACAGCAGGAACATGAAACTCCTCCCTTAATTTACCTGTACTTCTCCCACTATCTGAAACAGTTATAACAGCAGTTATATCTAAAGGAAAATCTTTAAGTCCTTTAAGCAAATAAGAAAGCCCTGTTCCTCCTCCAAAAACAACTATTTTTTTATTATTCATCTACTACTCATCTCCTTGAAATCTCTAATGCAACTTTAGCTGCTTCTCCCATTGCAATAACTATTTGATAGTCATATTTATTTAAAGCATCACCTACGGCATAAACTCCATCTATAGAAGTCATTAAATTATCATCCGTTTTAACATAACCTCTATCATCTAAAATATCTAATGATGATAAAAAGCCAGCATTAGGAATTTGTCCTATATATATGAATACTCCATCAGTAATTATATCATTACCTTCTTTTGTCTTAATAGTAATTTTATCATCTTTAGAAAAACTTTCTACTTCTCCTCTTACAAAAGAAATATTATCTATTTTCTTAATCATCTCTTGCAAATAAGCTTTCGCTCTAAACTCATTACGATATAAAACAGTAACAGTTGAGGCTAACTTACTTAAGTATATCGCTCCTTCAAAGGCTGCATCAGAAGCACCAACCACAACTACATCTTTATTTTTATATAAAGTTCCATCACAAACAGCACAATAACTTATTCCGTTAGTCCTAAGTTCATCTTCACCTTTAACTCCAAGTAGTTTAGGTTTACGACCAGTTGCAATTATTACATAATCACAGATATACTCACCCTTACTAGTAATAACTTTCTTCTCTTTATCTGTCTTAATATCAATAACTTCTTCATATTTTACAAGAACACCTAAATCAGTAATCTGTTTTAACATCTTTAAAGCTAAATCACTTCCACTGATAGATTCATATGAAGGAAAGTTCATAATATTTCCATTATCAACTATCTGTCCTCCCGGCATAGACTTCTCTAAAATAATACAATCAATACCTGCTCTATTTAAGTATAAAGCTGCAGTCATTCCTGCCACCCCACAACCTACAATTACTACTTTATATTTATTATTCATAAAGACCTCCTCTAATTATTTAATGTAAAAAAGTTTCTCTATCAATAGTATATACATAAATATCAGTTAATTCATCTAAAAAGGTATACTGAACCTTTTTTATTTCTTTTTTTCTACAAAATCCTAGCTTTTCCATAACTTTCCATGATGCTATATTGTCTATTGCTGCTCCAGTTATTATTTTTTTAATATCACACTCTGCAAACATATAATATAACATAGCTCTAGCAGCTTCCGTACAATAACCATTACCTTGATATAAAGGATCAATATACCACCCTACATCATAAACATCTACAAAAGATTGTTTATCATTATTCACATGACAATCAACCTGCCCTATACACTTATCAGTATCTTTTAAAAATATACTCCAACAAAAAACATCTTTATCATTAGCTTGTCCTATTTTTGTTTTATAATATTTTTCTTGTAAATTCCAATCAGTAAGTTTATTTCTAAATTTAATGGGAACAGTTAAATAATATTTATTGACATCATCAAGCATCAATATTTCCCAAAGCCTTTTTTGTTCCTTCATTGTTTGAGGCTTTAAAACTAATCTATTGGTTTCTATCTCCCTACTCCCCTTAAATTTCATAAAGCACATCCTCTCTATATAACTTCTTATTTCTTCGTAAGAAAACAAAGTAAACTCCTACGATAAACAAGACAACCGATACAAGTTGAGCCACTCTAATAGGACCTAACATTAAACTATCTAGTCTCATCCCTTCTATTATAAATCTAATGAATGAATACCACATCATATAAAATCCCATCAACTGTCCTGTCTTTAAGTTCTTATAAAACTTTCTAATTACTAAAAGAATTATAAAACCAATTACATTCCAAATTGACTCAAAGAAAAATGTTGGCATATAATAATCTCCATTAATATACATACCTCTAATAATAAATTCTGGTATATATAAGCTCTTTAAATAACCATATGATGTAACATACCCATAAGCTTCACTATTAAAGAAGTTACCCCATCTACCTATCGCTTGTCCTATAATAAGACCTACTACTAGTATATCCAAAAGTTTTAAAAGATTTAATTTATGTTTCCTACTATAATACCAAAGATATAAAAGTCCACCGAGTATTCCTCCATGAATAGCAAGACCACCATGCCATATATAAAGTATCTCTATAGGATTAGACAAATAATATGATAAATTAAACAACACATAATAAGCCCTTGCTCCTAAAAATGCAAAGATAATAGTATAGAAAAACATATCAAATAGTTCATCTTTATTAACTTTTTCTTTTCTAAGCTCTAAAAAGACAAGGACTCCTCCTGCTATAACTCCTAAAAGAATAAAAATAGAGTAATAATATATTTTTATAAAGCCTAAGTCTAAAAGCACCCTATCCATGATGTTTAACCTTTCTAATAATTGGTTTAATGACAAACTCTTCTATTAAAACATTCGCCACAGAAATTAATATTGATATAGCAAGAGCAACCCATATATCCAAAAGATTAAAATATTTACCTAAAATCCAGTCTGTAAGTTTAAGAATAAATAAATTAATAAATGGATAGAAAAGACCAAAAGTAAGAGCCGTCACTGGTATTGTAAATCTAACTAACAAGGGTTTAACAGTCTGATTTAAAATATATATTATAAATGAAGCTAATATTGAAAAAAGAAGAGGATGATGAGGGTCAATATAAAAAGTTTTAAAAAATTTAGAAACTAAAAAGAAGACTATAGAGTAACTTGCAAAATACAAAAGCCATTCTAAAAATCTATTTAATCTGATTTTCTCTTTTGTCGTTACAATTATCTTCATAGTCTCCTCCTATAATTTATAACATTTTCTTTAAAAATTGTCCTGTATAAGATTCTTTAACTTTACTAATCTCTTCTGGAGTACCAGTAGCAACTACACTACCTCCTCCATCTCCTCCTTCTGGACCTAAATCAATAATATAATCAGCACATTTAATAACATCTAGATTATGCTCTATAACAAGTACTGTATCTTTATTATCGACTATTTTCTGTAAAATTGCAAGTAACTTCTTAATATCAGCAGAATGTAGTCCCGTTGTTGGTTCATCTAGAACATACAAAGTTTTACCAGTTGGCTTTTTCTGTAACTCTTTAGCAAGTTTAACTCTCTCTGCTTCTCCACCAGAAAGTGTTGGGGCACTTTGTCCTAGTTTAATGTATCCTAGTCCTACATCTTCAAGTACTTGAAGTTTATTTTTAATCTTAGGAACATTACTAAAGAACTCTAAGGCCTCACTAACTCGCATATCTAAGACATCAGCAATGTTCTTCTCTTTATAGTAAATGTTTAAAGTCTCTCTATTATACCTTGTACCATGACAAACTTCACAAGGAACATAAACATCTGGTAAGAAATGCATCTCTATTTTCTTAACTCCATCTCCCCTGCAAGCTTCACATCTACCACCTTTTACATTAAAGGAAAATCTATTCTTCTCAAAGCCATACATCTTCGCTTCTTTAGTATTAGTGAAAAGCTCTCTAATATCATCAAATACCCCTGTATATGTTGCAGGGTTACTTCTAGGAGTTCTACCAATTGGTGACTGTGATATATCAACAAGTTTATCAATATTATTAAGTCCTAATATTTTATCATGTTTACCAGGTTTAACTTTAGATTTATATAAAGTATTAGAAGCAGCTTTAACAAGTATCTCATTAATTAAACTACTCTTACCACTACCACTAACACCAGTTACTAGGGTGAATGTTCCAAGAGGAATTTTAACATCTATATTTTTTAAATTATTCTCTTTAGCACCTTTAATAGTTATAAACTTACCAGTACCTTTTCTTCTCGTTTTAGGTACAAGAATACATTCTTTTCCACTTAAATAACGTCCTGTAATACTCTCATCACACTTCATTACTTCATCAGGTGTACCTGCTGCGACAATCTTTCCACCTCTATCTCCTGCTTCAGGGCCAACATCAACAAGGTAATCAGCAGCAAGCATTGTATCGGTATCATGTTCTACAACTATTAAAGTATTACCTAAATCTCTCATCTCAAGTAAAGAATTAATAAGTCTATCATTATCTCTTTGATGAAGTCCAATACTAGGTTCATCAAGAACATAAAGTACCCCTGTTAAACGAGAACCAATTTGTGTTGCTAGTCTAATACGTTGTGCTTCTCCACCACTTAATGTTCCTGCACTTCTTGCAAGAGTTAAATATTCAAGTCCTACATTTTTTAAGAAAGATAAACGTGATTTAATCTCTTTAAGAATAAGGTCAGCTATCTGCATCTTCTCTTCACTAAGCTTTAATTTATCAAAGAAGGTAATAAGCTCTTTAACACTCATACACGTTACTTCATAAATATTTTTCTTACCTACTTTAACAGAAAGCACATTATCAGCTAAACGAGCCCCACCACAAACTTCACAAGTCTGTTCAATCATAAACTTCTCTAACCATTCTCTAATCCAACTACTTGATGTTTCCATATAACGACGTTCTAGATTATTGATAATACCTTCATAGTAATCAGTCTGATTAGTAACATTACCACTTTTTGATTTATAGTTAAAATGAATTAACTCATCACTTCCATAAAGAATTAAGTCTTTCTCTCTTTCCGTTAACTTCTTAAAAGGTTTACTAGTACTAATCTTATAATGCTTACACATACACTCAAGTCTTTTATAATAAATATTATCAGTATCATCACCAAGAGTAACAATCGCTCCATCTTTTAACGATTTACTCTTATCAGGAATAACTAAATCAGGGTCTATTTTTAACTTAATACCAAGTCCTTTACATTCAGGACATGCTCCATATGGTGCATTAAAACTAAATAGACGAGGTTCAAGTTCAGGTAGTGAAAAATCGCAATATGGACATGCAAAATCTTCTGAGTAAACTACTTCCTTATCGCCAAGGAAATCTACTACGACCTTACCTTTACTAAGTTTAGTTGCAACCTCCAAAGACTCAAAAAGTCTACTTATAATCCCATCTTTTAAGACAATTCTATCAACAATTACTTCAATATTAGACTTCTTATTTTTCTCTAAATTAATCTCCTCAGTTAAATCATGCATCTCTCCATTTACTCTAACCCTAACAAATCCCTGTTTTCTTAAATCATCAAGTAAATCTTTATGAGTACCTTTCTCTCCATGAACAACAGGAGCCATAATAACGAGTTTAGTTCCCATATCATGTTCTAATATTTTATTAGTCATCTCTTCAATACTTTGACTAGTTATCGGAATATTATGATTAGGACAATATGGTACCCCTACTCTTGCAAATAAAAGACGTAAATAATCATATATTTCTGTAACCGTACCAACAGTACTACGAGGATTCTTACTAGTCGTCTTCTGGTCTATACTAATTGCAGGACTAAGTCCTTCTATAGAGTCAACATCAGGTTTTTCTGTTCCCCCTAAAAACTGTCTAGCATAAGCAGATAAACTCTCTACATATCTTCTTTGTCCTTCAGCATAAATCGTATCAAAAGCAAGAGAAGATTTACCACTACCACTAACACCAGTCATTACAATTAATTTATTCTTAGGTAATTCTATCGAAACATTCTTTAAATTGTTTTCTCTAGCACCTTTAACTATTATTTTATCCACAAATACCACTTCCTTAAAACGTTATATATTATAATACAAAATAATACATTTTTCTACTACCAAAATATACCATAAGTATACTAATTAGTCAAACAAATTTTCTATAAATAGAGAATAATAAAAGTATAGACCTTGAATTAATCTATACTTTATTAAATTATCCAAAAATTTTATCTTCTAAATCAGAGTATCTATCATACCCAGATTCTAATTCATAACCATATATAGTTTTTATATCTTTCTCAAATCCCGTTTTAGAATAAGCAAGTCCAACCCAATCATTATAATTACAGCAATGTAATATATCGTTTTCATCATCATATCTAATCGTCTCTACATCACTTTCATCAATAGGATATAGTTCTGTACCATCACTTTCAATTATTCCAGTAGAATAAACAACATTATTAATTTTTTCACTAAAATGAGAATTATTGGTCTCTGCAATAAAGCAATTATCATGTACAATTTCGTTATTTCTATTAGTTATAGGCTTTATAGAATGATATTTAAAATCTATTAAAATATCACCATAAGAATCTACCATTCCCATCATACCAGTTGGATCTTTTAATATCATATTACCATTAGGAAGTAATCCCGTATTGGCATAATGAGAATTTTTAAAAGTTGAACTTTCTGGAACTTCAATACCAGCGGCAGCTGCTAACTCTTGACTTATTCTATCAGCTTCTAACTCCTCACTAGTCTTAGGAGTTGCAATATACTCTTGAGAAAAATAATATTTATCTCCATTCAAAACAACATACTGTCTTGGAATAGCAAAACCTTTTTGTCTCTCTGCTTCTGCATCTTGTTCAGTATATATTTCTAACTTTTTTCTTTCATTTGATGTAACATCTTGCCCATATAAATTAGAAGAAGAATCCAATACATCTGCATCTTCTTTTTCATCTTCTTTATCCATATTTTTCAATATTTCTCTTAATTCCTCAAGCTCCTGTTTATAAGATTCTGGATCAATATAATCACTCGAATCCTTTGTTTCATCAACATCATGTGAAGTTCTCATTTCATTAACTTCGTTCTCTCTTAGCCATTGCATATCAATAGCTCTTCCATTTCTTATAGCTCTTCCCTCTAAAGAACCCATTTTTTCTATCCCCATAAACTCCTCCTTATATTTCCTACTTAGCTCCTAATAAGAAAGCAATAATAGGTATTAACAAACTACTAGCAATTATAACGAAAGCTAAAGCATAATTCGTAACAAAAGCTGCTATATTATCTTTATTATCTTCATTAGGTAACTTCATAGGAACAATATTGTCATCATCATTACCATAATGACCAGTACTCTTAACATAACTTCTACCCTTACCAGCTCCTCCTTCTTCTAGAAGAGCCTTATTAAGTTTTGTAATCTCCTGTTTATTTTTAATCTCTAAATAATCACACAAATAAGTATGTCCTCCATTAACTACTATCATCTGATAATAATTAACTAAGTTCTCTGGTATAAATATCTTAAACTGTGAAAAGTTCTGTTTTAAAAAGTCAGGTCTTAAATGCTCCAAAGTCTCTGATAAAAGACCTATCTCCAAGAAAGCTAAGTTATATATATTATTATTAATTTTATTAGTTATATCATCATCCATTACATCTAAACTCTTAAAATTAACAAAATCTCTATTATCATTAGTGACCCCTACTACTATATTTTTAGGATTAAAGTTAATAACATAATACCCTTTACCATGAATATACTTCATCGTAGAATCCATTACATAAAAAAGACGTGTATACTCATCATTATTATGATAAGTCTTAGTATACTCATCTAATGTCTCTTCAAAAGGAAATCTAATTATCTCTCCCATAGGCATCACTGCTTTCTATCGTTCTATTCTTATACTATCATTTTATAGCATTTTAAGAGTAATTACAAGCCCGTTTATATTTAAGTATCTTCTCTTTCGCTCTTGTCGTTTTAGCAGAATCCAACCAATAATCTTCAGGACTACCTCCCATTATAAAAGAGACTCTATCATTATTTTTTAATTGATAATCAAGTGGTACTTCTATTCCATTAACAATAACTCTTCCTAAATTATAACCAGTATTATCACTTTCTAGAAATGCTAAATCTATAGGAGTAGAACCTAAAGGCAATTCAATAGTCTTATTATTTTTAGTCCTAACATAAACATTTTCTTTAGCAAATAACTCTTTTTTAACTTTCTCTACATACAAATCATTTCTTTCAAAGTATTCACTAAGAAAGTTAAGGTCCTTACAAAACTGTAAACTATCTCTTATCTCATCTTGTACTTCCCTAAATGGTTTATTCTTAGAATAAATATAATAAGGGAGCCCATAAGTATCAACCATATCCATCTCCTTAGTCCTAATCTGAGCCTGCACTAAACAATTATTAACATATAAAACAGTATGTAAAGACCTATATAAATTAGTTTTAGGTACAGCAATAAATTCTTTAAATCTTGTTGAATCAATATCATACTCTTTATGTATAACACCTAAAGCTTTATAACAATCCAAATAATCATCAGTAACAATCTTAAGTGCAAACAAATCATGTATCGCATCTATAGTAACAATACTAGTTTCTTGACTACTAACTTTTCTTTGCCTTTTATTTAATTTAAGCATCTTTTTATAAGTACTATAAACTTCTTTTACTCTTAACTTAACAACACAATTAATACCATTATCTCTTAAAACTTTTTCCGTCTTATAAACAACATAATCTAAAGTTTCTTTATTTTCATTTAAATAGTCATTTATTTTTCTTAAAGTATCTTCATATTCCAAGGGATTTAAAACCTTAAAAGATAAATCTTCTAATCTTTTCTTTATCTCATACATACCAATACGATATGCCAAAGGAACATACAAATCTATTGTCTCAAGAGCATTCTCTTTTTGTTTAAACTCTGTTTTAAAACCAATAGTTTCCATATTATGTAATCTATCTGCACATTTAATAGAAATAACTCTAATATCTTCATTAATCGCTCTTAATATCTTAGCCGTATTAGCCTCTACTTTTTCACTCTTACTAGAAAAGTTAAGCCCTTTTAGTTTACTAACTCCATCAACAAGCCTTGCCACACTACTTCCAAACATAGAATCTATCTCACTTAAAGTAATATAAGTATCTTCAATAGTATCATGTAAAAGTCCTGCTATTATTGTCTCTACATCATTATAAGTACAAGCTAGAATATAAGCGACATGCAAAGGATGAGTTATATAAGGTTCTCCACTCTGTCTAAACTGTCCTTCATGAAGCTTAGAAGCTAGCAAATAAGCTTTTTTAATAACTTCTTCTCCTCCTATATTATTCTCTTTAACTTTAGCAAGCACATCATCAATAGTTATCATCATACCACTCCTTCCTAAATTTATATACAAAAAAACGGCTTACCAAAAAAGCCATTTTATATACAATGATTAAATATATCTAAAAAACCTCTCATAACACCACTACCTCTTCCAAAGATTAGAAAAATAATATCAAAAGAAGGAAGAGTTTGTCAACAACTAAATTTAAGTTTTTCCCTCATCGCTTTAACAACTCTACTAATATGAGAAGAACTAACATCTAAAAGATTAGATATTTCCGAATATTTAAAGTTATTTATTCTTAAAGTAATAATAGCAGAATCTAACTGACTTAAACTATCTAAATAGTCATCTAATTTATTATATATATCTAAACTATCTATATCATCATATGGATCTACTGCCCTAGAGTCTCTTACTTCAAAATCTAACTCTTTATATTTTAAAAGAGGTCTATTCTTTAATTTAAGTATATTTCTATACAAGAGATTAAACCCAGATGACAAGCATACTAATAGAAAGGAATAAAACAGACTTCCTTTATTAGGATCATAGTTTCTAACAGCATTATTAAAAGCAATGATACCCTCTTCATAAAAGTCATCCAAAGTAAACCCTGTACACTTATTATCTTTTAAGTAGTTATAATATTCCAAAGCTTTATTATAGATAATAGGTTTATACTTATTAAACATAATATCATAAGCTACTTCATCATTATCATAAATTAAATCTAATAGTTCATAATCATTGTATTTCATAACTCCTACTTTCTACTTCGGACTACCTCATATATCAATATACCCGCTGCCACAGATGCATTTAAACTATCTATTTTAGGACTAATAGGAATAGTAACTAAAAAGTCACAAGACTCTTTAACTAATTTACTCATACCTTTCTCTTCATTACCAATGACAAGACAAGTCTTACCATCATAATTAACATCTCTATAGTCTTCTCCATTCATAACCGTACCATATATCCAAAAACCATTATCTTTAAGTGTTTTAATAGTATTATTAATATTAGTAACTAAGACTATATCAATATCAAATACTGCCCCCACACTAGTCTTAACAACAGTAGAATTAACAAGTACTTGTCTATCATTAGGAATGATAATAGCATTAAAACCTGCAGCTACTGCTGTTCTAATAATGGCCCCAAAGTTATGAGGATCAAGAATATGATCTAAAATAAGAACTTTATCATATTCTTTTTCTAATATTTTATTTAAAGGAGTATACTGGTAGTCCTCCATATCGATGATTATACCTTGATGATTATCTTTGGTCAAATTATCAATTTCCGATTTTCGAGCCAATTTTATCTTAGATTTTGAAAATTCCCCTAGTAGATTTTGAATTTTCAAGTAATATTTCTCCTCAATTTTCAATTTTCTAACTTTTTTTAAAAGTTTTTCATCCTTAAATATTCTTTCCGCTACATTTCTTCCATATACTAACATAATTCCTCCACTATATAATTCATAACTTCATCAATTCTATTTTCTTTATTCTCAAGCTTTAAATACCCAATTAAAGCCTCAAGAGCCGTTGCCTTTTTATATTCTATCACACTACATCCTCTAGGATTAGGATGACTCTTAGCATTTCTAGCTCGCCTTATAACACTAATCTCATCTTCATTAAAGAAGTCTCTATCTAACATTTTATCTAAGAAAAATGCCTGTCTTTTCGCACTAACATAATTAATAGATTCTCTTTGTAAGTCATTAACTTTCCCTATTTTTTTCTCGACTAAATACATTCTAATATACTCTTCATACACTGCATCACCAAGATAAGCCAGTACTAAAGAATTAACACATCTAATATCCATAAACATCTCCTCTAAAGAAAAAAGACTATAAAGTCTAATCTCTATCATTTCCCATAACTATTAATACAAGTCTAAGTAAATCAAGTAATGTTGAAATAAGTGAAGCGACATAAGTCATCGCTGCGGCCATTAACATAGAACTAGCCATACTTCTTTCACTATTATCAACTATTTTAAGTTTACTAAGAAACATTTTACCACGCTTTGAAGCATTAAATTCCACAGGTAATGTAATAAGTTGAAATAAAAGTATTGCCACTAACAAAAATATACCAACCCATGCAAGGTTCATTGCCCCAAAAATAAGACCAATTAAAACTGCTAAATAACCAAACTTAGTACTAAAATTAACAATAGGAACTAAGAAAGATCTAAATCTCAAAAAGAAATATCCCTCTTTATCCTGAACAGCATGTCCACATTCATGAGCAGCCACACTAACACTTGCAATAGAGTCTCCATTGTAAATATCAGTTGAAAGTCTAACTACTTTCGCTCTAGGGTCATAATGGTCAGTTAAATATCCTCTTGTCTCTACAACATAAACATTCTCTAAGCCATTACTTTTTAATATTTCTCTAGCAACTTCTGCACCTGTCATACCGCTTTTAACTTTAACTTTCTTATATTTACTATATCTTGTTCTTAAATAGATATCTGCAATAAGAGTTACAAGAAAAGCAATTATAATAAGTCCATAACCAAAATATATATAATAAAACATTTAAAACCTCCTATATTTTCTCTATAGTAGTACCATTTCTACCATCTATTAATCTAAAACCAATACTCTCTAAATAATCACGAATTCTATCTGCTTCGGCATAATCTTTATTTTGTTTAGCAAGATTTCTCTTTTCTATTAAACTTTTTATCTCATCATCAATATCTATTATATCATTTTTTAGTAAATCTAAACTTAAAACTTTATCAAATTCCCTAATTAAATACTTCTTAGTCTTATCACTAGTATCAAGTTTTAATACTTCATAAAGAACTGTCAAAGCCATCGCTGTATTCATATCATCAGATAAAGCATCTTTAAATTTATCTAAATAAGTATTAACTATTTCCTCATCAAGTTCACCTTCATCTTTAAGTAGAGATACTCTATTCTTAAGTTTCTTATAAGCATTTTCGGCTTGTCCTAAAGCTTCATAAGTAAAAAGTAATGGTTTACGATAATGAGACTCTAAACACATATAACGATAACTTAAAGGATTATAACCTTCATTTTCTAAAGTACTAACAGTAAGTATATCTCCTTTAGATTTACTCATCTTACCACTTTTATCATTTAAATGTTCTCCATGTACCCAATAATTACACCATTTATGTCCAAGATAAGCTTCACTCTGAGCAATCTCATTAGTATGATGAGGAAAGATATTATCAACTCCTCCACAGTGAATATCAAGATGTTCTCCAAGATTTTTAATAGCAATACAAGAACACTCTATATGCCAACCAGGATAACCTACTCCAAAAGGACTATCCCATTTTAACTCTTGCAAATCAAATTTAGATTTAGTAAACCACAAAACAAAGTCCGCTTGATTTTTCTTATTACTATCAAACTCTACACCTTCACGTACCCCCACAACCATATCATCTACTTTATGATTAGTTAGAATATAGTAGTCACTAAGTTTAGAAGTATCAAAATAAACATTACCACCAGCTTTATAAGCATAACCTTCATCAAGTAACTTCTCTATCATCTTTATATAAGAATCTATATTACTAGTAGCAGGACTTACAATACTAGGCCACTTAATATTAAGTTTCTCAGTATCTTTTTTAAACTCATCAGTGTAAAACTTAGCGATATCTAATACTGATTTATGCTCTCTTTTAGCACTTTTAAGCATTTTATCTTCACCACTATCAGAGTCACTTGACAAATGTCCAACATCAGTAATATTCATACAACGTTTAACTTTATAACCTAACATATTTAAAGTTTTCTCTAATATATCTTCCATTATATAAGTCCTTAAATTACCAATATGAGCATAGTGATAAACAGTAGGACCACAAGTATACATCTTAACTTCATTTTTATCTATTGGTACAAACTCTTCTACACTTCTTGTAAGAGTATTATATAATTTCATCATATCACTTCTTTCTATTTTTAATTAAATATATGATTATAAATTTTGAATAACAACACTACATGGAGTTTTAACCTTTTTTAAAATATGTTTATCCTCATCTTCTGTTATTTCAAAACAAGCCCTTGATATAAATCTTTTTCCCATTGATAATTCTATATTATAATAATTATCTATCACTTCCTTATAATAAGAAGGTAATTCATCTTTAGGAACTGAAATATCAAACAAATCATACATTTCTTCTAAAGTAACAATACTTCTTTTTTTATAAATCCATATAATATCATCATTTGGAAACTTAAGTCCTTTAGAACAATAAAGCATATTTAAAGAACTTTTCATCTTAGATATATTATCTAAACATACATGAATAAATCCACTATCAACTTTAATTTTAACAATTTTATTGTTTTCTTCAAAACTTGTAAAAAAGTTCATATTCTTAACAAAATCATCTTCTAAAATATTATCTGCCAGCTCTGTAAAGCTATATCTATCTGTAATTTTTAAATTTAAATCAGATTGATAAAAACCATTTTCTTTATTTAATAAACTATATAAATTTATACAATAATAGTCTTCATAATTAGCTGAATATAAATATCCTAAATCTCCATTTACAACATTAAAACGCAAGTCCTTATTCTCATCTTCAAGTCTTGAATATTTATTCAACTCTTGTAGTTTTTTTCCAACCCTTTGATATTCATTTCTCAAGCCAAATACTACTTCTCTTATTTTATAATAATCTTTACTCATTTTATCTCCTTATTAATTTATATATATTATCTATATAGCCTTTTACTTTTTTGTAAAACAATACTATTATCTTCATCCATAATTTTAAAGTATCCTTCTCTTCTTATTTTTCTATTCAAAACAAAATCAATATCTTTACATCTATTAGGGTTTTTATCAATAATGTCTTTATGATACTCTGGAATATCACAAGGCATAGGACTATCTAAAACCATTTCAATATCTTCTTTAGTAAAACTACGTCCATAAAAAGAAAGTGAATCATCTATAGACTTATAAGAGACAGAATAAATTTTAGAAAAGTTTTTAGGATATACACAAATTCTACCACAGTCAATAATAGCATTAGAACTATCAATATCTTTATCATCAGTATAATCAATATTGTAAAAAAATCTATCTTCTAATGTTTCTTTAGCCAAACTATTAAATTTTTCTCCATCTGTTATTTCTAAAACACCACCAGAACAATAATCACCATTTTTACGATTAACTAAAGTTCCATTAAGTTCATTTCTTAATAAACTCAAAGGAAACATGCCTTTATAAATGTAATTATAACAAAGAACAGTTGAAACACGAAAAGACAGATTATCAAAGCCTTCACTTAACTCTGAATATTCTTGTAATTTCTGCAATTTTTTCTCAATTCTCCTATATTCATCTCTTAAACCAAATATTACTTCTCTTATTTTATAATTTTCCATACAAATTTTTCCTCGCTCATTTTTACTTTATTATTTCTTATATTTTTTCACTACAAACTATAACGATTTCTTCTTTTGTAAAACATATTTATCACTTTCTTCTACAATATCAAAATTACAACTATTACTTAAGCTTCGATTCATTACTACGTCAACATTTTTATCACAACTACCATCTATTAATTTTCTATGATAACTAGTAAATGCACTTTTAGTCACTAAAACTCCTAACACTCTATTAATATCACTTTCAGTTAAAATACCTTTTACTTTTTTAAAATAAATTTCATCTTTATCTGCATAATAAGACAAAACAATTGGTTTTTTCATCTTTAAAATATTTTCTAAACAAATATGAATACTTCCAGAATGGATATTTATTTTAACAACTTGATCTCTAAAAGCTAAATCAGTACGCATTGTAGATAACTCAATATTACTACAAAATTCATCATCTAAAATATCTCTTGCCGCCTCATTAAATTTGTCACTATTAATAATTTCTAAAACTTTATCAGAAATAAAATTTCCATTTTTCTTTTCTACATTAGATCCATACAAAGTACTTGATATCATTCTGTTAGGACTTTTATTCTTACTTGTAAAATCATAATTAATATTTCTGTTATTAAGTGAAAAATGCAAATTATCGTATTGACTATCAATCCTTGCATATTTACTTAATTCTTGTAATTTACTTTCCATTCTCTGATATTCACTTCGTAACCCTAAAACAACACTACTTATTTCATAAAAACTTGAATTCATCTTTGCCTCCTTAAATATAATTTTATATTTTATATGCTAATCAACATATTTATGTTGTTCACTAGTCCAAGCAGGTGTACAAGGCACACAAGCTTCAAACTCTCCTTCAAAAGTATAGCATTCATTTTTATCAAGTAAAATAACATCACCAGTTTTAAATTCTATTACCTCTTCCTTGCCTTTAACTTCTAAAATACCACTACCAGACATGATATAAAGTAGTTCTTTACATGCAGTATTAGTTTGATAACCTACTTTAGGACTTCTACCATTTATTTTAATAACAGCAACATTAATATCGGCATCAGTCATAGGATAATCCATACCAGAATAGCCATCCCCACTATAAAACTCTGCCTTTTCTTTACTTACATAAATCATAATAAATATCTCCTTTCAAAAAATATCATTCATTATTTTCTATTAGTAATTTCATTTCTTTTAATTTTGTTTCTAATAATTTCTTATCAATAAGCTTTAATTTATATTCAGAAATTAAAGTTTGAGACATATTCTTACTAAGTGAGTATTCTACAACATCTTTATCTTTAGAACTACAAAGAATAACTCCAACACTAGGATTTTCTTGTTCTTTTTTAACATCTCTGTCTAATGCTTCTAGATATAAGTTCATTTTCCCTAAATATTCTGCTTTAAATTCTCCTAATTTCAATTCAAAAGCTACTAAACAAGATAACTCTCTATTATAAAATAACAAATCTATAAAAAAGTCATGGTTGCCAACTTGAACTCTATACTCATCTCCAATAAAAGTAAAATCTTTCCCTACTTCTAAAATAAAATCTTTTAAATTTTTAATAATAGCATTTTTTAAATCTTTTTCAGAAAATTCTTTAGGTAAATCCAAAAATTCCAAGCTGTAGGTATCTAAAATTCTTGTATTAGGATAATCTTCTTCATCAATAGTTTTTGTAACTGTTGGTAATTGTTTGCCACCAGAAAGCATATACCTTTCATAATAAGATGACGTAATCTGTCTATCTAATTCACGTTTAGAATAATTATTCTTTATAGATAATTGTAGATAAAAATGCCTTTCTTCTTTCGTTTTAGAACCACTTAAAATAAGCAAATTATTTGTCCATGACAATTGCGTCACCAGTGGTGTCGCAATCTCATCATCTTTATACGTACTATAAAATTGAACCATTCGCTCTATATTTCGTTTAGTAAATCCTCGTATATTAGGATAATTATTCTTCATAAATTCGGCAGCTTTTGTAGTAATTTTATCACCATAAGCACTATTTTGTTTTAATTCGTACAAAAACTTGCCAACTTCTAAATATAGTAAAATCATTTCTTCATTTACTTTTCTATATGCATTATTTTTTCTCTTTTCAATCATTTCAATTATCTGGTTAAAATTAGTGTCTAAAATAATAACACCTCCTTTGCATTTACTTACCCATATTATATCTTATTATCATATCTTTTTCTATAACAAATAAGTCTAAATATATCATTTTTTTTAATATTATTACATTATATATATCTACTTTATAGTACACTTTATTCTATACTCAACTAAATAAGCCTCAAGACTTTAATCTTGAGGCTCACTATAATTAATAACATTCGAAATAGGTATAATATAATTATTTTCATCTAACTTAGTCAAAGTATCATATAAACATATTATTCCTCCAGTGCCTATTTCTTTTTTAGTTTTCTCTAACTTACTAAAATTCTTAATCATTTCTTTTTTAGGAATAGCAGTCTTTTTTATCTCTAAAGGATATAACTTATTATTCTTATAAAATATTAAGTCTATTTCATTTTTCTCTTTATCACGATAATAATAAAGATTAGGAGTAATTCCTCTAGCATTATAAGCTTTAATTATTTCACTAACAATAAATGTTTCTAAATAATGTCCTGAACTAGAACCAAGTTGTAACTCTCTTGCACTAGTATATCCTGCTAAATAAGCAGCAAGACCTGTATCCATAAATACAATTTTAGGTAAATGAGTTATTCTTTTAAGTTCACTATTCATATAAGGCTCAAGTAAATAAACAAGTCCAGATGTTACTAAAATACTTAACCATCTAACAGCAGTAGGAACACTAATTAAAGCATCATTAGCAAGAGCCGTATAATTAAGTTGTTCTCCTGTTCTTGAAGCCACACTTACAATAAATTTTCTAAAACTAAGTTCATTTCCTATCTCTGTCAATTCTTTAACATCACGAGAAATATATGTGTCAAGATAACTATTAAAATAAATATCTCGTGACATATCTTTTTCCATATAAAGTGTAGGCATTCCACCCTTAAATATTATCTCATATAATTTATTAACATCTATCTTAGGCATAGCTTTATACTCATTTAATTTAGCAGGATCAAACAATTCTTTCTTTTCATTTTTATCTATCTCGGAATACATAAAACTATTTAAGTTAACAATACCAACACGACCTGCTAAAGACTCACTAACATTTTTCATCAAATGAAATTGTTGCGAACCTGTTAACCAGTACATACCTTTTTTATTTTCTCTATCAACATTTATTTTAATATAAGAAAATAAATTAGGAGCATATTGTACTTCATCAATAAGTAAAGGAGCAGGATGTTCTTCTAAAAATAATTTAGGATCACTCTTCGCTTGTTCCCTTAAAACTTCATCATCCAAAGTTATATATTCCATATTATCAGGCTTTAAACTAAGTAAAAGTGTAGTCTTCCCAACTTGTCTTGGCCCTGTAACTAATAAAACTTTAAATGTTTTACTGATATTTTTAATTATCTCTTTCGCTTCTCTTGGATACATAATCATCACTGCCTTTCACTTTAATAATACATTTAAATATTACAAAAGTCAATATACTTGTGTTAAATTAGACAATATATACATATTAAATTAGTCAATAATACCATATTAAAATAGTCAATAATACCATATTAAAATAGTCAATACTATCATATTAAAATAGTCAACACTATTATATTAAATTAGTCAGACTGTTATCTCTTTCTTACCATTATACCAAGCATCAACAATAATAGGAGTAACCACTTCATCTATAACTTTATCAACCCTTCTCGCTCCGAACTTTTCATAATTACTTTCCTCTATAACTTTATCCACAATTGTTGGGGATATCTTTATCTTTAAATCTTTCTTTTTAAATCCTTCTATTAACACATTTAATCTTTTTTCCACAATTTTGTGAATAACATCACTACTTATATCATTAAAGTAATAAATCTTACCTATTCGATTAACAAATTCCACACCTAAAAACTCTTCTATATCGACATTGTTCTTACTCTCTGTAAAACCTATAGAGTCATTAGAATACCCTAAATTAGTAGTCATAAACAAAAACACATTATCAAATCTAACCTTTCTACCTCGAGAGTCAGTCAAAACTCCTTCATCAAGCACTTGTAAAAACAGTTTCATAACTTCACTAGATGCTTTCTCTATCTCATCAAGTAATACCACAGAATGAGGATGCATTCTTATTGTATCAAGAATAGTTAAATGATTATCAAAACCAACATAACCTGGAGGAGAACCAATAATCTTACTAACCGTATGAGCCTCTTTATATTCACTCATATCAAGTCTAATAAAATTAGATTCCCCATATAGAAGTTTTGCAAACTCTTTTACTAATAAAGTCTTACCAACTCCAGTTCTACCGCAGAATAAAAAAGATTCTATATGCGGTTTTTCTTGAAAACCAAGTCTAACCTTCTTAACCCTATTACACAAATCAGTAATAATCTCATCTTGTCCTAAAACAGCCTTCTTTAAGTTTTTATCTAAATCATTTATAATCTTTCTACTACTCTTATTAATCTCATAAACAGGTATCTTAGTCTTTAGATATATAACATCTGCCACCATTTCCTTAGTAATCTTTTTAGGCTTTCTCTTAGTCATTAAATTAAGTTCTAACTCATTCTTCTTAGTAAGCAGTTCTTTTTCCTTTTCTTTATAAGTAGAAGCTAGATCAAAGTCTTGTTTAATAATCGCTTTCTTCTTATTACTTATAACTTCTTGAAGCTTTGTATTGATTCTTAAAAGTTCCGTATCATTCTTACTTTCTAATAACGATGCCTTAGTACAAACTTCATCTAAGATATCTATAGATTTATCAGGCTGATAATACTCATATATATAAGTACTAGAAAGCTCTACTATTAAATCTATAATATCATCACTAATACTAACAAAGTGATATGCTTCATACAAAGGCTTTAGTTTTTTTAATATTTCTTTAGTCTTATCTTTAGTAGGCTCTTCTATCATGATAATTTGAAATCTTCTATTCAAGGCTTTATCTTTTTCTATAAAGTTGTGATATTCATAAGTAGTAGTCGCTCCAATTAACTGTATCTTTCCTCTTGCTAAAGCAGGTTTAATAATGTTAGAGGCATCTATCGCCCCTTCCGCCCCACCTGCCCCTACTATCGTATGTACTTCATCAATAAAGACAATAATATCATCATTTTCTTCAAGTTCTTTTAATATCTTAGAAACTCTCTCTTCAAACTCCCCTCGATATTTTGTCCCTGCTACTAAATTAGCCATAGGAAGAGAAAGAATTGTTTTCCCTTTAAGAGGTTTAGGAACATTACCTTCTACTATTCTTCTGGCAAGCTCTTCAACAATAGCCGTCTTACCTACTCCTGCTTCTCCAATTAGTAAAGGATTATTCTTACCTCTTCGACATAATATTTCTATTAGACTTTTAATCTCATCATCTCTTCCTATAACAGGGTCAACTTCATTACCCACTACTTTTTTATTAAGATTAACAGCAAAGTCCTCTACAAGTAACTTCTTATGTATCGCTTTATTACTAACTTTAGAATCTTTTGATATAGAATTATATATCTCATCAACATCTATATTAAGACCAATCAAAAGCCTAATCGCTACTCCTTCTCCTTCTTCAAGTATTGCTAGCAGCAACTCATTAACACTTACTTCTACTTCACCTTTTTCTTTACTATTTAGTATCGCCGTCTCTATTACTCTCTTTAACAAAGGAGTATATAAAAACCACTGATTTGCATTCTTACCAACTCCAACTATTCTTATAAGTTCACTCTTAAACACTTCATAAGTTATGTTGTAAGAAGCTAATACTTTAGTTATCTCTAAATCCTTCATTGAAAGTATCGAAAGAAATAAATGCTCACTTCCAACATAAGGATGTCTTAAATTATTCATCTCTTTTTTAGCAAGTATCAAAGCTTTCTGTGCTTCTTCACTAAATCTTGAAAACATAAAATTCCTCCAATCAATATTATTGTAAAGATTTTTACTTACTTTAATCAAGAAATAGAAGCCCCAAAAAACTGACAAAAAAAAGACCCCTAAGGGTCAATAATTACTAAATTACTAGTAATAATACTGTAAATACTATAAATGCTAATACAAGTAAAGCTACTAATAATTTCCAAATATACTTAAACCAATCTTTATAAGAAGTATTAGTATAAGCAAGAGTTAACATAAGTGGAATACTAGTAGGTGCTACTAGAGTAACAATACCATATAAGCTCTGGAATATTACAGCAATAAGTTGATAGTTATTAGTATCAGTAACAACACTTACAAAGTATGGTAACACACTATAGAATGCATAAAGTGGATCACCATTAAAGATACTAGAAATAACTACAACTAAACCAGTAGTAAAGATATTAAATCCTTTAGTTAATCCTAAAATAAATTTATAGATAACTAATTGATATGGATCATAAGTAGTAAGTACTAAACATGTATAGATTAGTATTACAATTAAAGCAGGTACTAATGCTTTTTTAACACCTTTACCAAATCCATCAAATACATCATCCCATTTAATTTTATAAACAAATTTAAGGATAATGATAGCAAGTAACATTAGAGTTACTAGCTCTACTAAAGTCCAATATCCAAAAGCACTGATTGCCCCTAAAATCTTACCAAAGATAGGGAAACCAAATAATTCAAACTCTGTAATAGCAGTAGTTACATCATCAAATAAAGTTATACCGAAAGCACTATTCCAAGGAATAAAACCTAAAATTGTAACTATTAGCATTAAATCTAAGATTAAAACTAATGGCCATACTCTAACTTTATGTTTTTTACCTTTATCTTTGTCTTTAGCTTTCTCAACCTTAACTTCCTCTGGGATAAATTCTTCTTTATCATCACACTTTTTAGTACTAGCTTTCTTACCAAATTTTAATGTAAATAAAGCTAGCATTACTACACCTAATACTAAAAGAACAATTTTAGCCCAAATCAAATCTGTAAGTTCTACTGATAAGTATTGTTGTAATACTTGAGTTGTATTATAAGAAAATGTTGTTCCCATTAAACCTACAGCAACACTACCTGCAGTAACAGCAGTAGCAGCTACTTTATTGTATCCCATCATAAGTACTAAAGAAATAACAAATGGGAATAACATTAACAATGCTAATTGTAGTCCTGCAAATGAAGTTAAAAATGCAAATAAAGCCATAATAACAACAAGGCATATTACTTCTTTACCTTTAAACTTCTTAACTAGACTATCTAGCATTCTTCTATATGCTCCAGTTTTATATAAAACACCATAGAAACCACCAACAACTAATACAAATAGAGCAACATAACCAAAGTAACCAAATACAGTTGATTGATATGATAAAATATCGAATAATCCAACTTGATATCTACCAAGTTCTGTATACTCAGTTTGATAAGTTGCACAAGGTAAAATCCATGTTAGTAAAGCAAATAAAAGTAATGTTATAATAACAACTTTAAGTGTATTATGCTTTTTCATATCTTTCTCTCCTTCCAACTATAATTATACGAAGAATTCCTTTAGTTTACAAGCTTTTGACGACTTTTTTTGTGAAACTTTTGTGAATTTTATAATTTATCAAAAAAGGCTTTAAATAATCTCTTAGAATATTCATCATCTAAATTAGATTCAGGATGCCACTGTACACCTAATATAAAGTTTTTATCTTTAAGTTCCACACCTTCTATAAGTTCATCACTACTCCTAGCACAGACCAAAGTATTATCAAATTCTGGAACATGATAACTATGTCTAGAATTAACCCATATCTCTTTCTCACCTATAATAGAATAAAGTTTACTATTCTTATCGATAATAACTGAATGAACATAATTCTTAGTAGGTTCTAAATGATTGATAGAGGTATTATTTTTGATAGTATTATCATAACCTATTCTCTTATCCCCACTTAATACTTTACTTAAAGCTTGCATACCTAAACATATAGCAAATAATGGTTTATCACACCTAATTGCATAATCAATTACTATTTCATCCAACTGATACCAAGTATCTCCTCCAGGTAATATAAACCCATCACAGTTTTTTAGAACCCTCTCTAAATCTTTAAGCTCTTCTTCACTATAAAAATTTTTACAAGACAAGTCATCCTTACCAACAGGTAATATTAATAAAGGAATACCCCCAAATTTCGTAACAGCAAGTCTAACTTCTTCTACACAAATAATATTAGCATCTCCACTATATAACCTTCCTACAATACCAATAATAGGTTTAATCTTAATCACCTCAAAATAAGATATGAAAAAAGATAAGAATATTTAACTCTTATCTTAACGATTTAACAAATTGACATACAAGATATACTATAATATAATAACTTTCAGAAAGAAGAAATATCTATTAATAATTATATTTACTTCTTTTATAAAACTCGTACCGCTATTCGTTTAGGACGTTAGTATGAGGCTTAGTACATCATACGTAGTGGCAGAGTTTTTTTTATTTTAAATCTACTTCTCAATAGGCTTCATTGTAGGAAATAATATAACATCACGAATACTATCTTGTTCTGTAAAGAACATTATAAGTCTATCTATTCCATAACCTACACCACCAGCAGGAGGCATACCATATTCTAAAGCTTCAATAAAGTCCATATCTATATCATTCGCTTCAGCATTACCTAAATTCTTTTCTTTTAATTGTTCTTCAAATCTATCTAACTGGTCATCTGGATCATTTAACTCAGTATAAGCATTAGCCATTTCTCTACCTGCAATAAATAATTCAAATCTATCCACAAATCTAGGATCATCTTTATTTTTCTTAGTAAGTGGAGAAATCTCTACTGGATGTCCATATAAGAAAGTTGGTTGAATTAAAGTTTCCTCTACATACTTTTCAAAGAAAAGATTTATGATATGTCCTACGGTCTTTTCATGTTCTTGAACTTCAATATTATGTTCTTTTGCAAGCTCCAAAGCCTCATCAACACTCATTTCTTTTTTAAAGTCAATGCCTGTTTTCTCTTTAATTGCATCAACCATACTAATTCTCTTCCATGGTCCTTTTAAGTTAATATCTTGATTATTCCAATGATAATCCATCTTACCAATAACATTCTCAGCAATATTAACAAACATCTTTTCTGTTAAATCCATCATACCCTCTAAATCAGAATAAGCTTCATAAACTTCCATAAGAGTAAACTCTGGATTATGTTTAGGATCCATTCCCTCATTTCTAAAGACACGACCTATTTCATAAACCTTTTCCATACCTCCAACTAAAAGTCTTTTTAAAGGTAATTCTAAGGCAATTCTAAGGTACATATCTAAGTCTTGACTATTATGATGAGTAACAAAAGGACGAGCTGAAGCACCGGTTAACAACGTTGATAAAACAGGTGTCTCTACTTCAACAAAGTCTCTATTATCTAAAAAGCTTTGAATAGAACGAATAATCTTAGGTCTTAAAAAAGCAACACGTCTAGACTCATCATTCATCATTAAATCAACATAACGTCTTCTATATCTTTCCTCAACATCAGTAAGTCCATGAAACTTCTCAGGAAGTGGTCTTAAAGCTTTAACTAAAGGTGTATATTCTAAACACTTAATAGTTACTTCTCCTGTTCTTGTCTTCATAACCTTACCATAAACACCAACAATATCCCCAATATCAGCAGACTTAAACAATGTATAGATATCTTCTCCTACATCATTAATTGATATATATACTTGAATAGAACCACTCTTATCTTTAATAGAGAAAAATGAAGCTTTACCCATCTTTCTAATAAACATAATTCTACCAGCCACTTTAACAGTATCAGTCATACTATCAAAAGCATCATGGTCTACACTTTCATACTTTTCTTTAACATCATTAGCATAATCACTTCTATCATATCTACTACCAAAAGGATCATAACCTAATTCTCTTAACTTAAGAGCTTTATCTCTTCTAACTAATTCCTGTTCTGTTAATTTTCGCTCGTGCATAAAACATCCTCCTTCACTGTATCTGCAACTACAACTTCAGTCTTAGCAACTTTATCGTGTAATCCTTGTGCATTCTTAGTAAATGCTATCATTATTAAACTAATAATAAGTACTATATATTGAATACTACTAACAAGACTACTAGCACTTAAAAAGATATTTTTACTTAAGAATAGTACTAAAATAACATTAATAATATTAACTAAAATACTATTATTAATCATCCCTCTAATAAGTAAATCATTCATAGATAGTTCTGTATCATTAGTTTTCTTAATTTTAATTTTCATTAACTTCTTACCAAAAGTCTGCCCATTATTATAACATGGATAAACAACATAGTAAAGTAGACTTATAACAATAGTGACAATAGAAACAATAACTGTTTGTCTAGAAATATCATAACTTAAGTCTACCATCTGATTAACATACTCTTCCATAGAAACAGTTCCTTCAACATAACCTTCTAAAACTCTATTTTGTTCTTCATAAAGCTTAGTAGCTGTATCATTAACAGGAACAAACATTGTAATAAGAGAAGTTATCATACTAATAAGTACTAAATCTATTAGAAAAGCAAGTACTCTCTGACTAAACATTGCCTTAATATCAGGACTTTTCCTAAGCTTATTATCTTCTTTTACTTTCTCTTCTTCCTCTTTAATTTTATCATAAACATTTCTCTTTTTCATAAAGTTCCTCCTTAAACTCTTCTAATACTTGTAGTATATCACATATCTTAGTCATTTTATAAATTTTATTTTTAACATCATTACTTCCTTTAACACCCTTTAGATACCATCCTACATGACTTCTTATTTCAAGTACTGCCTGCTTCTCACTTTTTAAGTCACTTAACATCTTTAAATGTTTAATACACATATCTATTTTATCATTAGTTGTAGGTAGTGTATAAGGTTTTCCTTCAAGATATAATACAGTATTTCTAATAAGCCAAGGATTACCTAAAGCAGCTCTTCCAATCATAACTGCATCACACCCCGTAAAATCTAACATTTCTTTTGCTTTCTCAGGACTAGTAACATCACCATTACCAATTACTGAAATTTTAACACTATTTTTAACATCACGAATTATATTCCAATCAGCTTTACCAGAATAACCTTGACTTCTCGTTCTCCCATGGACAGTAATAGCACTAGCACCTGCTTCTTCACAAATTTTCGCAATCTCAATAGCATTTATATGATTAGCGTCCCATCCACTACGTATTTTAACTGTAACAGGACATTTAACAGCATTTACCACAGCCTTAACTATCTCTTTTACTTTATTAGGATTTTTAAGCAAGGCACTACCTGCTTGGGCTCTTAAAGCCACTTTAGGAACAGGACACCCCATATTAATATCAATAATATCAGGTCTCATTTCTTTCTCAATATATTTAGCAGCCTCTACAAAGCTATCTACATCACTACCAAATATCTGTTGTGCGATAGGGCGTTCAACATCTTCCATATAAAGCATATCGATAGTTTTCTTATTATCATAACATATAGCCTTATCACTAACCATCTCAGCATAGATAAGTCCACATCCCATTTCTTTAACTATCTTACGATAAGCACTATTACAAATACCTGCCATAGGAGCAAGAACAACTCTATTTTCTATTTCAACATTACCTATTTTCCACATATAAAATCACCCAACACTTGCAAAATATAAACTTTTGTGTTACTATGAATATGTAAAAGAAATTTACATAAACTATTAAGGGAACATTTAGCATTGGATAACTAGATGTCTACCCCCAAAAATATTTAATTAAAGGTGATAGACATTAATCTTTATAAAAGATTAAGTGTCTTTTTTTATTTCTGTTATTAGAAAAATAACGAGGAACAAAATGATACAGACATAACGTAATACCTTTAATATAAATACACGTTTCTTCATCTATATCAAACCTCCTTTCCGGAGGTAGACACCCTACTACTAAAATTCCCTTAGACATATTATATACTAAAGACAATTTTGATACAAGTGTTTTTTCACAAATTAGATACTATTTTTTTATATTATTACGATATAAAGTTAATACTTTTGAACTACACTCAATCTTTTCTTTTGCTTCCTTCATTACAGGTAAATCCAAAACTTCCATAGAACAGTTATATTTATCTTTTAATGTTAAATCAAAAAGATAAAATGGTGTTTCTCTATTAAGTATATTATCTAAAATAATCTCTTTATAATTACCTTGTTCTAACAAATGCAAACCTACCAAATCTTTATTATGCAAAACTAATAAATTAGGAAATCTATACCAATTAATATTATCAATGTGAGAATAAACACTTTCATTATTATCAAGTGGTAACAACGCATATGGACTAAATTCGTCTAATTTATCATTAACTTTGTATACTTGCGTTATATTACAACCTAAACATTCACTATTATAATATTTTCTTAATAGATTATCTCTAACTACTTTTTGATATTCAGTTTCACTACTACTAGTTATTAAATTAGCATAAAAATCTTTATTTTTACTTCTTAAGCTCCACTCATCTATTACACCACCGTTCAACAAACAGTCAATTAAGTCTTTATTAACAGTTTCTAAATCATAAAATCTTCTTCTTAAATTCTCTTCTTTATATTTTTTTATCTCTTCTTTAATTCCTTGTAATTCATAAACTAATATTTTCTTTTTATCTTCACTAAATTCATATAATTTCATTATCTTTTTCCTCCAACTTTCTTATTATCTTTTAACAAATCTCTAATCTCTTCAAGTAACACCACTTGTTCATCCTTTTTCTTCTCTTCTTTTTTATGTTCAATTCCTAACTTCTTATCTGCTCTATCTCTAATATTAGCAACTATCTTAACCATTACAAAAATACAAATAGCAATGATTAAAAAGTCAACAATACTCTGTATAAAAGAGCCATACATAATAGAAGCATCACCTATTTTAATAGATAAACCACTAAAGTCAAGTCCTCCTAGTATAACTCCAAGTAAAGGCATAAATATATCATCTACTAAACTACTAACTATTTTAGAAAAAGGCTCTGCTTAATTTAATAACACCAATAGCCATATCTAAAACAGCACCTCTACTAATAAACTTTCTAAATTCTCCTATTTCTTTTTTCACTGCTTTCTTAGCTTTCATAACTACTTCCTCCATCTTTTTCCACAGTTTAAGTGGATAACTGACTTTATAATACAGAAAAAAGAACTATTTTTCAAGTTCTTTTATTAGTTCTGCTTTATTCATCTTAGAGTAACCTTTAACTCCTTTTTCTTTAGCAAGTTCTTTTAACTTAGTTAGACTCATTTTCTCATAGTTAGTTTCCTCTTCTTCAGAAGGCATCTCACCATGTTCTACTAAGTAATCAATTTGTTCTTTAGTTAATGTCTCGTACTCTAATAATGTCTTAGCAAGTAAATCAAGTAAATCTCTATTTTCTTTAATTATCTTAGTCGCTTCATCATAGCACTTATCAATAATCTTTCTCATTTCTTGATCTATTTCATGAGCTACTTCATTAGAGAAGTTTCTACTCTTAGCATAGTCCCTACCTAAGAAAGCACTACCTTCTCGCTCTTCTAATTGCATAGGTCCTAAATCACTCATACCATATTCAGTAACCATAGCTCTTGCTATCTTAGTAGCTTTCTCAAAGTCATTTTGTGCCCCTGTTGTAACTTCACCAAAGACAACCTCTTCGCTAACACGTCCTGCAAGTAAACCTGTAATTTCTTCAAGTAAATCAGTTTTAGTCTTACAAATCTTCTCTTCACTAGGAATCATCATATTATATCCACCTGCAGAACCACGTGGAATAATAGTAACCTTTTGAACGTCGTTAGCACCTTTTAACTTAATACCAACAACAGCATGACCTGATTCATGATATGCAACTAACTTACGGTCGGCTTCACTTCTTTTAGCACTAGTCTTAGCAGGTCCCATTAGTACTCTATCACTAGCTTCATCTATCTCACTCATTGTAATGGCATCTTTATTACGTCTAACAGCAAGTAAAGCAGCCTCATTAAGTAAGTTTTCAAGGTCTGCACCAGAATAACCTGGAGTTCTCTTAGCAAGAGCAGGAATATTAACAGAAGGTGCTAATACTTTGTTACGAGCATGTACTTTAAGTATTTCTTCACGTCCCTTTACATCAGGTAAATTAACAACAACTTGTCTATCAAATCTACCTGGACGAAGTAAAGCTGGGTCTAATACATCAGGTCTATTAGTAGCAGCAATAATAATGATACCTTCATTTTCACCAAATCCATCCATCTCAGTAAGTAATTGGTTTAATGTTTGTTCTCTCTCATCATGTCCACCACCAATTCCTGTACCTCTTTGTCTACCAACAGCATCAATCTCATCTATAAAGATAAGACAAGGAGCAGTTCTTTTCGCTTGTTGGAACATATCACGAACACGGCTTGCACCAACACCTACGAACAACTCAACAAAGTCAGATCCACTAATATAATAGAAAGGAACATTCGCTTCACCTGCTACTGCACGAGCAAGTAAAGTTTTACCAGTTCCTGGAGGACCATATAAAAGTACACCCTTAGGAATTCTAGCACCTAACTTTTGGAACTTTTTAGGATTCTTTAAAAAGTCTATTAACTCTTTAACTTCTTCTTTCTCTTCATTAAGGCCAGCTACATCTTTAAAAGTAACTTTATTCTTATCACTAGAAAGCTTTGCTTTACTCTTACCAAAATCAAGAGAATTCTTACCTCCACCCATTTGTTTAGTTAAAAACCAAAAACAAATAAAGGCAAGTAAAGCAATAGGTAAAATATTAACTATTACAAGTAAAATAGTACTAGACTCTGGATCAGCTACACTAGTAAACTCAAAATCATCCGCTTCACTCGCTTCCACTAACTTTTTCATTACTTGGTCAGATAGTGGAATTCTAACAAAGAAACTTTCATTTTCTTTATAATTGTCTAACTTACCAGTAATCTCATAAATCTGTGCTCTCTCACGAGGAGTTACAGTAATCTCACTTACTTCCTTAGCCTCTAAATCACTCATAAACTCATCATAAGTTAAAACATTAACTTTTTGATTAGCAACACTAACAAAGTATATAACTCCAAGCATTACTAGAAGTAAAAAGACATAAGGTAGTAAACCTTTTTTAACAACTTTTTTATTTACATTCATGGAAATCTCTCCTTTTTTCTACTCATATCTCAGTATTATATCATAAAATTCACTATTAGTCTTATCAAATTTAGATTTTTTTAATCCTGGAACAAAAACTATTCTTTCACGACTATCAACTACTATAGGCCATAAGTCTCTATCAGCAAGAGGAATCTTACTATCTATAAAAATATCCTTTATTTTTTTATGTCCTCCCCCCTTAATAGCCATAACATCTCCAAGCTTTCTAGTTCTAACAATTAAAGGCATAGTTACATCTTTACTAGAAAGTTTTATAATGTTATTACTATTACCTTTAACAGAATCTAATAATTCTAACTTATGTCCATTAGGAAGTATTACTTCCCTACTTACTTCTATTTCATAACTACTAAGTAAATTAGGATTCCTTCTAATAGATAAAGTATTATAACTCTTTACTACCTCAACATCATTAGGAAGATTAACCTTAGCATTACTCTTCTTACTATTAATAAGGATTTCTATTAAATCTAAATGTTTATCATTTATTAAAATCAAATCATCTTGATAAAAACTAGATATAAATCTCTCTAAAATAATTCTCTTTAAGAATTTATTAATCTCTAAATATTTATCTATATATAGTTTATTATCTTTAATAACTTTACTAATCGCCTTACTAGCTTCCTCTTCTATAAAATCATCCGCTTGGCTTAACACATTACTAAACTTTAAATATTTCTTATGAATATCTTTATCTTCACTTTTTAAGAAAGGCAAAACTTCCTTACGATATCTATTTCTCGTATAAACATCACTAAAGTTACTTTTATCAACAGCATAAGGAACTCTATTCTTATGACAATAATCTAATAACTCACTCTTAGTTAAACCTATAAAAGGACGATAAATGTAGTAACCATCCATTTTTACCAACTTTCTAAAGCCACTATATCCTCTTAAAGTAGACCCTCTAGCAATTCTCATAAGAATTGTTTCCATCAAGTCATCACCATGATGAGCAGTTAAAAGGTATTTAGCATTATATTTCTTAACTATTTCATCAAAGAACTGATATCTAATATTTCTCGCTTCATTATGAAAGTTATCATCACCATATCTATCTATTTTCATATATTCAAAGATTACATTATTTTCTTTACAATACTTCTCTAAATCTTCCTTCTCTTTAGCACTCTCACGTCTTTTATCATGATTAACATGAGCACAGACTAATCTAATATCATATTTTTTTCTAAGTTCTAATAAACTCTTAAATAAAGCCATAGAATCAGGACCATAACTACAAGCGAAAACTAAGAAGTCCCCATCTTTTACTTTAATATCTTTATATAAACTTTCAATATTCATTACTTACTATCACTTTCCTCTTCATCATCTTCAGGTATTTTTAAGATTAACTCTCCATCTTTAGAGTAATAATACTTTTCTCTAGCATATCTTGCTATATAATCAGAATCCTGTAACTTATTAACATCAGACTCCAACTCTTCTTCTTTATCTTTTAAGGAAGCAAGTTCTTTTTTTAACTCTCCCTTTTCCTGATATTTACTATATATCATAGTCCAATATCTAAAAATTGTAAACGTAGTAAAAATAATAACAGCAAAAGAAACACAAAGCAATAGTACTGGACCTAACTTTTTCTTTTTTCTTCTTTTAGCCATTAAATTTTCACCCACTTTCCTAAGATATATTATAAAGCCATAAAAAAACTAGTTCAATATTAACTAGTCACTCTTTACACTTTTGGTCATCTTTTTTAGGCTTTTTCTTAACTTCAGGCACTTTCAATAGTTTTCTAAACTTCTTAGTAATATTAAAGAAGGTAAAAAAGCCCAAGATAATAAATAAATAAAAATATGGATGAATAACAGCATTATTTATCTTTCTCATAACAAGAAAATAGATAAGAACTAAATCAAAAACAAATAAAATATTAAATATAATCTTAACAACTCTATTTTTATAAAAGAGAATATTATAATTAAAATTATATAAGACTGATAAGACTCCCCCATATATAAAAGAAAAGATTAATGATACTACTTGTTCAACTAAACTCATTATCTAAATAGTCTATTAAAGACACTAGAGCCTTCTTTATCTTTCTTACCACTATTATCATCCATATAAGAGAATCCCTTTATCAATCCTTTAATAGAGACATTACCTGCTAAAGTATCTAACTTAACAAGTTCCAAATCTTCCCCTTTAACAGCCAAATAGCCCATAACTGTCTCTAACAAAAATTCTTCATTATCAAAGTTTTCTATTTTCTTAACTCCTGTAATAAGTAAATTCTTTCTTTCTGTAATTGTAATACTATGATTATAATTATTAATAATTGCTTCCTTGCTTTCCATATCATCACCTACTAAATGATATGCAACAAACAAAAAAAGAAGAACTAATCTTCTTTAGAATCTTCATCTTTAATGTTATTATAAGCTTCAATAATCTTATCTTGAAACATTGCTCTAACTTCTGGATTAATTGGATGTGCAATATCCCTATATCCTCCAGCTTGAGTCTTTCTACTAGGCATAGCAATAAAAAGCCCATTGTCACCTTCAATGATTCTAATATCATGAACAGCAAAAGAATCATCAAGTAATACTGATGCAATACCTTTCATGCGACTACCTTCTTTTTCAATTTTACGTACATTTACAGATGTAATTTTCATATGTAACCTCCTAATCAAGTCTTATAAGTAAATTTTATACCAGTTAACTAACTTTTGCAAGTCGTTTTTTAAAACTTGTCAAATACTTTACTAATATCTATTTACTTAAGTATCTCTAAACTAGAAGTAATCAAATCACTATATGAAAAAGATTTAATATTATTATCTACTAGTTTAACAACAAATATCGCCTGATATATCTCTATTATCTCTCCCTCAAATTCCACTATTTGATTCCTACTACCGTTAAACTTGAAATGAAGCATCTTTCCTTCTTTAGATTTTACTTCATCTCTTACTTTATCTACATTCATCTTGGATACCCCACATACATAACACCATTAGTAATAATACCACCCATACCATCACTACCATAATGAGTCTTAGAAAGTAAACTTATCAAATCAATTTCTTTATTTTTAGGAGATAAAGCGACAGTACTAGCGATAATAGCAGGGTCTAAAGCATGAATATTAATTCTCTTAGGACTAGAAGCAAAGTTAGCGCCTGCTTTAATTAAGTCCTCATAAAAAGACTGACAAGCCCCTGCTATAATAATGAGTTTATCTTGATTTCTCTCATACTCTCTAGCTTTCATCGTCGCTTTAACAAAATTAAGAGAATTCTGATAATTAGCCAAATCACTCTTATCTTTATTCTTCTTAAAAGAATCATGTCCTGTAATAACTAAAATATCTGGATTATACTTTTCTAAACAAGAAGTAATCTCTTTAGAAAAATCATCTTCATCCAAATTAACCCCATAAGCTTCTAAATGCATATCTTTATAAAAATCTATACATCGCCGCAAATAATCTTTATCGCCATCAATATGCAAAATCTTTCCTGGCAAATAAAAGTATTCACTTCTATCTAAATTAAGCATATCTTTAATCTTTTTAACATCATTTCTATCTTTATTAGTATCATAATCTACATCCGCTTCTTCTAAATCATCAAGACTACTATCAGCATAGAGCCTAACATCAATACCTTTTAAGTAAGCTATATCGTCTTTAATATCAATAATTGTAAATAAAATATCATTATTATAAGAATTTCTAGTAACAAAGTCTCCAATCTTAAACATATAATTCACCCATTTAATTATATGTAAAGGATTTATATTTATGCTCTAGATAAAGTATTAGCAATATCAACAAATATTCTATAATCTAAAGCCTCCGCTCTCACATTCAAATCATAACCATATTTATTTAAAACAGTCTCTATAACACTTAAATTATATTTCTTTAAATTATTCCTTAGAGTCTTTCTTCTAAACTGAAAACTATCATGAACAAGCTTCATAAATAAATCTTTATCGTCTAGCCTCTCTAACTCATCTTTCCTACTAAAAGATACCACAACACTATCAACATTAGGTCTTGGATAAAATTGATTTCTATCAACCACAAATTCTTTTTTCACATTAAAGAAATAATTAAGAATAACCGTAAGAGCCCCATATTCTTTACAAGATACCTTACTACAAAATCTATCTCCCACTTCTTTTTGAACCATCATAACTATTTTTTCAAACCCTAAATTGCTATCTATTAATTTAAAAAGTATAGGAGTTGTTATATAATAAGGAACATTACTAACAAAATATAAATAATCATATGAATAATCACCTACATCACTAGTAATATCAGCTTTAAGAAAATCAGTAAATAAAATCTTTACATTATCATAATCTTTCAGTCTACTAGCTAAAATATCTTCTAAACTATTATCCACTTCATAAGCCAAGATATTGCTGTCTTTATATAAACTAGCTAAAGAAATAGTTAAATTACCACTGCCGGGTCCAACTTCTATAATCAAAGAATTAGATTTAGCTAAAGAAATCTTTGCAATCTTATCTATAACAGCTTTATTTTGTAAAAAGTTTTGGCCATATTTTTTCTTAAATTTAAAGTTATCCATTTAATTACATCTCCCTAATTAATAATGATTATATTAATACTTAATGTAATTGTAAAGAAAAAACCTAAGCTTTGTTAAATTTCTTAGATTTTTTTTCTTCATCTTTCTCTCTAAACATAAACAATATATTACAAATCACTAAACCATAAAGCATTATATTCATATAAGCAATAAAATTATCAAAAAAATTAAAATCAATACCATATCCATATCTTTGATTCAAAACCATGTTAGTATCAAAAATAGCTCTATAACCTACAAAACTAATAGTAACTAAAACTAAACAACAGGTCAAATTATAAAAGACGTTTTTTGTAACACCAACTTGTTTAAATATCATATTAATAATAAATAAAATGAAAACAAACAAGAAAGGAAGCAAGGTTGGTATCATCGTCATAACATCCTTTTCCAATCTTATGTTCATTCTTATCAAAATAAAAATTGTTAAACCAAAAGTGGCAATTAATAACAAAAACTTAAGTACATAAAATAATCCATTAAATATTTTTTTCATGCTCTAGCCTCCTATAACAACATTCCTATACCAATTAGAAATATTAACTAATAAATCTAAAGTTTCTTGATAATCTTCCATCGTATTAGTATAACTATCTCGAACTAAATTAAAGAAATTATTTTTATTACCCTCAGTACTAAAATAATAATGATCTGCATTTTCAATATTATTTTTAACATAATCAGTAGAACTCATTAAAGAATCAACATTTAAATCAACATAAGGTTTAATAATATTAAAATTAGGTAAAGTAGAAATCGTTTCTGTATTAAACATAGATTTAATCTGCATAACTAAACAATTATTTAATATCTGAGATCTATAACTTATAATAAAATCATATGTATCCTTTATACCTATAGTATCACGATCGAAATAACCCATCATTTCATCACTTTCAATTATATCAATACATTGTTGTAATTTTAACTGTACCGAATTAAGGCCATAAATATTAAGAGAGCCATAATAACTATTTTGATTGTATACATCTATATTATTCTTTATAGTATCAACTTTACTTTGAATTGTTTGTAAATTAGTATCGTTATACGAAGAAACATCCACAGTAGAACTTAACTCATCCATATGATAAAAATTTAAAAACAATAAGAAAAATGCTAAACCAAAAAGAAGTCCTGTTATTGTATAGGCAAACATATTTACATATTCTAGTAATATCTTTTTCATAAATCCTCCTCCATTTGTACTCTAACATCAAAATGATAATACTTATTTTGCCAATTAGTATTAACTGCATTTTCTGATACATAAACACGCAATTGATAATTATTAACTTGATTAACAGCTATACTTCTAGTATCCAAAACATTATTTTTAACATCCGATAAAGAACCACTATTAATAACTATATCATTTAATACAAGTTGATATTTAAGCTGCTTCCTTGATAGTAATACTTTATTAGAATAAGTAGAATCATCACTAATAATACTATCTTCTATTAAAACATTATAAACAGCATCTTTAGCACTATTATTCTTTATTGTAAATTCATAAGGAGTTAAATTTAATGCCTCTTCATCATCTAATGGTATCAATCCACTTTCATCTATTGTATTATTAGAATCATCAATTTGAATTGTAACAGCACCAGTAGAATCATCAGTGTCAGATTTTCCATAGAAAAACCTATACCACAACATAGAAGTAGCAAGAATAAATGAAAATAGTGCAATTCCTGCTAAAATCAATAAAATTACTTTTTTCATTATTTAAACCTTCTTTCATTTTTTGCTTTCTTTTTTTTAATATCATTAACAATTTGTCGAGAATCACTATTTTTATCAGAACCTCTAAGAGTTTTAATTAATTTATATATATCATAACCAATAATCATAACAGCAGGTACAATAATAATAGCAACCCACCCTAAAATAGAACTTAGATAATATTGAACATAACCTATTTTAGGTATTCTAAATAATACTTTACCATATATTTCATTAAAACTAATTCTAGAAGAATCTTCAGTATTATTATTATCACCTTTAGTTGTAAATAAATATTCACCACTACTAGTTTTTTCAATATTGACAATTCTATGAGTAACACGAACACCAGAATATCTGTAATCTGTAGAATTAAATGTTATAATATCACCTTTGTCTAAATCTTCAGGATCATCAACTCTCATTGTAATGACTACGTCCAAAACATTAATTGCAGGAACCATTGAAGGACTAACTATTGTATATGCAGAAAATAAATCCTTTTTATTATTACCAGATTTTAAATTGTTTTGTTTATCAATGAAATTAACAACAAATATCAAAAAAACAATAATCATTATTAAGCAAATAGAATACATTAATACCGTAGTAATAAAATGTAAAATATTTTTTAACTTAGTGATCCAATTTTTATTTTCTTTTTTCATCCAGTTATCACCCACTTTTATTCACAAAAACAGTAAAAAGAAGCAGACATACTATTCTGCTAAATCTACTTTAGCTTTTATTGAAACTCTAACTGCAAAACTCTTTTCAAAACCTTCTAAAATTGTATCTTCATCTACCCACATTCTAAGACGATAATCAACAATTGAACTTTTAGAAACAGAATCACTATAAAGTAACATAGCACCAGCTGGAGTACCTAAATTTGTACTTTTATCAAGTGGAGTAAAATGCTTGGGTTCCATAACTTCCTTATAAGAATTATTAACTTCTTTTTCTAAATATAATTTAACATCATCATTATCAAGCGTAGACGTTACTACTTTTTCAGCTGAAATTTCATAATTAGCTACCACATTTCCTTCTAAAATTGTATTAATAGAAAAATCAAAATACTGATTTTCATCAGTTAATAATTTACCAACTTCATCAGTCATAGGATAAGCATTAGTAATATTTATGCCATTAGTATCCTCAGTATAATTTAAATATATATTACCTGTACTTATTTTATTTATACCACCATTATTTTCTTTAGTATAAGTAAATGTTGCAACAGAAATGCCAATTACCATTATTATAAAAAGACAAAGACAAATAATAATGGTAAATAGTTTCCCATTGGACTGTTTTTCTATAGTTTCTTTTTCATAGCTTTGATTTTCCATAAGATAACACTCCCTTATACTCTAACATAATTTTATCACACTAATTTTTAGAGGTAAAGAAAAAAGTACAGTTAAAATGGCCACAAAATATGAAAACCAAAAACTGCACTTTTAATTAAACACCTACTGCACCATATACATTTACTCTTAATTTATAAACTTGACTATAATCTGGAAGCACATAATCATCAGAAATCCACATTCTAAGACGGTAATTTCTCACACTAGTTTCGATAAAATTACTAGCCAGTAATACAAATTGTCCATTTGGTGCTCCCGATTGATCTTCAGAAGTTATTTGTAAATCGGAAACTTTAGTAGGTCTAAGAACTTGTGTCTCTCCACCACTACTTACATTAGTCAAATAAACTTTAATTGCATTATCTGGTAAGGTACTATCAGCTGTTTTAACAGCAGTAATCACATAATTAATATCTGCATTTCCACCAATTGTGGCAGAGACTGAAAAATCAAAATATTGACTATCTTCACTTAAGGACATACCAACTTCATCATTCATAGGAGAAGCATCCGTCAAATTAATACCATTAGTATTTTCACTATAACTCATTGTTATAGTTCCAGTAGTAACACGATTAACTTTTTCACCAGTTTTCGAATAAAAAACAGCTGCATAACTCACACCTATAACTGCCAAAATTAAAAGAAGAATACCTATTATTGATAACAGAATAGTTTTATTATTTCTTTCAGACATACTTTTCCTCCCTCTTACTTTATATAATAAAATATAACATATCTATAAAAGATAAACAAGGTTAAGTTTTACGTAATGATGTAAAAGAAAAAAGTGTCAGAGATTAGACACTTTTAGAAACCACAAACTACAAATTAAGAAGATTGTGCTTCTGCTTGACCATATACATTTACTCTTAGCTTAAAAGTTTGTGCTCCTGCTTCATTTTGCACTTGATAAGTATCAGCTACCCACATTCTTAAACGAAAATCATGACTATCAGTAACAACAAATGTACTTCTATAAAGTAATTTATCACCTGCTGGGGCTCCTGATACATCAGATGCTTCAACATCTGTTAAAGTATCATAAGTAGGAACAGTACCACCTTCAAAACCAGTAATAGGAGTATCTGCATCGCTATCCATATCAGTTAAATATACTTTAACTGCACTTTCTGGTAAATTACTGTCCTCTACTTTTGAAGCAGTAACAGCATAATTAATTGTAGTATCACCACTAATAGTAGCACCTACAGTAAAATCAAAAACATAGTTTTGTTCTCCATCACCCGATTCATCAGTATATGCTTTACCAACACTATCAGCAACAGGCAAAGCATTAGAAATATTAATACCATTAACAGGTTCAGTATAACGCATTGTAATAGTACCAGTCGAAATTTGATTTACCATTGTTCCTGTTTGACTAAAGCTAAAGGCTGCAAATGATACTCCAACAACAGCTACAACCAAAATAGCTACCCCTAATACTGACAATAACACTTGTTTAGAATTATTATCCTTCATTTTATATCTAACCTCCTTCTACACTAACACTATATCATAAATATAATTATAAATGCAACTACTTTCTACCAAATTTCTTTATTTAATAACGACATTATTTTACAATATTTACCACCCATATCTAATAAGTTCAAATTTTATATTATGACTAGTAACAAATCCTTCAAGATTAGACTGACTAGTAAAAAGTAAATCCATATGATTACCTGTAACTGCTCCTCCTCTATCCATAACAATAGCAAGAATAGGTTCACTATATATATTAATACCACTTATTCTAACAATACTACCACATGGAATAGATCTATCTGCAGCAACTACTCTAACAGTACCATATACTTGGTCTTCAAAATAAATATTACCATTTTTAAAGTTTTGACGAGGTGGACAAGCACTATTACCAGAACAACCTGGACAATCAGGTCCATACGCTGTAAGAGTCCCCATAAAAGCAACAGGACTACTACTAGCCACACTAATAGCATCATAAAAACTATCATATAAAGTAGGCTCTTTAGCTTTCTCCATCTCTTTAATAGAGTTATATTTATTAACAATATGAACTGCTTGTAAGCTTTTTACACTATTTATATTAGAAGTCATTACTACAGTTTTATTATTACCTGACAATACAACAAAAGCTAAAGCAAAAATAATAATTACAAAACTAAAATATCTTAAAAATCTTTTACCCATCTTTTTACCTCATTTTCTACTTAAGATAATACTAGCATTGTTATCTATTAAAGTCAAATAAACTTGAGGCATTTTTACTGGTAATTTCTGCTAATTCCTCTACACTAATATTTTTTATATCAGCAATAAAGTTAGCAATAAACTCTAAATACTTAGAAGAATTAACTTTCCCTCTAAAGGGAACAGGAGTAAGATAAGGACTATCAGTCTCAAGTACAATAGATTCTAAAGGTACTTCTTTAACTACGTCTTTTAATTTAGAGTTTTTAAAAGTAACAACTCCACCTATTCCTAATAAGAATCCCATACTTATATAAATATTAGCAGTCTCTAAACTCCCACTAAAACAATGTATTATTCCTTTTACTTTATATTTCTTTAAAGTATTAATAGTATCCATAGTTGCATCTCTAGAATGTATCACAACAGGAAGATTAAAAGCAGAAGCAATCTTTAATTGTTCTTCAAATAACCATATCTGTTTATCTTTATTTTCTTTAGTATAGTGATAATCAAGACCTATCTCCCCAATACCAACAACTTTTTTCTCGCCTAATAAACTCTTTAAATAGTCTAAATCAGATTCAGTAACAGTATCAGCATACTCTGGATGATATCCTATCGTAACATAAACCATATCATACTTATCTTTTAAATCCATTACTTCTTCTATACTTTCCCTACTACAACCTGATACAACAATTTTATCAACACTAGCCTTCTTATTCTCTTCTATAACTTTATCTATATCAAGATAATCTTCCATACTTAAATGACAATGTGTATCTATATACATAAAAAACCACCACTTTCTAAAAAACATTATATCAAAAAAAGAAATCCTCTAAATAGTATTTTACTATTTACAAGATTTTTTCTTTCTTCGACATAAAAATAATCTTATTAAATAAATCGTTAATACAATTAAATAACCGATATCTAATATATTATGCCCTATAATAACCATTACAACTAAAACTCCATAAAGAACTGCAACTGCCACTACTTCAATTTCTAACTTTCGTTTCTTAGTCATAATTCTATCCTTTCTTACGACTTCAAATACTACTTGTTACTACGTAAACACTACCCTTCAACTATAACATAAAAAATAGGATAATTTTAAAAATCACCCTATTTATTTTTAAGTTTACACTAAAATTTTACAAATCATGCTCCTTTAAGAACTTATCTTTATCTATTCTTTGGAATAATACACTAGGAGTTCCTACTTCATATTTATTATCTTTTAGATAACTATTATCTTCTCTAGTATTATTAATCTGTCTTAAAATCTCTTTAGATGTAGAAGGTATTGCAAAAGATAAATTAATAGAACATACTCTAATAGATTCAAGTAAATTATATAAAACTGTCTCTAATCTATCTTTACTATCCTCATCTTTAGCAAGTATCCAAGGAGTAGTTTCATCAATATACTTATTACTAGCTCTCAATACTTCTAAAATTGAATTAATAGCATCAGATACTGCTAACTTATCCATCGCTTTATCTATATTACTACTTAAACTATTAATCCTATCAATAAATTCACTATCTATATCTTCATAACATTCTTTATTAGTAACAACTCCATCAAAATACTTATTGGCCATACTAATAGTACGTTGTACTAAATTACCTAAAGTATTAGCAAGATCACTATTTATTACATCTATAAGTAATTCATAAGTTAAATTACCATCATTAGCATAAGGAATTTCTTTAAGTAAGTAATATCTAACAGCATCTACTCCAAATAAATCTACTAAATCATCTGCATATATAACATTACCTTTACTTTTACTCATCTTATCATTATCTGTAAGTAACCAAGGATGACCAAATATTTTCTTAGGAAGCGGTAAATCTAAAGCCATTAATATTATAGGCCAGTAAATAGTATGAAAACGTAAAATGTCTTTTCCAATTAAATGCAAGTCCGCTGGCCAAAGCTTTTTAAATAAATCACTACTACCATCAGGGTCATATCCTATAAAAGTAATATAATTTGTTAAAGCATCTATCCATACATAAATAACATGTTTAGGGTCAAAAGTAACAGGAATACTCCATTTAAAAGTAGTTCTTGTAACACATAAATCTTGTAAACCAGGTTTTAAGAAGTTATTAATCATTTCGTTCTTACGAGATTCTGGCTCTATAAAATCATCATGCTCTTCAATATATTTTAATAATCTATCTTGATATTTACTCATTCTAAAGAAATAAGCTTCTTCTTTTTGTTTTTGTACCTCTCTTCCACAGTCAGGACATTTACCATCTACTAATTGACTATCAGTAAAGAAAGATTCACAAGGAGTACAATACCATCCTTCATATTCACCTTTATAAATATCACCTTGTTCATATAGTTTATTAAATATTTTTTGAACAACTTCTTCATGATGTTTATCAGTAGTTCTAACAAAATTATCATAACTAGTATCCATTAAATCCCAGATTCTCTTAATCTCAGTTGCAATAGAATCAACAAATTCTTGAGGTTTAACCCCTGCCTCTTTCGCTTTAGTCTCTATTTTTAATCCATGTTCATCAGTACCAGTTTGAAAATAAACATCATATCCCTTACTTCTTTTATATCTTGCAATAGCATCTGCCAACACCACTTCATATGTATTACCAATATGTGGCTTTCCTGATGTATAACTTATAGCAGTTGTAATATAATATTTATCCATTAATATCTCCTCCTTCAAAATAAAAAGATTTATCATATCAAAAGGACGAGTTAACCCCGTGGTACCACCTTTTTTTACAATAAATCTTGTACACTTATTCTAATTAACGCTTAGCACGTTCATACTTACATATCAATATGAAAGTTCAGAAGCCATATCTTATAAAATCATTCGTTTCTTTTCCACCTACCAAGAACTCTCTATAACTAGAAGTTATAAGACTCTTCATCACAACTTTTAATAACGCTATTCTAACACAAGAGAAATTAATCTTCAAGATATTTTGATAAGAAATTAGCAATTATTTGTATTATATGTTCATCTTCTTCAGTAAAACTCTTACCATCTTCATTAAGCATTAAAGCAAGTCCTATAATCTCACCATCTGATAGTATAGGGCTAATAATATACTTATACTCTTCACCTGAATTTTTACTATCTACTATCTCTTCTATCTGACAAGTTCCTTTAACTAGACTCTCTGTTTCAAATAAACACTCTTCTAATTTAGTAGAAATATTACATCCACAAAACTCTTTTTTATACTTACCAGTACCTGCTACAAACTTATCTCTATCTGTAACAAAGATATTCTTACTAATAGTCATATAAATAGTATCAAGTAAAGACTGTGCAATATCACTTAAAACATCACTAGTAGAAAACTTCTTTAAGCTTATTGTCTCTTTATCTACAAAAAATTCTAAACTCTCACCATCTCTAATTCTAAGAGATTTTCTAATATCTTTAGGAATTACAATTCTTCCCAAGTCATCAACTCTTCTAACTACACCTGTTGTCTTCATAAGCTCTCCTTCCTTTTCAGTAGTATTATTCCAATATCAGCCCATTTTATACCATCAAAATTATGCTATCTATTGATATTATATACGTAAGAAGGACTTTTTTTCTCTGGTAATTATTTCCAGTTAACAAAAGATACAAAAAAAATACTCATCTAATCAAATAAATGAGAATTTTCCATCGTAAAAATAAACCTTTCTATCTGTTCTTTTAAACTATTAAGAAGTATCGTATCTTTAACTAATATTTTCATATCAACAGTCTCTAATATTTGTTTAACATAAGTTGTTTGTAAAAACTTAGTAGCATCTTTTTTAAAGTTAGGATTACTATCTTTAACTATCAAATCTAAATTACTTACAAGCTTCTCTTTAACAAGACTAGTAAGTACTTGCTTCTCTTCTTTTTTAGCATCTTTATTAAATTTAACTAATTCTTTCTTCAAGTTCTTAACCAACTCCAATGGCTTATCATCATCCATCTTAGAATAATTATCTTTAATTATATCTATCCGTCTTTTAAAAATATTTCTAAACTCTTTCTTTAAGGCATCTTTATAACTAGTTAAAACTTCATTAAATTTATCACTATTTAAGATTAAGTTGTTATGTTTAGCGATATTAAGAACTCTTTGTTTAACAGTATCCATCGCTTCAAGTGGTACTTCAATAACTCCATTAATAATATCATCTTCTATTAAAGAATTAGTATTATTAGTAGCAAGTTCAACCCCTGCTGTCATTAAAATCTCTTTATGTTGCTTTAAAATATCCTCTTTAACCACAATATTCATAGCCTCCAATTCTACTAATAAGTATAAGAAGATAAAAGGTTTTAGTCAAGAGGACAAAAGAAAAAGAGACAACAACATCTCTATATTCTTTGTAATAAAACAAATTTAATTAATTAGTCTAAATATTTCTTTTTCTCTCTAATTTTCTAATTCTTTTTTTAGTTTTTCTATAACTACCATCTAGATATCTCTCAAAGAAACATCTCACTATTTTTTTTTGAAAATCAGGATAGCTCATATAATTTTCAGACATATTTTCCTCTATAACTTTATCAATTCTTTCCATATTTTTATCATTAAGAAAATTTTCAGGCAAATAATATACAGTATTAATATCAATATTAATATCGTCATAATTATCATTATTATAACTTGTCGCAGCTACAATCATTATTTCCTTAGTTCCTAATAAATGTCTTACCTCTTCAACTTCTAAACCATCTATATTTTCAAAAGGAAAATAAATACACACATTATATGTTCGTATATACTCCTGATACTCATCATAAGTGTGTGATTTTTTTCCATCACCAATCTTCACAACTAAAAATTTATAAGCTGGTACATCAAAAGTATTTTCTTTCACAAAACCTCTCTCCCTTCATTTGCTACATATAATACACTATTTTCATCGATTATAAATAAAAACTAAATGGCAATAGTACCTAAACACTTATCTATAACTGCTCTTTAAAAAATTTGAATAAACTTTAGCTTCATCATCAGTGTATTCTATATGTTCTGATATATCGTTGTTTAATGTAATAGGCTTATTATTAGAAACAATTTTTTCAATTTCAATATTCTCATCAATAAATGGAACTATTAAGTCATAACCAGCTAACCTTTTTATTTCTAAAGGCATTGACATAAGTCTAGAGCGAAGTTTATTTTGTGTTTTAATATAAATACAATCACCTTCATAAATTAAATACTTAACTCTCATACGAGGAAAGTTATCATACACTTCTTTTGCAACATCTTTATCAAGATCATAAAAATCAGAAAAGCTTTTATCCGCCCTAATACTTGATTCTTCTTTAGAAGATAAAAGTGGCAAGAAGGAAATATCTATGCTATTAAAATATTTTTCTTTAAGTTCTTTCTTTCTTGCCTCCATTAAAGTTTTAAGTGTATAAACAATAGTCAATAAATCTATTACTTTTATATTATCTATACAATATTTTCCCTTTAATAATGGATTGGCTATACAAAATCTAACGTTATTATCGTCAATATCTTCAACCGAACAAATGGTTTTTAATAAATCGTTATACAATATATTAAATTTTTCACTCTTGCTAGTATAAACAGAAGAAAAATTTCTTTTTAGCATTTCTTCAATAATTCTATCATATTCAGCCACAAAACCTCTCTCCCTTCATTTGCCACATATAATACACTATTTTCTTTCATTTGTAAAGGAAAACTACTTCCCTAATTTATACTATTTATTTCTGCTCTTATATTCATAAGCATGACCTACATTATCAGTAGTTACATTATTTATTTCAACATCATTGTATCTAACTAATGCTTTTATTTCATCAGGCATTTGTTCTAATCTAGATAGTTTAAGTTGTTTTATTCTTTGTTCTTTCTCTTCTACATTACTGACTGCATAATTTATTTCTAAAAAAATATGCTCTAATCCTGCAACATCTTTATTTAATTTATTTTTTTCACAATAATCATTAAAACTCGGAAGAGAATATTTTATTTGATTTCTTTCTTTTTGCGATATAAAAGGCAACTCTTTAATACTATATGAAACATCTTCCAAACAACCATTTTCTTTCAATTTTGCCAAATCGTGCAAAATATAAGGAATACCAACTCTACTAAATTCAATAGGATCCTTTTCATGTCCACTTACTAAATAACGTTCTTGCACTTCTTCACTAGATTCCATAGTTATAAAAGCTTTCAATAAATCATTATAATAAATAGCAAAATCCCTAGAATTATTTTCATAAACTTTTTGAAAAATTCTATATTCTTTTGGTGAATAACTCCTATCATCCCAAGGCAATATATCAAAAAACAATTCAGATTTAAACTTCATAAAAATCTCTCCTCCTAATGAATAATTATTATAAAACTATATCTTAAAATGTCAATTCAAAATTAATTCACCATACTAGATAACAAAGCAACTAAATAATAGATAGGATGTTTCTCTAATTTAACAATATCTAAGATAATAGTTAAATCACTCTCTCTACTCTTAAATCTAAACATAGGTGTAATTGTATAAGCATTCATAAACAAATCCTCTGTATTTAACTTACTAGTAGATTCTTTATCAAAGTAAAGTTCAATAGTATTTTTAGTCTCACTAACTTTAGTAACAAGTTTTTCAGAAAACAAATACATATAAAAAGAAAATAACAAATTATATTATTTTCCTCTCAAAATTCTGTTTATAAAAGAATTTCCAGCTTTTTGGTAGTAACTAATATTACAATCTATCATAGATTTTACTTCTTCTGGCATTTGCTCTAATCTTGACATTTTAAGATTGTCTATTAAATTATTTTCATATTCATCAAACATCACACGTTTTAACTGTAAGCATAACTCAACCTCATCATCAGAAGGGGCTGCTAAAAAATCAAAATTTTCTATATTAGTACCATTCTTTTTAGCCACTGCTTCATCAATTTCTTTTTCTGAAACAATATGTGCTCTTGAAATAGGTAACTTACTATTATTCCTAGGGAATTCCCCTTTCCTTAACATAAATACTATTCCAGCTAATAATTCAATATCTTGAATAAATAAAGATTGAGTTAAATAAGGACTATCAAGATAACATAAAATTTTTCCATGATAATCTTCAATAGAACAAAGCGTTTTTATTTCATCATTATAATAGACCTGTTCGGCAAGCTCAATTATAAATTTTGATTATATAAACAACAA
>CAMMBO010000002.1 GCA_946494435.1 uncultured Mycoplasmatota bacterium
GAAAAATTATAAAGATATGTCTATTGTAGATGTAATTAAAAATATTACTGATTTTTCTTCTAGTATATGGCAAGTTCATCCTTTTAGAGAAGGTAATACTAGAACAATAGCTTTATTTATAGAAAAGTATTTAATTAGTTTAGGGTATAATGTATATAAATCTTTATTTAAAGATAAATCAGTATATTTTAGAAATGCTTTAGTAAGAAGTAATTACTTTAATAATGATTTAAATATAAAAGAAGATAAAAGTTATTTAATTAAGTTTTATGAGAATTTATTATTAGGTAAAAATAATAATTTGCATTCTGAAGATTTAATAGTGAAAGAGTTATTTATTAATGAAACGAGGAAGTAATATGAGTGAAGATAATAAGAAAGTAATTAGAGATTTTATTAGTTATTTGAATAGTGATACCATAAAGTATAGTTTTAATAACGGTGGTTGGAGTTATGATAGTAGGGTTTATGATTTTATAAGTTATTGTTATGAAAATGATATTGTTTTAAAGTATGATAGCATAGAAGAAAGAAAAGAGTTACAAAAGAAAGATATTGAGGAGATGTCTAAAATGGAATTAAAAAAATATCTATTTGTATTGTTTAATGGAGAAAGATTTTGTAGTGGTATGATTATGCAAAGTATTAAAAGTGGTAAACTTAGTTTGATATTAAATAAAATATTAAATATGTTTTGAAAATTATTCTATTATTAATTTATAATAAATACATTTGATGATATAATATTTCAAATGGAGTGATTAGTGTGTTTTATATGATTATATGTATTGTTATTTTAATAATAGTTGGTTTATTAAAAAATGTTTATATCTTAAAAACGATTAAACAAGATTATGATTTTATATGTGAATATCACAAAAGGTTTAGCTATTTTTTGGAAAGCATAACTTCTAGAAAAAAATTTAACAATGAACAGTATAATTGGCTAATGCAAAATTTAGATAGAATACAATCTATATTGGGTCCTATAGGGTTAATATCTTATACCCAGTTTAATGTTATTTACAATGATGTTCCAATTATTTTAAATTTTTTTAATAATGTATTATCTATTATAAATGACCCATTATCAAATTATGACAGTTTTAAATTTATAGAGTGGTGTCAAACTGCTTTTTTAAGAAAAGAAGGAATTTTGAGTCATAAAATAGAAAATATAAAAAAAGAATTGTTTAATCCTATTTATAACTTAGTAAGTGGTATTAGATTTATATTAGAAATACCTATTAATTTTTTGTATTCTGCTGGTTTATTGTCAAATGCTAACAAAAATAAAATAGTAGAAGCTTCTTTCTTTAAATTTGTAAGTGGTATTATAACTGTTTTAACACTTTTATCATTGATATTTAGTATTGTTATTGATTTTCCTAGTTTTTTAGACACGTTGAAAGATTTTTTTGGTATAAAATAAAAATTATAAAAGTACACATTTACAAAAATTTGAAATTATAGATATTTTAACTCTTTTTGTAAAAGTATATCCATGAGTTTATAAGCATTAAAAAATATATAGAAAATATATAGACTTTTTAAAATTTTATCTTCTTTTGTTTTTTATATAATGGTAAAGAAGTGCAATGTTGATATAAGCTTACAAAAGAAGTAATAACTAAGATTAAAATAACATAGCTGGTATTATATTAATCGTAATAAATGATATAAATTAATTCTTATGAGTTAATTTTTTTGTTTGTTAGAAAAAAATTGTAATACTGGGTAATCAATAAGCTATCTTTTTATTAAAACAGTAAAAATATATGATATAATGGCATTGGAAGGTTAGGTGTAGTATGGATAATAAAAAAGAACAGGAAAGAGAAGAATTGCATAAAACAATATGGAAAATTGCAAATGAGTTAAGGGGATCTGTTGATGGTTGGGATTTTAAACAGTATGTATTAGGTTTGTTATTCTATAGATTTATATCTGAGAATATAGAACATTATGTAAACGGAAATCAAAGAAGAGCTGGAGAAGTGGATTTTGAATATAGAAATTTACCAGATTATGAAGCTTTAATTGCTAAGAAACAAATACTTGAAGAAAAAGGATTTTTTATCTTGCCAAGTGAATTGTTTTGTAATGTAAGAAAAGGTGCTAAAAATAATGATAATTTAAATGTTATGATAGCTAATATTTTTGATAATATTGAATCATCTGCAAGAGGTACAGCTTCTGAAAATGATGTTAAAGGTTTATTTGATGATTTTGATGTTAAAGGAAATAAACTTGGTAATACAGTAGAAGAAAGAAACGAAAAACTAGTTAAGATGCTAGATGCTATTGGTGATTTAAAGTTAGGTGATTATCAAGATAATGCTATTGATACATTTGGAGATGCTTATGAGTTTTTGATGACAATGTATGCATCTAATGCTGGTAAATCAGGAGGAGAGTTCTTTACTCCACAAGAAGTAGGAGAATTACTTGCAAGAATAGTTATCATGGATAAAAAAGAAGTTAATAAGGTATATGATCCAGCTTGTGGATCAGGTGGCTTACTTCTTAAGTTTGCTAAAATACTTGGAAAAGAAAATGTTAGACAAGGATTTTTTGGACAAGAGATTAATTTAACAACTTATAACTTAGCTAGAATTAATATGTTTTTACATGATATAAATTATAACCAATTTAATATTGCTAGAGGTGATACTTTAATTCATCCAGAACACTGGGATGATGAACCTTTTGATGCTATTGTATCTAATCCTCCATATTCAATTAGATGGGCAGGTAAATCTAATCCGTTACTAATTAATGATGAAAGATTTGCACCTGCTGGAGTATTAGCACCAGAAAGATTTTCGGATTTAGCATTTACTATGCATATGTTATCTTGGTTAAGTCCTCAAGGTACAGCTGCTATAGTTGAGTTCCCAGGAGTCTTATATAGAGGTGGAGCAGAACAGAAAATAAGAAAGTATATGGTTGATAATAATTTTGTTGATACAGTTATTCAATTACCATCTGATTTATTTTTTGGAACATCAATTGCAACTTGTATATTAGTGTTAAAGAAAAATAAGACAGATAATAATATATTGTTTGTGGATGCATCAGAAGAATTTATAAGAAATACTAACAAAAATAAGTTATCTAATGAAAATATAAATAATATAATTAATTTACTTAAAGATAGAAAATCAGTAGAAAATAAAGCTTATTTAGCAAGTTATGAAGAAGTAAAAGATAATGACTATAATATTTCAGTTAATTCATATTTAAAAGTAGTTACAGAAGAAGAAAAAATAGATATAAAAGAATTAAATAAAAAAATAAAAGAGATAGTAGAAAAAGAAGATGTTTTACGTAAAGAATTAGATAAAATAATAGTAGAATTGGAGTCTGATTCAAATGAGTAGAATAGAAGAATTAATAAAAGAGAAGTGTCCTAACGAAGTTGAATATAAAAGGTTAAAAGATATATGTGAAATTAAAACTGGGAAAGGAATTACGATAAAAGAATGTGATAAGTGTGGATTATATCCTATAATAAGTGGTGGAATTTTGCCTATGGGATATTGCAATAAATTTAATAGAAGGGCAAATACAGTAACAATTTCTAGAGCAGGCACAGCTGGATATGTAAATTATATATATAATGATTTTTATTTAAATGATAAGTGCTTTTCAATTATACCTATTAATGATATGAATGAAAGATATTTATATTATGCATTAAAAAATATGCAAAATAAAATATATTCGTTAAAAAGTTATGGAACAGTTCCTACAGTTACTACTAAAAAAATTGGTAAAGTTAAAATTCCTATACCGCCAATAGAAGTACAAGAAGAAATAGTTAGAATATTAGATAAATTTAGCGAGTTAGAAGCTGAATTAGAGGCTGAATTAGAGGTGAGAAAGAAGCAATATGAGTTTTGGCGTGATAAGATTTTAAATCCCCAAAATGCAAATAATGTTTGTAAGTTATCTGAAATTGCTTCAGTAAAAGCAAGAATAGGATGGCAAGGTTTAACAAAATCTGAATACTTAACATCAGGTGATTATTATTTAATTACGGGTGTGGATTTTAAAAATGGGGCAGTAGATTTAAAAGGATGCTATTATATTGACAAAAAAAGATATATTCAAGATAGAAATATTCAAGTAAAAAATGATGATGTTTTAGTAACAAAAGATGGAACTTTGGGGAAAGTAGCTTATGTGGATAATCTAGATAAACCTGCAACGTTAAATAGTGGTGTTTTTGTAGTTAGAAGTACAACAAACAAAATTACAAATAAATTCTTATACCATTATTTAAGATCATCTTACTTGATGAATTATGCAAAGACTAGAATTACTGGTGGAACGATTAAACATCTAAATCAGAATATTATGATAGATGTTCCAGTTCCTATATTTCCATTAGAGGTACAAAACAAAATAGTCAATATATTAGATAAGTTTGACAAATTAATTAATAATATTAATGAAGGAATTCCTGCAGAAATTGAGGCTAGACGAAAACAATATGAATATTATAGGAATAAGTTATTAAGTTTTGATGAAGAGAGTAATTAAATGGAAAAATCTAGCGATGAGTATATAAGAAAATTTGAGATCCTATTAAATAATAGTAAATTAAAATTTCCACAAGAAGAGAATTTTAAATCAGCTTTAAATAAGATTAAACAGCTAGCTAAAAAAGGCTATCTTTTACCAAATGATGAAACAATGGAAGATCATTGGAATTTTCTAAGAAACATTGATAATGAAGCTACACTTAATGAATTATTTATTAATTATTTTGAGTGTGATAATAATTTTGAAAAATTAATAGAAAGATTTAATAATAATGAGGCAATGAATAAATTTTATGGTTTGTATAACCAAGCAATCCACTTGTTGGAAAAAGAAATGTTTTCTGGTTCGTTAATTATTTTATCAGTTTTATATGAAGGAACAGTTAGAGATTTTGTAAATTATGCTGATGGTAGTGATGTGAGTAGTAATATAAATTCTTTTTTAAATAAAAAATATACAAATAAAAATAGACTCATTTATCAAGATAGAGAAGAGATAAAAATATTTACAAAAATTTTTTTTAAAAAAGTTAATTTTGATAATATGCTAACTTCAGATTATTTTAATAGAAATGTTTTATTACATGGAATTGATTATTCAAAAATTTCAAAAGTTGATGTTTTAAAGATGTTAAATGCAATAGATATTTTAATATTCTTATTATCTGAACACAAAAATATATTGGAGGTAAAGAAAAATGACTAATATAAGTATTATGAGCGAAAATGACAATTCTACTGTACTAACAGAATATAAAGGACTTAATAGAACTTCTACTTTTTATCAAAGTGAGGATGAGTTAGAAAAAGAATTAATTAAGACTCTTGTTAATGAAGGATATGAGTATTTAAATATTCATAGCGAAGATGAATTAATACTTAATTTAAGAAAACAACTAGAGAAACTAAATCATTATCACTTTACTGATGGAGAATGGGACTCTTTCTTTACTAATGTACTTGCTAATAAAAATGATTATATTATAGAAAAAACTAGATTAATTCAAGAAGATTATATTCAGTCTATTACTTTAGATGATGGTAGTTTAAGAAATATTTACTTAATTGATAAAAATAACATTCATAATAATACTGTTCAAGTTATTAATCAATATGTAAATAATGATGGTAATTATGATAATAGATATGATGTTACTATTCTTATAAATGGTCTTCCTTTAGTACATATAGAGTTAAAAAGACGAGGTAAAGACTTAAGAGAAGCTTTTAATCAAATAGAAAGATATCAAAGAGATTCTTTTTGGGCTAGTAGTGGGTTATATAATTTTGTTCAGATATTTGTTATTAGTAATGGAACTTTAACTAAATATTATTCTAATACTACTAGAGAGTTTCATATTAATAATAAGACTAAGAGAAAATCTAACTCTTTTGAATTTACTTCTTATTGGGCTGATCAGAAGAATAATGGTATTACTGATTTAATTGATTTTGCTAAAACATTTCTTACTAAGCATACTTTATTAAATATTTTAACTAAATACTGTGTATTTACTACTGAAGAGGATTTACTAGTTATGAGACCTTATCAGATAGTTGCTACTGAGAAAATATTAAATAGAATTAATATCTCTTATAATAATAAATTTTATGGTACTGTTAAATCTGGTGGCTATATTTGGCATACAACCGGTTCTGGAAAAACACTAACTTCATTTAAAACATCTATTCTAGCTAGTAAGCTTCCTTATATAGACAAAGTGTTATTTGTTGTAGATAGGAAAGATTTAGATTATCAAACTATGAAAGAATATGATAGGTTTAAAGAAGGATGTGCTAATAGTAATTCTAGTACTAAAGTATTAGAACAACAATTAAATGATCCTGATGCTAGAATAATTATTACTACTATTCAAAAACTATCTAATTTTGTAAAGAAAAATTTATCTTCAGATGTATTTAATAAACATGTAGTATTTATTTTTGATGAATGTCATCGTTCTCAGTTTGGAGAGATGCATAAAGCTATTATAAAGAAGTTTAAAAAATATTATATATTTGGCTTTACAGGAACTCCAATATTCCCTGAAAATGCTAGAACTATTAAAGAAATATCTGAAACTACAGAACAGATATTTGGAGATAGATTACATACATATACAATAGTTAATGCTATAGCTGATAAAAATGTATTACCATTTAGATATGAATATGTTAGTAAAGTAGATATAAAAAAGGATGTAAAAGATGAGAAAGTATTTTCTATAGATGAAGAAAAATTTTTTTCTGATAAATTTAGAATAACTGCTATAACTAATTATATAATTAAATATTTTAGTACTAAAACTAAGACAAGTGAATCTTATGTTTACTCTACCTTAGATAATGTAGTAGAGGTTGCTAAAAGAAAAGATAGTAAAGAAATAAAGACAAAGAAAAACGTTAATGGCTTTAATTCTATCTTTGCTGTTTCTAGTATTCCTATGGCTAAAAGCTATTATGAAGAGTTTAAATTACAACAAGCTCAACTTAATTCAAACTTAAAAGTTGCTTTAATTTATTCTTATGGTGTAAATGGAGAGGATGGAATAATTGATGAAAACTCTGAAACAACAGAAGCTTTAAGTACTGATGATAGAAAGTTCTTAGATGATGCTATTAATGATTATAATGAAATGTTTGGAACTTCTTACGATGCTTCATCAGAGAAATTTCAAAATTATTATAGAGATGTATCTTTAAGAATGAAAAATAGGGAAATAGATATATTAATCGTTGTTAATATGTTTTTAACAGGTTTTGATGCTAAAACATTAAATACATTATGGGTTGATAAGACTTTAAAATGGCATGGATTAATTCAAGCATTTTCTAGGACTAATAGAATTTTAAATAGTGTTAAAACGTATGGAAATATAGTATCATTTAGAAATTTAGAAAATAATCTAAATGAAGCATTGGCAAAATTTGGAGATGAAGATGCTAGAGGTGTAGTGCTTTTAAAACCATATAATGATTATTTTTATGGCTATGAAGATGATAATGGTCATAGCTTTGAAGGATATCAAAGCCTGGTTGAAAAAATGAAATCAAAATTTGCTCCAGGCGAGTTACCAGTTGGGGAAAGTGCTGAGAAAGAATATATTAAAATATATGGAGCGATTTTAAAAGTTACTAATATCTTATCTTCATTTGACCAGTTTAAAGATGAAGAATTATTAAGTGATAGAGATAAACAAGATTATCAAGGTATTTATCTTGACTTATATAATAGTTTTAGAAATAAAGCTAAACATGATAAAAAAGATATTACTGATGATATAGTATTTGAAATGGAATTAATTAAATCTATAGAAGTTAATATCGATTATATTTTAGCATTAGTAAAAAAATATCATGATAGCAATATGGAAGATAAGGAAGTTCTTGTTACTATTAATAAAGCAATTATGGCTAGTCCTGATTTAAGAAATAAAAAAGATTTAATATTAGCATTTATTGATTCTTTAAATGCAAGTTCTGATGTATATTCTGATTTTGAAGATTTTATGAATAGTAAAAAGAAAGAAGAACTAGATAAAATTATTGCTGAAGAAAATCTAGATAGTGAAAAAACTTATAAATTTATAAAGAAATCTTTTGAACAAGGCAAAGTAGAAACAAATGGAACAGAAATATCTGATATGCTTCCACCTATGTCGATGTTTTCAAAAGATAATAATAGAGAGATAAAGAAAACTAAAGTAATAGATAGATTATTAGAGTTTTTTGATAAGTTTTTTAATATTTCAAGTAATAAAATTTAAAATAAGATATTCATTTATCAGAATATAGAAAATAATCTGTAACATTTTTAAAGATAAAAAGGAAGGTGAAAAGTATGAAATTGTATCATATAGATAGAGGTGGAACTATACAAGCTGGTCAGATATTAGAATTAGAAAAAAATATATATTTTGGAAATGAATATAAAGATAAATGTTTAAGTATGGTAATGCCATATTATAAGAATGGACTTTCAAATCATGGAATTTATTATTTATTGACAAACGAATTATTTAATAATAAAGTTATGCCTTTAAGTAATGTGATGGATATTATATTCGAGTATGAGAGATTATTAAATTATAGTGACAAATTATCACGATATCAATCTTTTTTTGCTTTTGATAGTGAAGGTGTCAAAAAGTTTATAAGCGATAATAATTTATCGGATTCATTTTATAAGATATATGAAGTAAAATCTGATTATGTAGAAAAACATAATATGAGTTTGATAAGTGGTTCTAGTCATTATAATATTGCGGCAATGGCAAAAATATATTGGGGAAATGGTGTTGATCCGTATGATAGGCCAGTATTAAATGAATATCTTTTAAAATATCCAGTCCAGATTTTAAAAGAAGTAGAATTAGAAGATTTAGAATAATTTACTTTAAATATGACTTGCAATCATAGTTAAACGAATCTTATGTAGGAAACTGGTTTTATCTTATGATCTTTAAAAAATGATTTATTGTCTGTAAATACCAAAATCAAAATAACAGTAATAAATTAAGGAAAATACAAAAAAATTACTTTACAGAGTAATTTTTTTGACAATATCAGTAAATATAATAATAAAGAATAGAAAAAATGTATAATAATATTTTTAATGCTATAAAAAAGGAAGATATGAATAATAGTCAGTAATCTTATAAAGAGCTGATTTTAGACTTAAGTGTTCAATTATGTAATAAACATGCTATGAGATATGAATTATTACAAGTATTATAATAATTACTTTGAGAAGTCTATACTAATAGTTTTCTTTTTTTTGGTAACATTTGGAAAATACAAAAAAATAACTATACATTAACTAGAACATATGATAGAATAATAGCCATAAAGGAGTGTTTATGGATAATTTTGAAGTACTACAAAAAGCTATTACGGAGACTAAATATTTATCACAAGAAAATACTTATCGTTATAGACCTATTATGCGGTTTTTTTATCATAAATATGAAGAAGCAGAGAATTGGCTTTTTAAAGAGGATATCTATGATGAATTAAAGGATAAAATAGATAACTATACTATGGAAGATTTAGAACGAGATTTAGAGTTTTTAGTAGATAATTTAAGTTTAACTACTGTTCAAGATGTTAATAATATTAATTCTCTTGCCGACTTTAAATATAAAAAATATAGATATCAATTAACTGATTATGCTATCGCTATAGAACGTATGACTATTGAACTTGAAGAAATGGAAGTAAAGGTTGCATCTTTATCTCCAAAAAGATTTGAAGTATTAAGAGACTTATTAAAAAAGATAAAAAAATTAGATTCTCTATCTAACGAAGAATTACTTGATACTTGGGAGAGAATTACTAATGAATTTAGTGATATTAATAGAAACTATCAAGACTTTTTAAAGAAGTTTCAAGAGTCAAAAACTGAAGAACTTTTACAAAGTACAGTCTTTCTAGAATATAAAAATAAAATGATTCAGTACTTAAAAGATTTTATAACAGGGTACTTAAATCAAGCTGAAGATATAAGAGAAATTTTAAAGGGTATGGATAATAACTTTCAAGATAATCTTATTAAAAGATTAGAAGAAGCAGAAAGAGGTATTCCTAAAATAGCATTAGACTTTAATTATCAGAAATTTAATCAAGTTAATCTAGGTAAATGGAGAAGTATTTATAAATGGTTTGTTAATACTAAAGAAAAGAGTGAAGGTGATAGACTTTTAGAAGTTACTAGTAATCTTATCAGTAGAATTACTAAATGTGCTAGTAGTCTCATAGAACTTCATGGTAATATGATAAAACGTAAAGAAGAGTATAAGTATATTTGTAAACTTTTTGATAAAAAAACTAATCTAACTGAAGTAAGAGATTTATCTAATGCCGTCTTTGGAATTTATAGAGTTAAACACTTTAAAGGTATTAGTAAAAAAGATACTGACTCTTTAGTTAATTCTTATGAAGTAAAGCCAACAATAATATCAGTATTACCTAATGATAAAAAAGTTAGAGCAGAAAAACGTCATAGTACTATAGTAGATAAAACTAGTAAGAAAAAAGAAATATTAGAGTTATATGAGAAAGAAGAAGCTAGAAAAAAAGAAATGTTAAAGAAGTTCGTTCAAACTAAAGTAGTAGAGTTAAAAGATGAAGTTAGATTAACTAAAGAAGAAAGAGGATATCTTTTAAATCTAATAAGTAAAGCAGGAAATAGTACTAATTATTTTAAAGAACCTTTATTTGGACTTAACTATAAAGTTAACTTTAATGATAGTAATACTACTTGTAGAATTATTAGTGATGATGGAATATTTACTTTACCTAGTTTAAGTATTATTTTTGAAGGGGGTTATGATGGAATCAATTGAAAATGAAATAAGAGAACTTTTAACTAACTTTTGGATTTTAAAAGAAGATAATCCTGACTTATACTATGACGTTAAAAGAAAACAAAATATTATTAAAGACTTTGTTACTAAGACTCTTGGTAGTAAATTAATTATTCATGATAGATTTGTTAAACTTGAAAAGATTCCTAGTAGTAGAGTTGATAATCTAGGAATAGATAACTTTACTTCAAAACAAGACTATGTCATTTTGTGTATAATTCTATTATTTTTAGAAGATAAAACTAGAGGTGAAGTTTTTGTTTTATCATCACTAATAGATTATGTTAAAAATACCGCGGTTACCTTAAATCTTGAGACAATACCAGATTGGAATTTAAGAAGTGATAGACAAAGTTTAGTTAGGGTAATAGATTTCTTAACAGAAATATCAGTAATAAAGGTTAAAGATGCTGAAAAGATAAGCTTTAAAGATGATCAAAATGCTGAAGCTTTATATGAAGTAACAGGTCTTGCTAACTATGTAATGCGATTATTTACAAACGATATTTTTGAAATAGAAGATACTAATGATTTCTTAAATGATGAATGGAAATATCAAACTTTAGAAAAAGGTGATGTTAGAAGATATAAAGTTTATCGTAATCTTTTATTTACTCCTGCTGTTTTTTCTTATAACTTAACAGAAGCAGAAATTGATTATATTAAGAAGATGCGTGGCTATTTAGAAAATGAGTTTTCTAATTTAAACTTCGAAATTGAAGTTACAAAGAATATGGCTTTTCTTTATGAATATGAAACAAGTAATTCTAAAGATAATTTTCCTAATAATAAGAAAATTACAGATATAGTTTTAATGATAAATACTAAACTTTATGAAATGATTAAAAATAAAGAAATATCTCTTGATGATAAAGAGATAGGACGAATAAAAAAAGAAAGTTTAGAGATGATTATTAAAGACATTAAGACTAATAATAAAGAATATTTAAGTAAACAGTATCTTAATTTATCTTTACAGAAATTCTTTGATGAAGTAGTAAATTATATGATAGAATATTCTTTCTTAAAAGAAGAGGATAATACTTATTTAGTATTACCAACTATCGCTAGATTTAATGCTAAACTTATAAAAGATAATACAAAACAGATTGATTTATTTGGAGGTGAAGAAGATGTTTAAACCTACAAGAATGGGACTTATAAACTTTTGGTTATATGATGATGAAGTATTTAATTTTTATGATGGTAAACTTTTACTTAGAGGACAAAATGGATCAGGAAAGTCTGTTACTATGCAATCATTTATTCCCTTAATATTAGATGGTAATAAATCTCCTAAAAGATTAGATACTTTTGGTTCTACTGACAAACATATAGAATATTATTTACTTGGAGAAAATAATGAAAAAGATGATTCTACTGGTTATTTATATATGGAGTTTTATAATGGTTTAGAAGATAGATATATTACTATTGGTATGGGACTTAGAGCGAGAAGGGGTAAGCCTACTGACTTCTTTGGTTTTATCTTAAAAGATGGTAGAAGAGTAGGAAAAGATTTCTTCTTATATAAGACAAAAGATGGTTTTACTAAGACGCCTTTAACAAAATTAGAGTTAAGAAGTGCTTTAGGTGTTTCTAATAATTTAGTAGAAACTGCTAAAGAATATAAAAAGTTAGTTAATGATAATCTATTTAAATTTAGAAATATAGAAACTTTTGATGAATTTATCAATATTATCTTACAAATTAGGAGCCCAAAATTATCTAAAGAGTATAAGCCTACTAAATTAATGGAAGTATTAAATGAAGTTTTACCACCTTTATCAGATGAGACTTTAAGACCTTTATCTGATACTATTGAAAATTTAAATGCTACTAAAGAAAAGATTAATGAGTTAAAAAATAACATTGATATTCTTTCTAACTTTACTAAAGTCTTTAAAAATTATAACGAAGCAGTATTACTTGCTAAAGCGACTAATTATTATAAAGAGTACCAAGCTCTTGAAAATATAAAGGTTAAAATTACTGAGAAAACTAATGCTATTACTAGTTTAGAAGAAGAGATTACTAGACTAAAAGAAGAAGAGGTAGTACTATTAGATGAATTTAATACTGCTAAAGAGGAGAAAGAACATTTAAACAATACTGATTTAGAAGAAAAAAGTAAAAGAAAAGTAGAACTTGATAATGAGTTGGAGATACTTAAAGAAAGACTTGTTAAAGAAGAAGAAGTAATTGATAACTTGAAACAGAAGATGAGTGAGATAACTTCTTTAATAAATGATAATGAAGATGATATTACTAACCTTGATAAAGAAATAACTAATTTAATCACTAACTTAAGTGATTTAGGAGATGAGATTAGTTTTGATGAATTAAAAGACTTAATTCCTTTTATAAAAGAGAAAACTCAAGTTAGTTATATTATCGAAAAGATAAATTTTAAGAAAGAGGAAATAGAAAAGACTAAAGAACTACTTATAAGAAAAGGGAATCTTTTAGAGACTCAAAATATTAAGTCTAATGAATATGAAAAATTAAAAACAGATTATTTAGAAAAAGAAAAGATAAGAGATGGTTTTTATCAAGAACTAGATAATGAACTTGAACTATTCTTTATTTCATTAAATAATATTAGAACTAATAATAAATTTCTTATTTTATTAAGTGATGATATGAAGGAAATTGCTAGTTATTTAGATGAATATAGTAGTGAAGGTTATTTAAAATCTAAAGAGAAGTATGAAGAAATATATAAGATTAAGTATAGTAAATTACTAGAAGAAGTATCTTTTAAGAAAACTGAACTTTTAACTGAGAAAGATAAGTTAAGTAAAGAAGAATTATTATTAAAAGAATTATTAGAAATGGAAGAGATAAAACTAGAAGAAGATGATTTAACTAGAAAGACAATAGATTATTTAGATAAAGAAAATATTCCTTATGCTGCACTTTATCAAGTAGTAGAATTTAAAGAAGGAATAGATGATGATACTAAAAATAAATTAGAAGAAGTGCTATATTCATCAGGGATTTTAAATACTAAGATATTTAGAGATGAAGACTTAAGAAAGATAGAAAATATGAATATTTCTTACTTTAAGAAAAGTAGTAAAAAGAAAGATAACTTGACTAAATATTTAAAAGCATATCCTAATGAAGTTTTTAGTAATGAGTTTATTACTTCAATATTAGAATCTATTAGTACTAGTGATAGTGATGTTATTAGTATTAATGAAAATAATTATAACTTTGACTTTATTAAAGGTAATATTAAAGGTGATTATAATAGTAAATATATAGGAGTTTTAAAAAGAAAAGAAGAACATCAATTACTTATAAAAGAAGAGGGAGAGAAGATTGATGCTATTAAAGAAGTTATTAGAAAAAAAGAACTTGAATTAGATACATTAGATACTTCTATAAATACTTTAAATAATGAAAGTAAATTATTTCCTAGTAATAGAATATTAGAAGAAATTACAGCTAAGATTAAAGAAACAGATTTAGAACTTGATTTTATTAATAATAAAGAAAAGGAACTTGAAGAAGAAATTAGAAAGTATCAACAACAAATTGAAGAGGTTATTAAAGAATTAGAGAAATATCGAAGTAATATTCCTCTTAACCTTGTAACTTATGAGAAAGCTAGTGTTGTAATTAGAGATATTTTAGATACTACTAAAGAGTTAAATGCTCTTTATGATAAATTAAATCAGAAAAAAGAATTATTAATGACTAATAAAGAAAGATTAGATGATTTAACTACTAATCATGATGAAGTGTATGCTACTATATCTAGTTTAGTTAATGATAAGAAAAAACGAGAAATAGAACTTAATACTATTTTAAAGATTCTTAATACTAAAGAGTATCTTGAACTTAGTAAAAAAATAGAGAAAATTGTAAAGACTATTGAAGATTATCCTTTTAAGAGTGCTAATTTATCAAAGAGATTAGGTGTTTTAGAACAGAGCTTTAAAGGAGAAGAAGAACAACTTAAGTCTTTAGAAGAACAGAAAAAAGAAGAAGAGATTTTTTTAGAAATACTATCTAATATTTTAAAAGAAGAACTAGATTTAGGTTATGTTGTTAAAGATTTAGAAGTAGACTTTAAAACTATTAAGAACTTTTTAAGAAATAATGATGCTAAAACTAAAGATTTGAAAGATGTTACTATGAACTATTACCGTTCTTTTAATGAATATCGTCAGGAATTATTAGAGTATAATATTCAAGATGTAGTTTTATTTAATGAAAGAGATAATTTAATTAATTATTATAGTGATAAAGTATCTGATAGAACAAGAGTTATTAACATATATAACGATGCGAAAAGACAAGATGTTTTAACTAGTTATCAAGGTAAGAAGTTAAATATCTATGAACTTTCTAATGCTTTATTAGAAAGTTATGAAGCAGATAAGATTTATCTTAATGAACAAGATAGACATTTGTTTGAAGATATTTTACTTAGAACTATTGGGACTAAGATTAAAGATAAAATAATAGAAGCAAGAGATTGGGTTAAAAAGATTAATAATATTATGGAAATAAAACAACAAAATAGTAATTTATCTTTTTACTTAGATTGGCGTCCTAAAAGTGGAGAGGCTCTTGATGAGATGGATACTAAAGATTTAGTAGAGATATTTATGATGCCAAGTAATTTTATAAAGCCTGAAGATACTAATAGATTAATTAAGCATTTTAGATCTAAGATAAAAAGAGAAGAAGAGTCTATGCTTACTAATAATATAACGTACTTCCAAATGATTTTTAATATTTTAGATTATCGTAATTGGTTTACCTTTAAACTATTCTATAAAAAAGATGGTAATCAAAAACGAGAATTAACTGATAAGATATTCTCTGTCTTTAGTGGAGGAGAGAAAGCTAAGACTATGTATGTGCCTTTATTTGCAAGTATCTATGCTAAATTAGATAGTGCAGCACCTTCATCTCCTAGATTAATCGCTTTAGATGAAGCCTTTGCAGGTGTAGATGAAGTTAATATTGAAGAAATGTTTGCAATCCTTGCAAGTTTTGATTTAGATTATATCTTAACAAGTCAAGCTTTGTGGTGTGATTATAAAGAAATAAAAGATATTTCAATATGTGAACTTATTAAGCCTTTAACAGCAGATACTGTAAGTATTAAAAGATATCGTTGGAATGGATTAGTTAGAGAAAGTGTGGAATAGATGGATTATTTAGATTATTTTAAGAATAATAAAGGTTTTGAAAGGTTTATGGTAAAAGCTAAAGAGAAGTATCAAAGTTATGGTAGGGTAACAGGAATTATTACTCTTGATAATATAACTTATGAAGAAGCAGTTAGTTTAACAGATTTCTTTGCTAGAAAATTTGAAGAAGGTAAGACTTATAAAATAAAGATAAGTGAATTTAATAAAGTACTTGATAAAAGCAAATTTCAAGACTTTGAGTTTACTGATTACTTCTATAATACCTATGATGATTTTTCTTATCTTACTAATACCTTAAAGAAGAGAAAATTTCATGAAGAGTTTGTTTCATTTATAGAAGATTTACTTTTAGAGTTTAAAAGTGGTAAACTAAAAGAGTTTTTTGAAAGAAATGTAAATAAAAACTTTAGTACTATGCGTAATATAAAAAGTAAATATAAACAAAATAAAAGAGCTTTAAAAGAAGAATTACTTATGATAGATAAACTCTTAAGTAATATTCCAGATAAGATAACCTATTTACCAATTTATGCTTCAATAACCTCTAATCCTCATTATTTAGATTATAATGCTAAGAGTAGTAACCTTTTTTATAGAATATTAAGTAATATTCTAGGAGAAGATACACCTACTACTAATTTAGATAAAACTAAGTTATTAGAGAGAATTAATGTCTATACAGATCCTCTTAGTAATTATGTTATTACTTATAACTTAGTTTATGATAGAAAGATGCCTTTTGATGTTTTAAATCTAAATATTGATAATATCTCTAAGTTAAATAATATAACTGGTAGAAACAATAAAATATTTATCTTTGAAAATCCTTCTATCTTAAACTATTTAAAAGATAAGGACTTAGATATTTCTATTATCATAACATCAGGCATTCCTAATCTTGCTTTTTATAAACTATTAGAAAATATTAATAGTAATACAACCCTTTATTATAATGGAGATTATGATCCAGAAGGATTGTTAATAGCAGATAAACTAAATAATAAATATAGTAATATTAAATTATTTCTTTATGATGGGAAAAGTTACTTTAATACTAAACCTAGTGTTAGTGTTGGTAATAATAGACTTCATAAATTAGAACTTGTTAAGTCAAAAGAGTTACAAGAAGTTAAGAGTTTACTATTTGAAAATAAAAAGTGTGGTTATCAAGAAAATAACTTGTTATTTATAGAAAAATTTATTAAAATTAATATGAAGGGGAATTTTGTTGTATGAATGATAGTTTGTTTATAAGATTACATGAAATAAAAGATAATCATGATTTAGAGTTCTTTTGTATTGATGAGAAAGCTAAAGGAAATTTGGAAGATATTTTAAAATATTATAGTGATGAACAATTAGAAGACTTGATGTATCTATATTATGCAAAAACTAAAAGTGAGATAAAAAAACTTAGTCATAAAACGAAAGTAGATATGTTAAGTAAAGCGATTAAAGAAAATATTAAGAATATCTTTGATCATGTTGGTATTGATAATCTTGATGCCTTTGATAATATGATAAAAAAAGGTGAACATGGTGGATATTCTCATATATTTATTGTAGCAGGTTTTGCCTTTGTTAATGATGAAGGTGATATCTTTATAGCAGATGATGTTAAAAAAATATATGATAAAGAGATTACTAAAGACTATAAAAAGCATAAATTAGAACTTGAAATTTTATCTTTAACTAATGATTTAATGTTAAATATGGGAATTGTTCCTAAATATATAGTGTTGAGTTTATTTTCAAATGATTTATATAATTTAATGACTAAGAATGAGGTGGATAAACTATTAGAAGAAAATGAGTATAATATTTTAAAAGCTAAAGCTAAAGCTGATGATGAAATATATTATTTAGATAAAAATATTTCCTATACTGAAGGAAACTTTGGAGATTTAAAGGACATTATCTGGTTTAAAAGAACACGTGATAGTTATGGTTACTATGCCAATAAAATATGTGATATCTTAAAGGAGATTAGTAAGATATTAGAAGGTAGTGATGATATAACTTATAAATTATGTTCTATTGTTGTTACTAATCTTAGAACTGCAGATGAAATAATAGAAGATATTAAAAATAATTATAATGTTAGTATGAAAAAGATAGATGAAATATCTAATATAATTTATACTAATTTTAATTCTATTAGATTTTGGAACTGTGGTGGAAAAACAATTGATGAAGTCTCTTTAGATAGGTTTATTCTAGATAAAAAACTTGATGATGATTCTCTACCTAGTTATATTGAAAATTTAACTGATAGAGCACTTGATTATTTAAGTGATAATTACTCTTTTAGTAATAGAAAAGACCTAGAGGATATGTTGCTAACTTATGCTAATAATATTTATTTAAAAGAACTTGAAAAAGAAGAGGTAGTAGATGAAGTATTAGAATGTGATAATAAAGAATTTAATGGAAATATTCATGTTACTGAAGGAGTTCTTAATGGAATTATTTCTCTATATAGAGATGGTGATATAGTTAAAGTATCTATTCCTCATGAAATAAAAGGTATGTTAAGAGCAGGAACTATGGATAATGAACCTTTAATTATGCCTTTAGATGATATTGTAGTTACTTCTTATCTTGTTATAAATGGAGTGATTGAAAAGGATGTATTAAAAGATATTTTAAAAGAAAAAGAAGGTATTGATTTATTTATAGAAGAGTTAGATGAAATTGTTTTAAGGAATAATTATTTTATGATAGATAATTATTATACTATTGTTGATGATATACCTAATATAATTGAAAAAGAAATATTACCTAAAAAGAAGTCTTTTAAAAAATATAAAGGTTTAGGTTTAGAAGTAGATAAAGCTAATCATAAGATGTATGAATTAAAAGAAGAGTTAAATTCTTATTTAAATACATTAGATGTGAATAAAGTGAGAAAAGAGTATTTTTTAGGGACTTTACTTATATTATTAAATGCTAATATCTATAGTGAAGAATTTTTAAAAGAATTATGTCATGAAAATAATTTTAGTTTAACAAAAAAACAATTTGAAAATGTATATAATATTATTGATAAGTATAAAAATGATATACCTATATGGATATATAATGGTTATACAAAAAGAGAAGTTAATTCTATGCCTAAGGAGAAAAAAGTGGGTAGAAATGATCCTTGCCCATGTGGATCTGGCAAAAAATATAAAAAATGTTGCGGAAAATAGGAGTAAATATGAGTGATAGTGAGTTTGAAAAAATTCAACAAAGAATATTAAAAGTAGCGAATAGCTCTACTTTAGAAAAGTTGATATTAAATAAAAAAGTAAATGGTAGTATAGCAGATATTCTAAAGTCTTTAGATGAAGAACAATTTAATGTTTTAAAAAGTATTTATTTTGATAATGACACTAAGAATAAGAGTTTAAATAAGCAGATAGATATGTTAGATAAAAAGATAAAGGCTACGTTTGTAAAAATATTAGAGTTTGATGATCCAAGTATTAATGAGTCTTTAGATAGTATTATGTCTTTTGAAGATAATATAGTAATTGATTCAGTTCTTCTTTTAGGAGGTTTTGTCTATGCTTATAAAGATGATAATAAGATAAAGTATATTTTACCTTTTGACTTGGATATTATATATTTAGATAATCTACGAGAAAGTATAACAATAACAGAAGATGATTTAAAAGATGATAATAATAAATTAATGGCCCTTTTTCTTAACTTTGGATTAGTACCAAAAGATTTATTTAAAGAGTTAAATCCTACTTCAGGTTTCTCTATTAAGAAAATAAATGATAGAGAATACTTTTGGTATGATAGTGTTCCTTATGATAACTCGTATGAAGAATTTTTGGATGATATAAACTATGTTAAAAGAACTTTTGAAAGTTATAATAGTTATACATTTATATTATCAACTCTTTTTACGGATATTTTAGGGCTTTTAGATAATGTTGATATAGATTCTTTCTATCCCTTCGCTATTACTACTTTACTAGCAAGAGAAAAAGGAGTTAATGAGATAATTAATGAATTTGTTTCTAAATATAATTTAAATAAAGATAAAGAAGAAGATCTTTCTATAATAATTGGTGAACGTTATGATTATATTAGATTTTGGGAAAAAGGTGGCATAAATAATAGAGAAGAGTTTGCCCTTAAACTTTTAATAGTTAAAAAACCTAAAGATAAAACATTATTATCATACTTAAAGTGTTTAAATGAAGATATTAGTAATTATTTATTAAAAGATCTTAATTTTAAAACTATGGAAAAGATTAGAGACTTGTCTTTAAGATATTTAAAGCTTGATTTAGAAAATGAAGAATATGATATGGAATATTTAAAAAATATTTTAAATCATGAGAATATGGAATATGACTATGATCCTAGTATTACAGAGTTTATTTGTTGTAAGTATTGTTTTCTTTATAAAGAGAAAAATAAATATAAAGTATTAATACCAAACGATGTTAAAGAAATGATTATGGATTATGTGTATAAATATCCTAAAGATGAAACACTAACTGATGATGATTATGTTAATTTATATGTTCTATATAATGGAGTTATAGAAAAACAAAAACTAAAAGAGATGCTTAAAGATAATCATAATCTAGACTATACTCTAAAAGAGATGGATGATACAATAGAACAGGTGGGTTTAAAGATTGCAGGAGATTCTTATTATATACCTTTCTTACAAGAAAATTTAGCAGAATCTAAAGTAATACCTTATAAGAAACTTTTAAATAAATATAAAGTATTAAGTAATGATGATTTGAAATACTTTACTATAATAGATACTTTATCTTTAAAGATAGATACTCTTTTAGATAAGTTGAAAATTAAAGATTATCTTTTAAAAGAGTTAGAAGCCTCAATAATAATATTAATTAGTATAAATGAGCCATATATACCTTTTTTAAGATATTTCTTTAAAAGTAATAAAATAAAGATTAAAGAATCTTTGTTTAAAGAATTATTAAGTATTATAGATATTTATAAAGATGATATACCTATATGGATATATAATGGGTATTCTAATAATGAATTTAGTAAATTAAAATAGAAGAAAAGATTATGGAAAAAGAATTTGATTTAAGTGAAATATTACCAAATATTGAAAGCGTTGGAGAAGAGTATAACTCTTCAGATTTAATATTAGAAAATAAAGTAGATGGAGATTTAAAAGACTTTTTAAAGGCTTTAGATGAAGAACAAATTGATGTAATAGCATCTGTTTATTATGATGATGAAGATTCCTTTTTTAAAAAGAGTCTTAATAGTAAAATAGAATATTTAGAAAAAAATATTATAGAAAGTTATAAAGAAATAATAAGAAATGCTTCTTATAAGCAATATGTTATTTTAGATAAATTATCTAATAATGAAGATGTTACTAATATGTCAGAGCTTTTCTTATATAGTGGTTTTTGTTATTCATATTATGATAAAACTGAAGTTAAATATTTATTACCAACAGATTTAAAAAAGATATATTTAAAGGAAGTAGATTCTACTATAAAAGGAAATTCCTTAAAAGGAGAAATATTAACAAGAATAATGGCTTTGTTCTTTAGTAATGGATTAGTACCAACTGATTTAGTATATAATCATTATGAAGATGACTTTTATGGATACTTTGCTAAGGATGAGTTATTAGAAGAAATAGACACTGCTGTAAGTATTAAGAAAATTAATAATAAAGAATATTTTTGGCTTATTGATACTCCTTATAAAAATTTATATGAAGAATCTATTGATGATAGAGTTTATATTAAAAGAGATTTGGATGATATAGTAACATATATGATGAGTATCCTTATGCTAATAGAAGAAGTTAGTAAAATTATAAAAAAGCCTTATAAAGAAACATTATCTTTAATAATATCAAAAGTACTTTTAAAAGAAAGAAGTCTTGATGATATTTTAGATGATTTTGTAAGTGAAGTAGGTTTAAGTAAGAAAGATAGTAGTAGATTAGATGATATACTAATTGATTACTATGATGATTTAAGATATTGGGAAAATGGTGGGAATACACAAGATGAGATTTTAGCCCTTAATTTAGTCTTAAAAGAAAAACCTAATAATAGTAGTATAAAGTCATGCTTAAAACAATTAACAGATAATGCTAAAGAAGAATTTAAAGATACATATAATATTGATGATGTATCTTCCTTAGATGAGATAATAGTAGATGATTTTTGTAATGAAGGATATTTAACTATAGATAATGATGATGATATGATTGAATTATTAGCATTAGATGGTAAAGAATATAATGGAAATGCGACAGTTACTAGTTTTATTATAAATGGTTATGCTTATCTATATAAAGATAAAGATAATTTTAAAGTAATTATACCTGATGAGATAAAAGAAAGTATAAATAATATAGACGAGTATTTAGGTGATGGTGGGATGTTTCAAAATGGTATTGAACACATTCTAAATATATATATTTTTTATAACGGTGTTATTGAAAGAAAGAAGTTACAAGAATTATTAAAAATATATCATGATATCGATTATACACTTGATGAATTAGATGAACAAATAAAGAAAGTAAAGTTCAATGTCGTTGGTGAATATTACTCTATATTTGATAGTATTGATGAAATTATGAAAAAAGTCATTATACCTCAGAAAAAAGCTTTTAAAAAATATAAGAAGGTAGATATTAATAGTGATTTTGACTATATTAATTTTACTAGTTTTAATTCAGAATTATCATCATATATTGATAATTTATCTAGTAAATATGCTAAAGAGTTATCAATGTCTTTGATTACTACTATACATATGAATCTTTTTGCAAATGACTTTGTTAAAAGTATGTTTAAAGAATACAATATTAAATATACTGATAAAGATTATAAAAATATAATAGAAATAATAAATAATTATAAAAATACTTTGCCTATATGGGTATATAATGGTTATTCTAAAAAAGAAGTTAATTCTATGCCTAAAGAGAAAAAAGTAGGTAGGAATGATCCATGTCCATGTGGAAGTGGAAAGAAATATAAAAAATGTTGTGGGAAGAATGCTTAAATAAAATATTATAGAGGTGTTTATGATGGATAAAATATTAACTTTTAGAGTAGGAATTGATGGGTTAGAAGATAAAATATGGAGAGAAATAGAGATACATGATAGAATGACGGTAGCAGATTTAGCTTATACTATACTTGCATCTTTTAATTCACTAGCATATCATTTATATAATATAAAGTATAAAAAAGTGCGTTATGATTGTATAGTTGATGATGAATTTCCTTTTGATGATGAAAAAAATATTGATGCAACTAAGACTAAATTAAGTGATTTAAAATTAAAAGAGAAAGATACTTTAGAAATGGAATATGATTATGGATCAACTACAACTTTTCATATAATATTTCTAGGTTCAAAAAGGATAAATATGTTTGATGTTGTTATGTATCCTTTTGTATCTAAAGGAGAAGGATTAAGTATGCTTGATGATATGAGTGATTTTGATTTAAAAAAAATAGTAGAAGAGACTGATAAATTAGGATATTCTGAATATTATTTTACTCCTGGATATGAGAAAGAAGATATATATGATTATAGAAATTATGATATAGACAGTGATAATGAATTATTAAAAGGACGAATTTTAGCGATTAAGAATGGCTATGAAGTTGAGTAATAAATATGAAAAAAATTAATTTAGTAGATTTTTTAAGAACAATTAGAAAAGGTAGGACATATTATTTAAAAATAGATACTATGGAGATAGTTAATCCACACAAATATATAGAAAGACAGATTAAAGACTTTGATAAAATGACTTTGGAAGAGAAAAATAATTTAATATTTCCTAGCTATGAAGAACTTAATATTTATGAATTACCTTCATATGAAGAAATTAATCATATTGAAATAATGAGATTCTATGTTAAGAATTGTATTATTGATACAAAAATAAGAAAAGAGTTATTTGATACTTTAAGAAATCATAATTATATTGATAAGTTTAATGATGTTTTAAAAAAATATGATTTACAAGATGAATATATGAATGTTTCTTCTTTCTATTATCAGTCTATAATAGAGGAATGGTTAGATAAGAATAACATAAAACTAAATTGATAGTTTCCATTTTAGTTATCGATGCTATACTATTATTAGAAGGTTGTGATGTTATGAGATTATATACAAATGAAATAGTATTTAGGGGTCATCCTGATAAAGTATGTGATCAAATTAGTGATGCTTTACTTGATGCATATTTAAAAGAAGATAAACATTCTAGATGTGGTATAGAAGTAATGGGTGGTAAAGGTAAAATCTTTATAACAGGAGAAGTTACTAGTAAAAGAGATGTTGATATAGAAAGTGTTGTTAAAAGAGTTTTAGCTAGTGTTGGATATGATACTAACTATGAAATAATTAATAATTTAGGTAAGCAAAGTCCTGATATTGCTATGGGTACTAATGATGAAGTAGGTGGAGCAGGGGATCAAGGGATGATGTTTGGTTATGCAGTTAACGATACTAAAGAACTACTTCCTACTGCTATGGTAATCCTTCAAAGATTTAGTAAATGGTATGATGAAGAAAGACTAAACTGTCCATATTTAAGAAGTGATGGTAAAGCAGAGATAACAGGTTATTATGATGATAAGATGAAGTTAAAGAAAATAAAATATTTTACTATTTCTTATCAAAATGATGAAGAACATCGTGACTTTACAGATAATTTAATAAAAGAGGCATGTATTAATATATGTAAAGATTATGATATTGAAATAGAAGAGTTTTTAATTAATCCTACAGGAAAATTTGAAATAGGTGGATTTGAAGGAGATTCTGGTCTTACTGGAAGAAAGATAGTAGTTGATTCTTATCACTCATTTGCAAGAGTAGGTGGTGGTGCTTTTTCTGGAAAAGATCCTACTAAGGTAGATAGAAGTGCTGCTTATAAAGCAAGATTAATCGCTAAAGATTATCTAAAAAAATATAACTTAGCTTGGTGTGAAGTAGTCATTAGTTATGCAATTGGAATAGATAAACCTTTATCAATATATATAGATAGTGATAAAGGTTATATTGAACCAGATGAAACATTATATCTTGAGTGTACACTTAAAAATATTATTAAAGACTTAGATTTATTAAATATATGTTATGAAGAAAAGGCTAGATTTGGACATTTCCAAGACTAGTTTTTCTTTTGATATTAATTGGAAAAAACTGGTAAAATATCGTTTTTTATGACACTTTACTTTTTGATACATTAGTGATATTATAACTAGCACGGAGTTGATTATATGTCTAAAATAAAAGATGATATAAAAAGAGCTAATTATTTGATAAAAATACCATCATTTTTTAGAGAAAATGATGATATCTTTGATATGATATATCCATTTACTACAGAAAATATTAATGGAATGTTTAGTCATTTTAATTTTAAAGATAAAGATTGTCTTAGTGTTTTAGGTTCATCTGATCAAGTTTTTGATATGTATTTAAGAGGAGCGAGTAGTGTTACTGCTTTTGATATTAATCCTTTAACAGAATATCTTTTTTATCTTAAAAAAGCAGCACTTGATGCTAATCTAACTAAAGAAGAATATTTAGATTATTTTTGCTATCGCGGTACTGATAATTATACTATATTTGTGAATCGTTTAATAAAACCTTTTGATATAAGAATATTTGATAAAATTGCACCTAATTTAAAAGGAAATAGTTATAAGTTTTGGGCTAATCTATATAGTAAGCATAAATTTTTATCTATTAGAGAAGGTGCTAAATTATTTACTAGTGATGAATATTTTAGAGATACTTTAGAACATACAGTATCATATTTAGATGATGATAACTTTGAAAAACTTAAAGAAGTTTCTAAAAATATTAAAATAACTTTTATAAATAAAGATATTAAAGAACTAGCATTGGCAAAAAATTATGATTTAATGTATTTTTCTAATATAATTCAATATGCTTCTTCTATGTTTTTAAAAAATACAATTTGTGAGACTGCCTATTTACAAAGAAAATTACCACTAGAAGCCTTTAAAAATTATATAATGTCATTTAAAGATAATCTTAATGATAATGGAATAATTATTATAGGTTATATTTATACAATACTTGATGAGTGCTATTCCAATGGTATATTTAATAAAGAGATAAGGGATGAGGTATTTCCTTTGGATGAATTTAACTATTATTATTTTAAATCTATTAATTATTATGAAGATCCATATACTAGTATAGATCCAAAGAGAGAAAAAGATGCTTGTTTAGTTTATAAGAAAACTGTTTAGCATCTTTTTAAATTTCGTAAAATTTTATATAATATATTTGAAAGTGATAAAGAATACTTAGTTTTTATGAAGACTAAAGAGTCTTTAGTTAATGAAGTTTATAAAGTAATTAAAGAAATTCATAGTTATGAAGTGTTTGAATATGCTATATTTCCTTTAACTAGTCCAAGTAAAGATTATTTAGATTGGATAGATAAAGAAACTAAGTAATTTGCTCTTGACTTGGAGTTAAGTCTAAGTAGTAAAATTATCTTGTAAGAAAGAAGGTATATTTATGAAGAAAGCGATTGTTTATTATTCATATTCTGGTAATACTAAAAGTATTGTTGATATGATAAAAGAAAAAGTAGATGCAGATGTTTATGAAATTAAACCTAAAACTCCTTATTCTACTAACTATGATGTAGTAGTAGATTTAGGACAAGAAGAGGTTAATAGTAATACTTTAAGAGAAATAGAAGATATTAATATTAACTTAGATAACTATGATACTATTATCTTGGCAACTCTAAGCAGCGGTTAAACATATGCGCCTGTTGTTCATGCATTCTTAGAAAGGTATGATTTAAAAGATAAAACTATTATGCCAATAGTTACTAATGGAGGATGGTTAGGACATACTATTGATGATATTAAGAAGTACTGTTCTAATGTTACTAATGAATTAGTATTAAAGTTTGATGGCAATAAGTTAGTAACAGATAGTAGTGTTATTAATAAATTTATAGAGGAGGCTAGTAAGTAATGGAAGTAGATTATATTGTTAATAATTTTATAAATAATGATATTAAAACTAATATAGATGATAGAAGTAAGTATCTTACTTTATTACCAGCTTTAATATCTACTAATAGTAAAGAAATATTTAAAGATAAGTTAATGGAAGCAGTAAATCATGTAGATAAAGAGTCTTTGAAAGAAGCAGTATATCAGACAGTTCCATATCTAGGTTATGGTAAAGTTTATCCATTCCTTGTAATAACAGAAGAAGTTTTAGGTAAAACAGAAGATGCTTCTACTACTAATAATGATAATAGATATTCTAAAGGATTAGAAACACAGTATAATCTTTTTGGTAAAGAAAATATAGATAGATCAAGAAATGATGAAAGCGAAGATTTTAAATTTATTTGGGATTATCTAGCAAGTTATTGTTTTGGAGACTTTTATACTAGGAAATATTTAAGTAATAAAGAAAGAGAACTAATTACTTTTGCAACTCTAGCATCATTTCAGGATGTAGTACCTCAACTTTCATCTCATATATATGCTAATTTGGCATTAGGAAATAGTAAAGAGTTGTTAGTGGAAGTAGTAAAGAATTTAGTTCCATATCTAGGTTTTCCTAGAAGTTTAAATGCAATTAATTTAATTAAAAATATAACTGAGAAAGGAGAAGATAAATAATGAGTGATATTAAAAAAGGAGGAGACTTTGGTTTAGGAGAAGAGAATACTGCTTTTGCAAAATACTTTATTGGTAAAAGTTATTTAAATCCTTTAACTGATCCTAAAAAAACAAGTCTATTTATTGCAAATGTAACATTTGAACCAGCTTGTCGTAATAACTGGCATATTCATCATTCTAAAAGTGGAGGAGGACAAATTCTTATCTGTGTTAGTGGTGAAGGATGGTATCAAGAAGAAGGTAAGGATGCTGTTAGCTTAAAACCTGGTATGGTTATCACTATTCCTGCTAATGTAAAATATTGACATATTTAGAAAACAAAGAGTATAATATATCTAATTTTATGGAGGATTATGGTATGAAAGAGATAATTAAAAACAATATTATAAATTATGAATTAATAAGAATTAGACAAAACACACCTGTATTAGAGCATTTAAAAAAATATAATTTTTCTTTTAGATTAAAGCAAGTTTCACCTGAATTATTAGAACAATTAAAAAATTCTGATCATCTTATTGATATGAAATATGGAAACTTTATTGCTGGATATGGAAGATTAAAAAGTGAATCTTTTAGATCTAGTGGTGGTTTAAAAATCTCTGATTCTAAAGAAAATATTCTTGGTTCATTTATAATCGAAGAGAAAAGAATAATATACGATGCATTTCAACCTTTTTACAAAGAAAGAGATTCATATGTATATATGTATGGAACAGAATTTTATACTGATATGTCAATGTTAGATGTATTAAAAGAAGAATTAAATCGAAAAAGACAATATTTAATTTATATGGGTGAAAAAGTAAATGGCTGTAAATCGGAATCTCAATTCCACGAAGTATCTAAAGAAGAATTATTAGAATATGCTCAAAATCGTGAAAAAGGTGAATATTCTTTAAAAAAAAGAAGATATTATTAATATTCACATTGACGTTTTAATGATACACTACTAAGTTGTCAAAAATAATTTAGATTTGTGCCAAGGAAAATTCTTTGGAAGTTTGTAAAATGGAGAAAATGCATCTAATGAATGGTGAGAGAAAGTTAAAGATGAAGAATATGAAAAGTTAGGAGAATAAACAATGCAACAAGTTAGAATTTTATGCTATGGTGATTCTAATACCTGGGGATACATTTCTTCTAGTAATCATCTAAGATATGGCAATGATAAAAGATGGACTAAAGTTTTAGCAAATCTTTTAGGAAATAATTTTGAAATAATAGAAGAAGGGTTAAATAGTAGAACCTTAATATCCAATGATTTAAGACCTGGTAAGGAAGGGAAAAATGGTTATGAATATTTAATACCTTGTTTAGATACACATGATCCAATAGATTTGGTTATACTAATGCTAGGCACTAATGAGTTAAAAAATACGTATAATAAGTCAGCTTTAGAAATTGGTAAAATATTAGAAGAGTATTTTATTAAAACTATTTTAAATAGAAAGTCTCAATTTAAGGAAAGTTATCCTAAATTATTGATAGTGACACCACCAGTTATAAATGAATATACAGAGTACTGTAAGAAAGATAATAAATACTTAGGAGCAACTGAAAAATCAAAACAATTAAATACAATATATGAAAATCTTGCGAAAAAATATAACTGTTATTTCCTAAATAATGATGGTTTAGATGTTGGTATAGATGGAGTTCATTTAACAGAAGAAAGTCATAAAAAATTAGCAGAATTATTGTATAATAAAATAAAAGATATTTATATTAATTAAGGGAGGAAAAAATATGGAAAAATCAAAAGTATATTTTATTAAGTAGATAACTCCTGAAAATATTATTAAGGCATATAATGCTATTGGAAAGAAATTAGAAGGAAATGTTGCAGTTAAAATGCATTCTGGAGAGAAAGGTAATAAGAACTACCTAAGACCAGAGTTTGTTAAAGATGTTATTAATTATGTTAGTGGTACAGTAGTAGAATGTAATACTGCTTATGAAGGTGCTAGAAACTCTACAGAAAAACATCTTGAATTAATTAAAGAACATGAGTGGGAGAAATATTTTCCATTTGATTTATTAGATAGAGAAGGACCTGATATGGAACTAGATATTCCAAGTGGTAAAGTCTTAAAGAAAAACTATGTAGGAAAAGACTTAGCAAAGTATGATTCTCTACTTGTTTTATCTCATTTTAAAGGACATGCTATGGGAGGATATGGTGGAGCTTTAAAACAATTATCTATTGGTTGTGCTTCAAGTGCTGGTAAAACATTAATTCATACAGCAGGAAAGGAAACTGACCAAACAAAACTATGGGATAACTTACCAGAACAAGATAAATTCTTAGAAGCAATGGCAGATGCTGCTAGTTCTATAGTAGATTATTTTAAAGGTAATGCCGTTTACATTAATGTTATGAAAAACATTTCTGTTGATTGTGACTGTGATGGCAATGCATCAGACCCTTGTATGAAGGATATTGGAATACTTGCATCTCTTGACCCTGTAGCAGTAGATCAAGCTTGTTTAGATTTAGTATATAATTCAAATGACTCTGGTAGAGATAAATTAATAGAGCGAATTGAATCACGTCATGGTGTTCATACTATAGAAGCTGCTTACGACTTAGGCGTAGGTAACCGTGAATATGAACTTATTGATTTAGATAAATAGTAAAAAAACATAGACTTGACTGTATGTCAAAGAAATCTATGTTTTTTTTCTTGCATTATTTTAATTATATGATATGATTTAACTAAGAGTTAATAAAAATAAAAAACTGCCTAAGCAGTTGAACACATAAGTGAGCATTTAGGGTAAAACCTTTATTTTAACTCTCTATGTCATCTTAAATGGTATTAAGACAATTACATAGTATCATAGAAGTAGGAGGTATGTCAATAGTGAAAAAATATAATATTGGTCTAGATATTGGTACAACATCAGTAGGTTGGGCTGTAGTAGATGATGAAAATTTTAAAATAATTAGAAAAGGGAATAAAGCTTTATGGGGAGTAAGACTTTTTGAAGAAGCTAAAACAGCATCAGAAAGAAGAAATTTTAGAAGTACTAGGCGTAGATATGATAGAAGAAGATATAGAATTAAACTTTTACAAGAAGAGTTTTGCGATGAAATAAATAAAGTTGATAAAGATTTTTTTCAGAAATTACAGGAATCTAAATATAATGAAATAGATAATCAAAATAAAAAAATTAAATTAGCAAAAGAGGAAAAAGAATTAATAAAAAAATACAATGATAACTATAAAACTATATATCATTTAAGAGATAGATTAATTAAAGACTCTTCAAAAGAAGATATAAGGTTAGTTTATTTAGCAATTCATCATATAGTAAAATATAGAGGGAACTTTTTATATGGTAATTCTTCTTTTAATGTTAATAATTTAAATTTAAAAGAAAAGTTAAAAGAATTTTTAGACTCTTTACAAAATAATATAGCAAAATTAGAGATTCCAGAAGATTATGAAAATTTGATAGAATTAGATAATTTATCAAGCTTATTATTAAATCCATCTAAAAATGATATTAAGGTTGGTATTAAAGAAGCTTTTCTAAATATTACTAATAAACAATTTTCAACAGAATTAGGTAAAGCTTTAGTAGGTAATAAATTTAGTGTTAATAAGTTATTTATGCTTGAAGATGAAGATGCAAAAATGGAAATTAATTTTAATGGTACAGATTATGATGATAAATATAATGAATTAGAAAATTTAATTGGTGATAAATTAGAGTCTTTAGAATTATTAAAAGAATTATATGATACTATCTTTTTAAAAAGATTATTTAAAGGAAGCAATAACTCTAGTATTTCTGAATTAATGGTACAAAGATACAATCAACATAGAAAGGATTTAAAATTATTAAAAGAATTATTTGATAATAATAGAGAGTTATATAATAAGTTATTTAGAACTAAAAAAGACTTGTGTTTGTATGATAGATATATTACTAATAAGATAACTAATGAAGAATTTATAAGGGAATTAAAAAAATTATTAGAAAAGTTATTTGATTCTAATATAGAACAAAAATATAAAAATCAATATGAACTAGAAATGGTAAACAGAATGGATAATGGAGATTTTCTACCTCGAATTACTGATACAGAAAATGGTAAATACCCATATCAATTAAATAAAGATGAATTAATTAAAATTATAGAGAATCAAGGCAAGTATTATCCATTTCTATTAAATAAAACAGATGATGATATATATAGAATAGTAAAACTATTAGAATTTAAAATTCCTTATTATGTAGGACCATTAGTATCTGATAAACAAAGTAAATTTGCATGGATGGAAAGAAAAGTTGATAATGTTAGGATTACACCATATAATTTTGATGAAGTAATAGATAAAGAAAAAACAGCAGAAAAATTTATAAAAAGAATGATATCTCATTGTACATATTTATTAGATGAATATGCTTTACCTAATAATTCTATTTATTATTCAAGATACAAAGTATTAAATGAGTTAAAACAGATTAAAGTAAATGATAAAACTTTAACAAATGAACAACAACAAAAAATTATTAAAGAATTATTTGAAAAGACAAGTGGTACTATTACTAATAAAAAGTTTATAGATTATTTACGTAATCAAAATGATTTTGAAATGTATGATGAATTTACTGTAAGAGGTTATTCTGCTGATAATAAATTTGCTAACAATCTTCAATCATATTATGATTTCTTTGGTCCAAGTGGAATATTTGAAAACACAAATTATACCGAAGAAGATGCAGATCAAATTATTGAATGGGTTACTATTTTTGATGATAAAGATATTTTAGAAAATAAAGTTAGAGATGCTTATAAGAACTTATCTGATAAAAAGATAAAAGCTATTTTAACAAAGAAATATAGTGGATGGGGTAATTTATCTAAAAAATTATTGTCTACTAAATATTATAAAGATAAAGAAACAGAAACCTATAAATCTATCATAGATTTAATGCAAGAAACAGATGAAAATTTTATGCAAATTATTAATAATGATAAGTATAACTTTCAACAAATGATAAAAGAGCATAATAATGTAAAAGGTAATGATAAATTAAGTTATGAAGTTGTAGATTTACTTGCTACTTCACCTGCTACTAAAAAGGGAATTTACCAAGCTTTAAAAATAGTTGATGAAATAGTTAATTACATGGGCTATGATCCTAAAAATATTATGATTGAAATGGCTAGAAGTGAAGAAGAGAAAAAACGTAAAGATGATAGAAAGAAATATTTGCAAGATCTATATAAAAATCAATCTAAAGAAATTGATAATTATAATAAACTAATGAGAGAGTTAAATGAACATGAGATAAATAACCAGAAATTATTCTTATATTTTATTCAAGAAGGTAAATGTCTATATAGTGGTAGACCATTAAATATAGAAGATTTAGATTCTTATGAAATAGATCATATTATTCCAAGAACTTTAATTAAAGATGATTCTATTGATAATAAAGCTTTAGTAATTAGAGAGTATAATCAGGAAAAAGCTGCTAATTATGTATTGCCAAGTAAATTTAGAAGTGAAGTTAATAAAAAATGGTGGACAAGATTAAAGAAAATTGGATTAATGTCTCCTAAAAAGTTTCATAATTTAGTTAGAGATAAATATAGTGATGAAGATATAGCAGGTTTTATTAATCGACAATTAGTAGAAACTAGACAAATTGCAAAACATGTTGCCAATATTTTAAATAATTATTATAAAAATACAAAAGTTGTTTATTTAAAAGCCAATTTATCTCATAATTATCGCGAAAGATATGATTTATTTAAATTTAGGGATATCAATGATTATCACCATGCCCATGATGCCTATTTAGCAGCCGTTTTAGGTGAATATAAAGAAAAGTATATGAAGAAAAATATTAATTTTGAAATGGTAAAAGAGTTAAACAATAGATTAAGAGAATTGGGGCAATATAAGTCTTTAAAATATGGATATGTTATTAATAGTTTAGATGATAATGCTAGTGATATAGTAAATGATATTATTGATAGTCTAGTAGATGAAAAGACAGGGGAAGTGTTGTTTGATGCTCATGAGTTTAATAAAATAGTAGAAGATACTTTATATAGAAATGATATTTTAGTAAGTAGAAAGACAGAAATTAGAAGTGGAAAGTTTTTTAAAGAAACTATTTATCCAAAAGGGAAAGGTAATATTGCAATTAAAGAAAATATGTCAGTTGATTTATATGGAGGTTATTCAAATATGGAAACTGCATATTTGTGTTTAGTACAATATAAAGGTAAAAAGAAATTAATAGGTATTCCTATGAGTGTAGCGGTAATATCTAAAAAGGATAAACTATCAAAGTCAAAATTTATTAAAGAACATTTAAATTTAAAAGAAAATGAAGATATAACTATATTAAAAGATAATATTCCGTATGAAACAGAAATTATATATAAAAATCAAAATATATACTTAAAAGGCTTTAGTGTGAGTCATAAGAATTGTGAGTTATCTAATGCAAGACAATTGAAAATAAGAAAGGAATATATGATAAAGTGGAAGAAGGCATTAGAATATATATTAAATAATAATAAGGATTATGAAATGGAAGCGATAAAATATAGTGATGATATTGTAAATTATTTATTATCTTTAGAAAATGAATATCCTTTATTTGCAAAAGAAATTACACGAATTAGAGAAAAGTTAGATTTATTTGAATTAACTTTACAAGATAAAAAAAGAATAATAGTTGAATTGTTTAAACTTTTCCATTGCAATAGTGTAAATGCCAATTTATCTTCTTATAATTTAGGAGATAGAATTGGTAGATTGTCTGGAAATAATGTTACTACAGGAGTTATATTTAATAAATCTGTAACTGGTATAAAGGAATCTTTTTATGAGTTTTAGAACTGTAGTTATAACAAAGCAATCCAAAATAAGTTATAAAAATAGATTTCTAGTAGTAAAGCAGGAAAGTGAAGAAAAATTTATTCATTTGTCAGAAATAGATACTATTATTGTAGATTCAATATCTGTATCTATTTCTGCTTATTTATTAAAGGAACTTTCTGATAATAAAATTAATATTATTTTTTGTGATGAGAAGCATAATCCGTTTGGAGAACTTTCTTCTTATTATTCAAGGCATAACACAAGTAAACAGATAAATGAACAGATAAAATGGAAAAAATTATCAAAAGATATGTTATGGGTAAAAATAATAGAGAATAAAATTTTAAATCAAGCAAGGTTATTAAAAAAAATAAAATCATCTAAATATAAATTACTGTTAAGCTATATTGATGAAATAAAAATTGGTGATAAAACTAATAGGGAAGGTCATGCAGCAAAGGTGTATTTTAATGAACTATTTGGTAAGAACTTTTCAAGAAATGATAGTAATGATATAAATGCAGCATTAAATTATGGTTATGCAGTTTTGTTATCAACATTTAATAAAGAAATAGTAAGTAATGGTTATTTAACTCAACTAGGAATACATCATAAAAATGAGTTTAATGAGTTTAATTTAACTTGTGATATGATGGAACCTTTTAGAATTATTATTGATAATTTTGTTTATTATAATAAAGAAAGAAAATTTGATAGTTCTTATAAGCTTGATATCGTTAATATATTTAATAATACATATAAGTATTTAGGGAAAAAATATGTTTTGAAAGATATTATTAAAATGTATGTAAAAAATACATTAGATGCTATTAATGATATAAAAAAATATAAAGGATATGAATATGATGAGGGATAGAGTAGTGAGAACAATTGTATTTTTTGATTTACCAAATGTCTATTTAAAAGATAAGAAAAATTATATTAAATTTCGAAAGTATTTATTAAGTGAAGGCTTTATCATGATGCAAGAGTCTGTTTATTCAAAAATAGTAATGAATAATCAACAATCTGTTTTACTTTTAGAGCGTTTAAGAAAAAATGCTCCTAAGAAAGGAATAATACAAGTGTTAACAATTACAGAAAAACAATATTCACAGATTGAATATATAATAGGTGAAAGTAATAGTAAAATAATTAACACAGAAGATAGGTTAGTAATATTATGAAATTAGAAATTAAATATTTAGATAATGATATAGATATAAAAGAAAATGAAGTATATGCTTTAGAAGTAGAAAATAAAAATTATTTTTATAGAATAGTAAGGGATTTGCATAATATTAGCAATAATAATATTGTTGATGATATATATTTATCTGATGATAATAATAATGAAATTAATTATTTTAATAAATTTAAAATATTTATTGATTTTTTTGATTTTAATTTTGATTCCAAAAAAATTACTAATGACATAATAAAGTATCTAAATAAAAATATAAGTATAGAAGTAAAGGATTCTATATTGAATCAGTATAATAAAATTATTAAACTGTATAAGAAAGAACTAAATAATATAGATATTCCATTGATGATTGAAACAGAAACAGATTCTGATAATATTACAAAATCATTAAAAATTAGTATTGAAGTTAAGCAGAATTTAATAGAAAATTTATTACTATTGATAGATATAGAAAATATTTTGGGAACAAAGGATATACTTATATTTGTTAATTTAAAACAATATTTAACAAAAAATGAGTTAGAGGAATTATATAAATATAGTATATACAATGAGGTATCAATATTATTAATAGATTCACAATGTTATGGAGGAACATTAAATAATGAGAAAAAGCTTATTATAGATGAAAACTTGGATGAATTTATGATATAATGAGTTAAATTGATATAGATGAAATACCATTTGAATAATTATTTCTCTATGATAATTAAGACATTTCTAAAATAATTTGAGGTTTTAGATCTATGTCATTTTAAATGGTATTAAAACGAATAAGTATGCGTTAGATAATGCCAAACGGTTTTAGATCTATGTCATTTTAAATGGTATTAAAACCTTAAAACTTGATATTCAGAGATTTGCAGAGTTTTAGATCTATGTCATTTTAAATGGTATTAAAACTCAAAGTGGTGCTGATAGTAATTTCAAAAAGTTTTAGATCTATGTCATTTTAAATGGTATTAAAACATTTAAGTTAAGATACATAGTATCAGATCCGTTTTAGATCTATGTCATTTTAAATGGTATTAAAACTGATAATAAACGATTTAGGTGGATTTACTTGTTTTAGATCTATGTCATTTTAAATGGTATTAAAACAATTAGTAAAGTTGAAACACCAAAAACTAAGTTTTAGATCTATGTCATTTTAAATGGTATTAAAACTAACAAATTGTTATAGAATGTAAGAAAGTGGTTTTAGATCTATGTCATTTTAAATGGTATTAAAACGAAAAGAGGTTTTTATGAACCTATCATTGAGTTTTAGATCTATGTCATTTTAAATGGTATTAAAACCTTTGAAATATTTGGAAGTCCATCAGGGTTGTTTTAGATCTATGTCATTTTAAATGGTATTAAAACAAATCAAAGAGTTAACGAGATGAATGCAATGTTTTAGATCTATGTCATTTTAAATGGTATTAAAACCGTTAAGGTATAGGCGAGGCTACATACAGTGTTTTAGATCTATGTCATTTTAAATGGTATTAAAACTTACATTAAAACAGTTGACGCAAACATCGTGTTTTAGATCTATGTCATTTTAAATGGTATTAAAACTCAAAATTATAGAACTGCACCAGCCGAGGGGTTTTAGATCTATGTCATTTTAAATGGTATTAAAACTTATACTAACCCTTTAAAAATGTTCCAAAGGTTTTAGATCTATGTCATTTTAAATGGTATTAAAACAGAGGTCATTAAATAGCAATTCTTATTGTTGTTTTAGATCTATGTCATTTTAAATGGTATTAAAACATCAGGTGTATCTACACCACTCTACTTTTAGTTTTAGATCTATGTCATTTTAAATGGTATTAAAACTCTATTTACTGGGTCTTCCCCACCCTCTTCGTTTTAGATCTATGTCATTTTAAATGGTATTAAAACCTCTTACAATGCCTTATTTAGTTTTGTCGTGTTTTAGATCTATGTCATTTTAAATGGTATTAAAACTCTAGTTTTGTATAATTAAAGTCGAATATGGTTTTAGATCTATGTCATTTTAAATGGTATTAAAACAAAGGTCATGCTTGTAGTCTGTAAGTTTATGTTTTAGATCTATGTCATTTTAAATGGTATTAAAACTCAACCAATACACAGTTTACTCTGACATTAGTTTTAGATCTATGTCATTTTAAATGGTATTAAAACACGGAACAAGTATTGAAGAGTTTATCAACTGTTTTAGATCTATGTCATTTTAAATGGTATTAAAACCTGAGTTGATTGAAATATCGCATTATATCCGTTTTAGATCTATGTCATTTTAAATGGTATTAAAACAAAAGTAAAGTGGTGTTGATACACCTGATAGTTTTAGATCTATGTCATTTTAAATGGTATTAAAACTATTCTTGGTAATATGGTAAAATTAATATAGTTTTAGATCTATGTCATTTTAAATGGTATTAAAACTTTCAATTGGAGCTTGTCCACACTTTCCTGGTTTTAGATCTATGTCATTTTAAATGGTATTAAAACCTATATTAAAACAGTAGATGCCAATATTGTGTTTTAGATCTATGTCATTTTAAATGGTATTAAAACTAAGATTTACTTTCATAATTTAAAATTTGAGTTTTAGATCTATGTCATTTTAAATGGTATTAAAACAACGTAATTAATAGTTCTTCTAACAGTTGAGTTTTAGATCTATGTCATTTTAAATGGTATTAAAACCTTCCCATGCCTTTATTTCTTGAAAAATTTGTTTTAGATCTATGTCATTTTAAATGGTATTAAAACTACATCTTTTAGTAGATGTACCTCAGTTTGGTTTTAGATCTATGTCATTTTAAATGGTATTAAAACAGATACAATTTTATCTTATATCGTTCTATTGTTTTAGATCTATGTCATTTTAAATGGTATTAAAACCCCCTTACCAGTTGGAACAGTCTTGAATCAGTTTTAGATCTATGTCATTTTAAATGGTATTAAAACGTTACAAATGGCGCTGATAAATCAGTTACCGTTTTAGATCTATGTCATTTTAAATGGTATTAAAACCTGGAATAGCACTACTATTTGAAGTTTATAGTTTTAGATCTATGTCATTTTAAATGGTATTAAAACACCAACACCTCGCAAAAAGAATAACCTAATGTTTTAGATCTATGTCATTTTAAATGGTATTAAAACATATGAAAAATTCATATATAGTTCTGTAGAGTTTTAGATCTATGTCATTTTAAATGGTATTAAAACTTAACATTTGATAATATACTGCTTCCTTGCGTTTTAGATCTATGTCATTTTAAATGGTATTAAAACAGCAGAGTTTTTGCACAAATATACTACAAAGTTTTAGATCTATGTCATTTTAAATGGTATTAAAACTCAAAATTATAGAACTGCACCTGAAGAGGGGTTTTAGATCTATGTCATTTTAAATGGTATTAAAACTTTAGGTAAAAAGGTTGTACTTGATGACTTGTTTTAGATCTATGTCATTTTAAATGGTATTAAAACATCAAATCCCATAAGTCGCCAAGTTTCACGGTTTTAGATCTATGTCATTTTAAATGGTATTAAAACTGATGAGTTACCTACAATAACAACTTGGAGTTTTAGATCTATGTCATTTTAAATGGTATTAAAACATCGTCCTCAAATAAGTCACTAACTGTTAAGTTTTAGATCTATGTCATTTTAAATGGTATTAAAACAAAGTAATACAAGTACTCAAGGTATTAACAGTTTTAGATCTATGTCATTTTAAATGGTATTAAAACTTATAAACTTCAAATAATAATGCTATTCCGTTTTAGATTTATGTCATTTTAAATGGTATTAAAACTCTTTTCTGCACTGTTAAGAGATGCTTATTGTTTTAGATCTATGTCATTTTAAATGGTATTAAAACTAAGGAGATTTGTATGACAAAGGTAGGAATGTTTTAGATCTATGTCATTTTAAATGGTATTAAAACATTAATATTATCATTTGTATTTTATATTTTGTTTTAGATCTATGTCATTTTAAATGGTATTAAAACTAGAATCATATATACTAATAAACTAAAAGAGTTTTAGATCTATGTCATTTTAAATGGTATTAAAACAGATTTTTATAATCAAGTTATATCATCAGGAGTTTTAGATCTATGTCATTTTAAATGGTATTAAAATGCATTTTCTTTATTTGGTATTCATAGTATTGTTTTAGATCTATGTCATTTTAAATGGTATTAAAACAATAGAAAAAGCAATAGATACATTATATTGTGTTTTAGATCTATGTCATTTTAAATGGTATTAAAACTAGAATACCTCTATATGTCACAAGATGAGGGTTTTAGATCTATGTCATTTTAAATGGTATTAAAACAAGAGTTAGAGATACTTTATTACGTGCTAGGTTTTAGATCTATGTCATTTTAAATGGTAATGCAATTTTGATATTTAAATTAATAAAGAAAGTAATTGTTTATTTATAGTTTTATGTTACTATTATTATAGTAGGTGGTCTTATGAATAGTAATAATTATTATAGTGTAGCAGTATCTAATTGTTTATCTGAATTTGAAAGTTTGTTTACTAAGAATAAATTTATTTCTAAAAAAGTATTTGATGAATTCTTAGATAGATATCATGATGTATTTAAAATATTTAATAGTAATAGAAGTCTTTTATATTTAGATAACCAAAATAAAATGTTACAAATTATAAACAATGGCTATACTATGATAAAAAACTACAATACTTATTTTATTAATAATGCCTTAATTACATATAAAGAATATTTTGATAATATGTTTAAAGAAATAGATTCTAATATTCTTTTAGATACTTATCAAAGAAAAGCAATTGTTAGTGATGAAGATTATTCTTTAGTTATTGCAGGAGCAGGAAGTGGTAAAACAACAGTGATCGCTGCTAAAGTTAAATACTTAGTAGATAAGCTTGGAGTAGATCCTCGTAAGATAATAGTTTTAGCATATACTAATAAAGCAAAAGATGAACTTTCTTTTAGAATAAATAATGACTTTAATCTTAATATAGAAGTATTAACATTTCATAAACTTGGAATAAACATTTTAAGAGAACTAACAGATAAACCTTTACAAATAATAGATGATAATAAAATGATAGCAATACTTAATAGTTACATTAAAGAAGTAGTATTTGAAAATAAAAGTCTTTTAAAAGAGTTTATTGATGCTTTTAAATCAAAAGTTAGTTTTCAAGATGAAGTTTTTTCTTATTCTACATTTAAAGAATATTATAGGTTTTATATGCAAGAGAAATATCTTAAAGAAAAAGATAATCTTTTAGAAGTAGTTAAAAATAAAATAGATAGACGTCTTAGATATAATAGAACTATTAATGGGGAATATGTTAAATCATTAGGAGAGGCACGCATTGCTAATTTTCTATATCGTAATAACATTCCATATCATTATGAAGAAGTCTATCCATATAATATTTTTAACAAAGCTAGTTATTCTCCTGATTTTACAATAGATGTTAATGGTAAAAAAATATATATAGAGTTTTATGGACTTACTAAATATAATGAAGATGGAAACTATACTTTAGATGATATTAATTATTATAACAGACTAGTTGAAAAGAAACGGGAACTTCATCATAAGTACAATACTGATTTAATAGAATTATATAGTGAATATGATGATGGTACTGACTATATAAATAAATTAGAAGAAGAGTTAGAAAAGAGAAATATATCATTAATAGAGAAAAGTTTAGGTGAGATATATTTTAGAATTTTAGAAACATCTACTGATACAATATTTTTTAAAGCTACTAAGATAATTAGATTATTTATTAATAAGTTTAAAGCTAGTAATCTAACTTTGAAAGACTTTGATAAATTGATAACTAGTGCTGATAATGAAATAGTAGTAAAACAATTAAAATTTATTAGAAAAGTTTATTGTTATTATAATGATTATATTCATAGTAGATATCAAATTGATTTTCAAGATATGATTAATTATGCTTATAAAAAATTAGCTTTACTTAAAACTAAAAGAATCGAGTATGATTATATATTTGTAGATGAATATCAAGATATCTCATATCAAAGATATAATTTTATTAAAGAACTTTCTACTTTATTTAAGGCAAAGATAGTAGCAGTAGGGGATGATTATCAGTCAATATATTCATTTTCTTTAGCAGATATGTCTTTATTTACAAACTTTTATGATCTTATGGGATATGCAGATGTTTTAAAGATTATTAATACTTATAGAAATAGTCAAGAGCTTGTAGATATAGCATACACTTTCATTTCTAAAAATGATTATCAAATAGATAAGAGATTAATTACTAAAAAACATTTAAAAAATCCTGTTATTATAAATTATTATAATAATAATTTAGATAGTGCTAAGATTGAAGTGATTTTAAAAGAAATAATTTTAGATATTTATAAAGAAAATCCTTATGATAAGATTCTCTTACTAGGTAGATATAACAAGGATATAGATTACTTCTACGATGTATCATTATTTAAAAAAGGTGACGGGGATCATATTATCTTAAGCGATAATAAAAATATAGATATAACATATTTAACTATTCATAAATCTAAAGGTTTAGGTTTTGATCAAGTAATAATTCTTAATACTATTAATGCTAAAAGAGGCTTTCCTAGTATGATAAAGGATGAACCTGTGATTTCTTTATTATCAAAAGACAAAGAAGAACCAGTTTTATATCCAGAAGAGAGAAGACTATTTTATGTAGCATTAACTAGAACTAAGAATAAAGTGTATATATTATGTCCATATGCTTATAATGAAAGATCTAGTTTTATAAAAGAAATAAGTGAGTATGGTAATGTAGTAGAAAAATATTCAAATGTAGAGATAATTTGATTTGCTTTTCCCTTTAATCTATGCTATATTTTATCTGTTATGTTATATAGAAAAGGGTAATGATTATGGATTGGTTAACTATAAAAGAGTTTATAAAAGATTCAGTTAAATTTATTTTAATAGTATTTATTTTAATATTTTTAATGGTTTATGTTGTATCAGTTACACAAGTAGTTGGGGATTCTATGGATCCAACGTTAAAAAATCAAGATGTTTTAATATTAAATAAAGCTAAGTATAGATTTTCTGATGTAAAAAGAGGTGATGTAATCGCTTTTACCTATGAAGATACAAAGTATTTAATTAAAAGAGTTATAGGATTACCAGGTGATCATATATCTATTATTGATAATGAAGTCTATATTAATGGTAGATATTATTCTGAAGAATATTTAAAAGATGTAGATACACCTGATTTTGATTTGCAAGATTTAGGATATAATACAGTTCCAGAAGGTATGTATTTTGTACTTGGTGATAATAGAGATAATTCTCTTGATAGTAGAAAAATAGGATTGGTTGAAGAGGAAGATATTATGGGGGAAATTGCTATAAGATTTTGGCCAATTACAAGATTTAGACTGTTTTAAGCTTTGAATTTTTAAAATTTAAGGCTTTTTTTATCGAAATATGTAATTTTTGTGTAAATTTTAGTTGCAATTTGTAAATTTAATGCTAAAATATAGGTACAAGGAGAGGATATTATGAATAAGAAAAAAGCAGGACTTTTAATCATAGTATTATTCTTGATTATTGGACTTGGTTCATTTGTTTTTGCAAATCCTGATAATCAAGAAAATTTTGAGGAAGGAGAGACAGAGGAAAGAGATAGACTTGACGGAGATTCTGATACTGATGATAACGGAAATACTGATTCAGAAGAATCTGAAAGTAATCTATTAACAGATGGAACAGATAGTCAAAGTGATAATAATCAAAACACTTTACCTAGAAATAATTTAGGTAATTATGATAGCACTGGATTTACAACTGGTCCTAGTGGTAATGACAATGGGCCAATAACAGTTGAATATGATTATTATGCTGATGCTTTGAGAGCAGTTGAAAATGCTGAGTCTTCTCTTGCACAAGGTGATGTTGACTATGCAGCTAGCCTTGTAGACAAAGTAACTAATCAATCACAAAAAGATGAACTTAATAAACGTCTTGAGGCAGTTCAAGATATTATTGATGTTACATCTTTAATTGAAAGATTAGAAGAAATGGTTGCTAATTCTACTAATAGAGATGGTATTGTAGAATCAATAGATTATCGCGATGATGAGAAAATAGAAGAGTTAGTAACTAACTTAAATAATGGAACTGCTAAAGATAATTTAGCAAACCGTTTAGAAACTGTTAATAAAATACTTAACGATAGCGAGGGTCCGGTTATTAGTGGTATTATAAATAATAGTTTCACTAATGATAATGTTTCATTAACAATAAGTGATGATAACGAAGTTACTACTACAGTAACACTTGATGGTAATCCAGTAGATTATGCTGATACATTTGATGTTGAAGGAACTTATGTTGTTACAGTTGTTGATAAAGCATTTAATGAGGCATCTAAGACATTTACAATTGATAGAACAAAACCAGTTGTTGGAGGAGTAGAAGATGGTAAATACTATAATACTGATGTAGAAGTTACTATTGATGATACTAATCCTGATACAGTACATCTTCATAAAAATGGAGAACTTGTTAAACCTTATAATGCAGGTGATCCTATAACGGAAGAAGGTACTTATACAGTTGTTGTTACTGATAAAGCTGGTAATAAGTCTAAAGAAATTACATTTGTAATTGATAAACATGTAGAAGAACCTAAATGGGTTTACATTCTAAATTTAAGCGATGAAAATAATCGTAAGACTATTAGAAATGGTCAAACATTAAGGGTTGAAGTTAATTTTGATGAAGAATTAACTGAACTACCTGTATTAACTATAGGTAATTCACAAAGTGTTACATTTAAAAAATGTAATGAAACAGATTATGGTAAATATGTATGTGTAGCAGATATCACTATTGATAATTCAGTTGCTAATTTAGAAGATGGAAAAGAAATTCCATTTACAGTAACTAATATTATTGATAAAGCAGGTAATCCTATTACTTTAAATAATGATAATGTTACTAATACTAAAAACTATGGTCAAGTAACTTATGATGGAAGTGCACCAGTAGTTAAATCATTAGGTGTTACTGATATTAATGAGTTTAAAGATGAAGTAGGTAAACTATATGCTAAGAATGGGGATACTGTTCGTGTATTAGTTTACTTTGATGAAAAATTAGGTGTTGAACCTACAGTGAAATTAGGTGGTAAAGAATTTACTGCTACATATCGTGATCAAAGTTCTAGACCTGAAGATAATCATTATGCTTATTATGCAGATATTAAACTAACAGAAGATATGAACTTAAACGATGGAATCTTACCATTTGAAGTATATGGTTATGCAGATGCTATTGGAAATGTTGGTGTTAATTTAACAGAAAAAGATGTTAATATGTCATCATATCCAAGTGTAACTATTGATAATACAATTCCAGTATTAAACTTCAATAATGGATTTATTACATCAGGATATACTGTTGAAGCTACAGATGATAATTTTGCATATATGACAGTACAATATTATGATGGACGTGGAACTGAAACTATCGAAGGTAATACATTTACTTTAGATAAAGAAGGAGATAATACACGTTACAATATTAAAGCTTATGATAAAGTTGGTAATGTTTCTAAATATAGAGATATTTATTTAGATACTGTAAATCCAGTTGTTTCTGGTACTGCTATAAATGGTGGTGAAGAAGTATCAGTTGAAAATAATGGTACTTATCAAGAAGTAACTTTAAATATCAGTGATGGTAGTTTAAAGAAAGTGTCTTTAGTAAAAGAAGATGGTACTGAAGAAGTACTTGAAACTTATAAAGATAATTATAAAAATACAAAATTAACATTTGAAAAGAAATATACTGAAGAAGGAACTTATACAATTAAAGCAGTTGATAGAAATAATAATGAATCAACTATTACCTTTACAATTGATAAGACTCCAGCTAGTAGAGTATATTCAACA
>CAMMBO010000003.1 GCA_946494435.1 uncultured Mycoplasmatota bacterium
AGTTTGCTGTAAAGATAAATGTTTATGGTAAAGATGGCTTATCTATGGAAGATAGAATGATGAGAACAGCAGGTAGTGCAGATTTTCATTCATCAGAATATAAAAGTAAAGTAACAAGTATCGTAACAAAAGGAGATACTGTTATACCAGAAGGTGTAGTAGAGAGTTGGGATATATCAGAAAAACAGAATGGGAGTGTAATAGCATATGCTGAAGATGATGGAACAGGTTCTGGAACATATAAACTAACAATAGGTGGAGAAGGTAGTATAATTGCTAATTATGATATGAGTAACTATTTTTCTGGTTTTTCTAATACTATTTCAATAGATTTAAGTTATTTAGATACTAGTTTGACTACTGATATGATGGATATGTTTGCAGGTGATATGTTTAGTGCAGATCCATATATGTCAATAGAAGAAATAAATTTTGGTGAATATTTTAGTACATCAAATGTGACAAATATGGCAGAAATGTTTATGTATTGTAATAAATTAAGCACTTTGAATTTGGATGCTTTTGATACTACAAAAGTAATTCTAATAGGAAGAATGTTTTTTAGATGTGAAGAGTTAAAAAAATTAGATTTAAGAAATTTTAACACTTCAAATGTAACAAATTACAATCAAATATTTAATTATACGACTAATATAACAGAAATATTAGTAACAAGAGATACTTGGACGATACCTAATTCTGCTATTACCAACAGTGGAGTAACTGATTTTACTTATATTTAGAGAATTTCTATTATATTAGAAATTCTTTTCTTTTTTACGTCAAATATTTCTCTTTTACTTTTATCATTTTGTTATTTGTAATAAAATAGATAGTGTTAGAAAAGAGGATTTATATGAATGAAGTAATTATTGAAGAAATTAGTAAAGATTTAGATATTAGTAAAAAACAAGTTATGACTGTTTTAAAACTATTAGAGGAAGGCAATACTATTCCTTTTATTGCAAGATATCGTAAAGAAGCGACTGGAGCTTTAAATGAAGAGGTTATTAAGTCTATTGATGATGTTTATCAGTATCAAGTTAATTTAATGAAAAGAAAAGAAGATGTTATTAGATTAATTGATGAGAAGGGGTTACTTACTGATGATTTAAAATCATCTATTATGAAGTGTACTAAGCTTGTGGAAGTAGATGATTTATATCGTCCTTATAAAGAGAAGAAAAAGACTAAGGCTACGGATGCTATTAATAATGGATTAGAGCCTCTTGCCAAGATTATTATGTCATGTCCTACTAAAGGAGATATTAATACTATTGCCTCTAAATATATTTCTGATAAAGTAAAGACTGTTGAAGATGCTATTATGGGAGCTAAATATATTATCGCTGAATGGATAAGTGATAATGCTTACTATCGTAAATGGATTAGAAGTTATATCTTTAAAGAAGGGGTAATTGTTAGTAAGTTAAAGAAAAATGCTATTGATGAAGATAAGACTTATAGTAACTATTATGAGTTTAGTGAGACAATTAAATACATTAAACCTCATCGAATATTGGCGATTAATAGAGGTGAAAAAGAAGGGGTACTTTCTGTTAAATTAGATTATGATGTAGAAAAGATAGTTAAATATTTAGAGACTAGGGTTATTAAGAATAAAGAATCTTTCTGTTATGATATAATACTAGATGCAATTAATGATAGTCTTAAACGTTTAATACTTCCTAGTGTAGATAGAGAGGTTCGTAGCGAACTTAAAGAAAAAGGTGAGGTACGTGCTATTGATAATTTTTCTACTAATGTAGAGAAACTTTTACTTACTCCTCCTTTAAAAGATAAAACTGTGCTAGGATATGATCCTGCTTTTAGAACAGGTTGTAAACTTGCTGTTTTAGATAAGACTGGTAAAGTCTTAGAAATTGCTGTTATCTATCCTACTGAACCTCATAATGATATAGAAGGTTCTAAGAAAAAAATACTTGAGCTTATAGATAAATATAATATAGACGTAATTGCTATCGGTAATGGTACAGCATCTCGTGAAAGTGAAGCTTTTGTTGCAGATACTATTAAATCTGCTAATAGAGATGTATCTTATATAATAGTAAGTGAAGCAGGGGCATCAGTATATTCAGCTAGTAAACTTGCAATAGAAGAGTTTCCTGATTTGACTGTTGAAAAAAGAAGTGCTGTTAGTATTGGAAGACGTGTTCAAGATGCATTATCTGAACTTGTTAAAATAGATCCTAAAAGTATAGGGGTTGGTCTTTATCAACATGATGTACCTGTTAAGAAGTTAGATGAATCATTAAACTTTGTTGTTAGTAAAGCAGTTAATGGTGTTGGTGTTAATATTAATACTGCTAGCCCTTCTATCCTAAAATACGTATCTGGTTTAAATAAAAAAGTAATAGATAATATCATTTCTTTTAGAGAAAGTCATGGTAAATTTAAAAATAGGGATGAACTTCATAACATTAAAGGAATATCAGATAAAGTTTATGAGCAGTCAGTTGGTTTCTTAAGAATACTTGATGGAGATAATCCTTTAGATAAAACATCAATTCACCCTGAGAGTTATGATAAGACTATTAAACTTTTAGATTATTTAGGATTTAGTATAAATGATTTAGGTAGTGAAGAACTTATTAATAAACTTAATTCTTTAGATATAGATAGTCTTAGTAAAGATATTGGTATTGATAAATATACTTTAAGCGATATTATAGAATCTTTAGAAAAGCCTATGAGAGATTTAAGAGATAATTATCCTCAACCAATTCTAAGAAGTGATATCTTACATATAGAAGATTTAAAAATTGGGGATAAATTACAAGGAACAGTACGTAATGTAGTCGACTTTGGTCTATTTATAGATATAGGTTTAAAAAACGATGGACTTGCTCATATTTCTAAATTAACTAAAGAGTATGTTAAGAATCCTAGTGATTTATTTAGTGTTGGAGATATTGTTGATTGTTATGTGGATGGTGTTGATTTAGATAAAAAGAAAGTTAGTTTAAGTTTGATAAAAGAATAGTATTTTATTACTATTTTTTTTGTGACTATACTTATAATAGGTGATGGATATGTTAGGTAAGATTGGTAGTTTATTTAAGAAAAGTGAAAATGATTGGATAAAAGTAACAGTTAGTATCTTTTTTTCAATTATTATGATTATATTTTTAGGTAAAACAGTAGCAAGTTCTTATGCTATTCCTACAGAGTTACCTGATACATTAACAACAGGGATGGGAGATGCTCTTACTGATAGGGTTACTTTATTTAGTGAGGGATTAAGTGATGATGAAATTATATCTTTAGTACCATATTATGCTTATGATGATAGTAATAGATATACTGTTTATTGTCTTGAAAAAGAAAAAGGTTGGCCTAGTAATGATAGCCCTAAAACTATTACTAAAAATGAAGTCCCTTTAGATGCAGGTTATGTTTATATCTTACAAAATGCCTATCCTAATAAAAGTTTGACTGGTGATGATAAAAACGATGATTATTTAACACAAGTTGCAATTTGGTTTTATCAAGATAGAGTAAATAATGTTAGTGATGATACTGATGGTGTATTAACTGCAAATCAGAAAAGAGTAATAAAGAGTAGTGGGTATTATAGATATATAGAACCATTAATAACAGGAGCGGTGGATGTAAAAAATAACCCTGTTACAATAAATCCAAGTTTTAATATTTCTACTAGTGACTTTAAACTAAGTAGTGATAATAGATATTTAGTAACAGAAGAAATTATGGTAACTAGTAATGTAAATTATGATAGTTATGCAGTAAGTATAGATAATAGTGCAGTAGAAGTTCTTAATAGTAGTGATGAAGTGATAGGTACTGATACTATAAATAGTGGTGAGCCATTTAAATTAAGAGTAGATTTATCTAAGATAGATAATCCTATAAGTGTAAATATAAATGTAATAGTAAATTATACAGAATATGTTGCCTATAGTTATAATCCTCCTAGTGATATGGCAGATACAATGCAACAGTCAGTTGTTAGTACACTTGTAGGAGTACCTAAACAGAAGACTGTATCAAGTAGAGTTGAAATGCCAAAAGGAAGTTTAACAATAAAAAAGGTAGATGGTAGTGATAATACTTCTTTGGAAGGAGCAAATATTGAAGTAATTAGAAAGGCAACAAATAAGAGTGTAGCAAACTTTATTACTACAACTGAGGATTATGTAATAGATAACTTATTACCAGGAGAGTATGAGATAAAAGAGGTAAAAGCTCCTAATGGATATTATATAGATAAAGAGAGTACTAATGTAGTAATAAGTGATAGTAATTTAAATGTTAGTAGTACGATTACTAATTCGAAGTATGAGGTAAGAGTTAGAAAAGTAGATAAAGAGACAGGGAAAGTAGTAAGTGGAGCGGTCTTAAATATAATTAATAGTAATAATGAAATAGTAGATACAGTAACGACAACAGATGATTATGTAAGTGTAGATACCTCAAAATTAAGTGAAGGAACATATAAGATAGTAGAGATAAAAGCACCAGATGGATATGTAATAAATGAAGAAGAAAAAGAGTTTACATTAGATAGGAATCATACTAGTATTAGTGTAGATTTTGAAGATGATAAGAATGAAGTTATAATAGAAAAAAGAGATGCTAGTAATAATAATTTTGTAAGTGGAGCGGTGTTAAGATTAGTTAGAGTTTCTGATAATAGTATTATTGATGAATGGACTACTAATAATAAAGCTCATAGTATTAGAGGAGTAGTACCTGGTGAATATAAAGTAATAGAGATTTCTGCTCCTAATGGATATACTTTAAGTAATAGTGAGATTCCAGTTACTATTACAGGAGAAGAGAAAGAAGCTAAGACTGTAACATTCTATAATTCAAATAATCAAGTAGTTATAAATAAAGTTGATGAAGAAGGTAATCCTTTGAGTGGTGCTAAGTTAAGAGTAGTTAATAGTAATGGTACTGTTATAGATACTTTTACTACTGCTGAAGAACCTCATACTTTAAATAAGTTAGATTATGGTACTTATTATGTAGAAGAAGTAGAAGCTCCTTCTGGATATACTTTAAATAAAAATAGAAAGAGCTTTGTTATTGATGAGAATACAACTAGTTTACAAATTCAATTTGAAAATACTAAGAATGAGATTAGATTAGGTAAGATTGATGAAGATACAGGTAGTTTAATTAGTGGAGCGACTTTAAAACTTAGTGATAGTACTGGGAAGGAAGTAGAGACTTTTACTAGTAGTAATGAACTTCATGTAATTAGAGGATTAGATTATGGTACATATACACTTGAAGAAGTAAAAGCACCTGATGGGTATGTTAGAAATACAGATAAGGTTGTTATAGAAGTTAATAGTGATACTACAACTGCTACTTATACAATTTCTAATAAGAAACGTAATATAACTATTAGTAAGATAGATAGTGAAACGAAAGAGCCTATTAAAGGGGCAGTATTACAACTTTTAGATAGTAATAAAGATTTTCTTAGAACCATTGACTTAACTAATACTAGTAGTGTTACTTTGAATGATTTAGAAGAAGGTACATATTATGTAAAAGAAGTTAAAGCACCATCTGGATATATATTAGATGGTAGTGAACATGAACTTGTTATTGATGCTAGTACTGAAGAAATTAATTTAATTATAGATAATAAACCTATAATTGTTAATCTTGGTAAGATAGATGCTAGAACTGGTGAATATATAAGTGGAGCGACAATGCAGTTAAATCGTGAAGATGGTAATATGGAACCTATTACATTTGTAAGTACTAATAGTCCATATGAGGTTAAGAGATTAAATCCTGGTATTTATAGCTTAACTGAGTTAGAAGCACCTCTTGGTTATGTAGGAACTGGTTCTAAAATAACTTTTGAAGTATTAGAAACAGGTAAAGTACAGAATGTTAATATAAGTAATGATGTTACAACAATAAGTGTTACTAATAGAGTATTAACTGTAGATACCAATGGAATTAGTGGATATAGTTATAGATTAGAGACAAGAGATGGTAATTTAGTAAGTGAATTTACAACTACTGAAGAAGTTTATACAAGTGATGAATTAGAGATAGGAGATTATACTTTAAAACAAATAGAAGCACCGTCTGGTGTTATAGTAAATGAAGAGCCAATATATTTTAGTGTAACTGATAGTAATGAAGTTAGTGTAATTAATTATGTTAATGATTTTACTAAAGTAAATATAAGTAAAAAAGATATGGTAGGAAGTGAAGAGATAGAGGGGGCACATTTAGTAATAAGAGATAGTAATGGAGAAATAGTAGAAGAGTGGACATCAAGTGATACTCCTCATTATATAGAGAAACTTCCTGTTGGTAAATATACTTTAACAGAGACAAATGCTCCAGATGGTTATGTTTTAAATACATCAGTAGTAGAGTTTAATGTGTTAGAAACAGGAGATATACAAAATGAAGTTATGTATAATTCAAAATTAGTTGAAGTTCCTAATACTTCTAGTAATGCTATATTTATATATTTAGTTGGAGGTATTTTAATAATAATTGGTGGTACTTTAATGTATATTTCTTATAGGAATAAAACTAAGATAAAGTCAAGTTAAAACATATAATATAGTAGGTTCGGGTGTCAAATTTGACAAATATATAATTATTTGGTACAATTTTATTGTTCTTATTTGAAGGAGGAACTATGAAAAAAGTTAGTAAGCTGAGTCTTACTTTAGCATCTATTGGTGTTTTTATGATAGGCTTGGCTGGAGTATTACAGTATAAAGCTTTTCAAATAGAAGAGAATACTGTAGCTTATGAAACTGTGACAATGAATGATTTGAATGCAGGTGTCGAAAAAGAAGTTAATAATAAGAATGAGAATATCACTGCAGAAGAATCTAATAATAATAGTACTGAGGTAGAAGATGAAACTACTGATACTGAAGATGTTCAAGAAGTGGAGGAAGTAGTTATTGAAGAGGAACTTCAAGATGTTAAAACGTATGTAGAGGTTAATACAGTTCCAGTTGATCCAATTGTTTATGATGGTTTAACTATGAATCAGTTAGCTGAAAAGTTAAACAAATCTTTAAAATCTACTATTTCAGGAAAAGGATACTTAATTGCTAGTTATTCATTGCAATTGGGAATTGATCCTTATATGGCAACTGCTATTATACTTCATGAGACAGGATGTAATGGTACTTGTAGTAGTTTAGTTCGTGAATGTAATAATGTTGGTGGTCAAAAAGGTGGACCAAGTTGTGGTGGTGGAGCATATAAAGCTTATGCTACACTTGATGAAGGCATTATGGGTTATTTAGATAACTTATACCGTAATTATTATTCATATGGTTTAACTACACCAGAGACTATTGGTCCAAAATATGCTGCTAGTACTACTTGGGCTAGTCAGGTTAATAATTACATTGCTTTAATTAGAAACAGATAAAGAGCTTAGGCTCTTTTTATTTGCTTTTTTCCTCATTTATTCATATAATTATTATATAAAATATAGTAGTAATGAGGTAGTAGTATGGTAATAAATGGAGTAGTTAATGACAATTTGGCAACTATGTCTTTTAATGAACATCATTATGTAGTAAAAAGAGTTACAATGAGTTTTCCTACATTATATTATTTAGGGCTTGAACCTATCTTTGGTGATTATATTAAAGAAAATAATACTTTAGTAGTTGCTGGTAAACTTAGTAAGAGAGATATTTTGGAGAAAGAAGATACTATATATGGTGGTATTAAAATAACTAAAGATGAAGAATATATAAATGTAAGTGATATTAAAGATAATACTAAATATCTTAAAAATATAGATGTTAAAACAGGAGAGTGTTTTAGTAGACTTTATATAGATGGAGATGTTAGAAGATTAGATAAAGGGTTGTATAGTTATTTAAAAGATAATTCTATTGTTTTAGTAACTCCTAATTTAGATAAGAGTAGTTTTAATGTTTTTGATTTGAAAGAAAGGTTAAGTGAACTTTTTTCTATTATTGGCTTTGATGGAATAAAAGATAAGTTTAATATTATATCAGTTAAGAGAAAAGATATGAAAAATAATTATGATAAGACTTTTTTTGAAATGATTATTAATTTTAATAATATAGATTATATAAAAGCTTCATTTACTGTAGATGAAAATAATACTCTTAAGTTTAATCCTTATATTTACAGTGAATATTTTGCATCCAATTATATCTTAAATAAAAATGAGAGTCTTATTTTTTCTTCTGCTTTTCCATATTATTTTTCAAAAAATGAGTTAATGTTATCTCTTAATAGTATTAATAATAAAAGTGATAATTTTCAAAAAGTTTTTTCTAGAATTTATGTTGGAAGTGTGACTGGTAATAAAGATAGTGTAGGTTATAATAGTGGAAGATTTTAATTAATACATATATTAAGTTATATGTATTTTTTTGTCTTGTAATAGTTATCTTAATCATTTGTTTTTACTCATAGTATTCTATAGGAGGTTGCTATGAAATACAATACTAATGGTTTAAGTAATGATGAAGTTGTTAAGGCAAGAGATAAGTATGGTACTAATGCTTTAGTAATGGTTAATAAAGATAGCTTTTTTAAACAGTTTATTAGGAGTTTGGGAGATCCTATTATTAAAATACTTTTAATTGCTTTAGGTATTAAAACAGTTTTTTTAATACAAGATTTTGATTGGTATGAGACTGTTGGTATTGTAATCGCTATTTTTCTCGCATCTTTTATCTCTACTATATCAGAGTATGGAAGTGAGAAAGCTTTTATAAAATTACAAAGTGAAGCGGAAGCGATTAAAGTTAAAATTAGACGTGATGGAAAGACTTTACTTATAGATATAAATGATGTAGTAGTAGGAGATATTATATTACTTGAGAGTGGTGATAGAATTGTTGCAGATGGAGTATTAATTAAAGGAGAAGTTAGTGTAGATGAGTCTTCTATTACTGGGGAGAGTAAGGAAGTATATAAGAAACCTTTTATTAGTGGTCTTAACCCTAATGATAACAATGAACTATTAAGAGGTAGTGTTATATATCATGGGGTAGGAGAGATGGTTGTTACTAAAGTAGGGGTTAATACTTTTTATGGTAAGATATCCTTAGAGTTACAAGAGAAACAACCAGAGAGTCCTTTAAAGTTAAGACTAAGAGACCTTGCTAAAGTAATTAGTAGAATTGGTTATATAGGGGCTTTTTTAGTGGCCTTTTCCTATCTTTTTTCTGTTCTTATTATAGATAATAACTTTGATATAAGTAGAATTGTGGTTACTTTGTCTGATACTTCTTTACTGTTTGCATATTTCCTTCAAGCTTTAACACTTGCAGTTACAATAATAGTAGTATCTGTTCCTGAAGGGTTACCTATGATGATAACTTTGGTACTATCAAGTAATATGAAAAGAATGCTTAAAGATAATGTTTTAGTTAGAAAACTTATGGGAATAGAGACTGCTGGTAGTTTAAATATTTTATTTACTGATAAGACAGGTACTCTTACTAAAGGGGAACTTGAAGTAGTAGGGGTTATGTTTGGTAATTTAGATTATTATAAAGAAAAAGAGAGGCTTAAGAATAGTATAACTTACTATAATGTTTTGAAAAGAGCGATTTTATCTAATACTAATTGTGTTTATGACGAGAAAAAAAATATTTGGATTGGGGGGAATGCTACTGATAAAGCGGTTGTTAATTATTTAGGAGAGAATAATTATTCTGTAAGAATAGTTAAACAAGTTCCTTTTGATAGTAAGAATAAATATTCTTATACTAAAGTACTAGAAGATAATAAAGAGATAACTTATTATAAGGGAGCTCCTGAAGTATTACTTGATAAGTGTAAATATTATATTTCATCTAGTGGAAGGAGTGTTCCTTTTGTTAATAAAAATAGAATTGTTAATATAACTTTAGAATATGCAAGGAAGGGTATTAGAGTCTTAATGCTTGCCCTTGATGAAGGGAAGGGGTTAACTTTTATATCTTTATTATTTATTAAAGATGAGTTAAGAGAAGAGGTAAAGGATGGAATAGAGCTTGTTAGAAAAGCTGGTATTAAGACAGTTATGATAACAGGTGATAATAAAGTAACTGCTAAGTCTATTGCAAGAGATGCAGGAATTATTAGTAGTGATAGAGATGTTGTCCTTACTAGTAGTGAGTTAAATAGTATGAGTGATGAAAAGGTTAAAGAGATTATTCCTAAATTATGTGTTGTGGCAAGAGCTTTACCTACTGATAAGAGTAGATTAGTAAGACTTAGTCAAGAGTTAGGTCTTGTTGTAGGTATGACAGGGGATGGTGTTAATGATGCTCCTGCTTTGAAAAAAGCTGATGTAGGATTTGCTATGGGAAGTGGTACTGAAGTTGCTAAAGAAGCATCTGATATAATTTTACTTGATAATAATTTTAATTCTATTGTAAAAGCGATTCTTTATGGAAGGACAATCTTTAAAAGTATTCGTAAGTTCATTATCTTTCAATTAACAGTTAATTTCTGTGCTGTGTTTTTATCAATAGTAGGACCATTTATTGGAGTTGCTAACCCTGTAACTGTTATTCAAATGCTTTGGGTTAATATGGTTATGGATACTCTTGCAGGAATTGCTTTTTCTTATGAAGCACCTCTTTTAGAATATATGGAAGAACCTCCTAAGAAGCGTGATGAGAAAATCTTAAATAGTTATATGATTCATGAGATTGTTTTTACTAGTATTTATTCCTTTTTACTTTGTATATTTTTCTTAAAGAGTCCATTTATTCATTCCTTTTTTAGAAGTGGTAAAAATGATATCTACTTTATGAGTGCTTTCTTTGGATTATTTATCTTTATGATGATATTTAATAGTTTTAATGCTAGAACCAGTCGTCTTAATATCTTTGCTAACCTTTTATCTAATAAAGTCTTTTTAGGAGTAATTATTTTTATAGTAATAGTTCAAGTTATCCTTATATATTATGGAGGAGATTTGTTTAGAACAACATCTCTTAGTCTAAAAGAAATAGAGATAATGTTAGTATGTGCTTTTTCTGTTATACCTGTAGAGTTCTTTAGAAAATTATACCTTAAAAGTAAAGGGAAACTTGGTTGTGTTTAAGAAAAGTTAGATGTATAATATAAATCACTGGAGGAGAAGTATGGAAAAGCTTAGGATTATGAGTTTTGATTTAGATTCTTTTACTTTAGTTAAAAGTAAAGAAGAAAGATCTAAAAGAGTAATAGACTATATTAATAATTTGGATGTCGATATAGCTTTATTACAAGGAGATACAAATTTACTTTATAATGTTTTATTTAATAATAAAGATAGTAAAGATTATTTTTCTGATTATAATTATGCAAATACTATGTTTTTAGAACATGAAAAAATTAAATTGGTAGATAACTATATGAGAAAATTTGCTAGTTGTTATGTTTCTAAATTAGATGATAGTGATATCGCTTTATATAATATAAAAAAATATAAGCAAGAAAGTTTATGGGAATTTAGAAATATACTTGAAGAATATAAAAATATAGACCATAAAGTTGTAGCAGGAACATTACAGAATGTAAATATAGATGATTTTTGTAAGAAATATAATCTTGTTAATGTTTGCAGTAAGTCTAGAAGTAATTATGTTCTTGTATCTAGGGGACTAGATGCAAAAGTAGTAGATAGACCTATGATGGGGTCAGTAGAAGTACAGTCTATGGTTGTTGAAGTTACATATAAGAAAGTTAGATAAGGAAGAGTGGTTATGAAAAATTTAAAAATACTTAGTATGAATTTCGGTAGAAGTTTTATTCCTATTAAGGATAAAAAGAAAAAAGAGTTTTTAAGAAATAAATTAATGGAAGGTCCATATGATATTCTTATGGCACAAGGTTATGGAATTATAGATGGTGTGGATTTAGATAATACTTTCTATAATTATACTAATGCTTTTGATAGAATAGTAACCTTTAGTAAAAATAAATTGCCTATTTATGAGAATATTTTGTCTAAAAAGATTAATAGTTCTGTTGTTTTTAATGGTGAAAACCCTTTGGCAGTAGTTAATGTTAACTTTAGTAATCCTAAGTATGTAGAAAATCTATATAATTGTTGTAGAATTTATAATAATTTAGATAATGGATATTGTGTTATGAGTAGGATAGTTGCAGGTAGATTTCCTAAAACTTTTGACACAAATTTATTTTGTGATAAATTTGATCTAGATGATATTTCTACTTTTGTTGGACAAGATACGCATATTGAAAATAATAGAGATATGGCAAACCATTTCTTTATATCAAGAGATTTAGAAGCAGAAAGTGTTCATAAACTAGTTGGATGGACAGAAACATTAAAGTTAGGGGAGGCTTATCCTGTTCAAGTAACTTTAAAGAAAGTATTGAAGTAAATTAATTTGGAGTGAGATTATGAAAAATTTAAAAATTCTTAGTATGAATTTAGGAAGAAGATTTGTTCCTATTAAAGATAAAGGTAAAAGAGAATACTTAATGGACTTTATTAGAGAAGAAGATTATGATATTGTTATGTTACAAGGTAATGGTATTAATTTAGATGTTTGTAATTATATTACTATCAATAATAATAAAAAAGTATCTTTATTATGCCATGATAGATTAACTGGATTTGATAGTGAAGTTGGATATAAAGATGTTAAATCTTCAATTATATATTGTGATAATTCTGTTCTTGCTTGTATTAATATAAATTGTGATAATCCTAAAAATATGGCAGATGTTTATAAAGTATGTGAGGCTTACAGTAATCCTAACACTACATATGATCTTAAAACTAGAATAGTTGCAGGAAGACTTCCAAGAGAAGTTGATACAAATGAATTCTGTGATGCGTTTGATTTAGATGATATTTCTACTTTAGTAGGGGTGATGAGTCATGTTAAAAATAATAGAGAGATGGTAAATCATTTCTTTATATCTAGAAATTTAGAAGCAGAAAGTGTTCATAAATTAGTAGGAATGACAGAAGTATCTAAAATAGGTGAAGCTTATCCTATAGAAGCTTCAATAAGTTATAAGAAAGTCTTAAAATAACTTTCTTTTTCTTTAGTTTTCTGTTAAAATTTAATTGTTTTGAGGTGATTGTATGCTACAAGTAAATAATGTTAGTTTAAAGTTTGATAAAAGAACTTTGTTTAGTGATGTTAATTTAAAATTTACTAATGGTAATTGTTATGGAATAATAGGAGCGAATGGAGCGGGAAAAAGTACATTCTTAAAGCTTCTTACAGGAGAGATTGATACTACTACAGGCGATATTACAGTTAGTAAGGGTGAGAGAATCTCTATATTAAAACAAGACCATTATGAATTTGATGATATGAGAGTCTTAGATGTTGTTATTATGGGTAATGATAGACTCTATAAGATAATGAAAGAAAAAGAAGAGTTATATTCTCATACAGAGTTTAGTGAAGAAGATGGTTATAGATTAGCAGATTTGGAAGCAGAGTTTTTAGATATGGATGGTTGGAATGCTGAAAACGATGCAGCGATTTTACTTACTAATTTAGGTATTAGTGATAAATACTTTGATAAAAATATGAAGGATATACCTGTTAAGTTAAGAGTAAAAGTAATGCTTGCTAGTGCTTTGTTTGGTAATCCTGATATACTTTTATTAGATGAACCTACTAATAGTTTGGATATTAATGCAATTAGTTGGTTAGAAGAGTTTATAATTAATTATCCTAATACAGTGATAGTTGTTAGTCATGATAGACATTTTTTAAATAAAGTTTGTACCCATATTGTGGATATTGATTATGGTAAAATGAATTTGTATATAGGTAATTATGACTTTTGGTATGAATCTAGTCAACTTGCTTTAAAACAGATGAAGGAGACTAATAAAAAGAAAGAAGAGAAGATTAAAGAGTTACAAGACTTTATTGCCAGGTTTAGTGCTAATGCTTCTAAAAGTAAGCAGGCAACATCTAGAAAGAAGATGTTAGATAAAATAGAACTTGAAGAGATAGTTCCATCTTCTAGAAAATATCCTTATATAGATTTTAAAATTACTAAAAATATTGGTAAGGAAGTACTTAAAGTAGAGAATTTAAGTAAAAAAGTAGATGGTAAGATGATACTTAATAAAATATCATTTACTATTCTTAGAGGAGATAAGATAGCAGTTATATCTAATAATGATTTAGCAAAGACTACTCTTTTTGAAATATTAGCTGGTAATATTAAGAGTGATGAAGGAGAAGTAGTGTTTGGTAAGACAATAGATGCTGGTTATCTACCACAGGATAATAGTAATTACTTTGAGAATGATAAAACCATTATTAAATGGCTAAGCCAATTCTATAAAGTAGATGATGAGACTCATCTAAGAAGTTTTTTAGGTAGAATGTTATTTAGTGGAGAGGACGTATTTAAGAAAGTTAGTGTTTTATCTGGTGGGGAAAAGGCTAGATGTATGTTAAGTAAATTAATGTTAGAAGAGCCTAATTTCTTAATATTAGATGAACCTACTAACCATTTAGATTTAGAGAGTATTACATCACTAAATAAAGGATTAGAGAATTTTCAAGGTGAATTAATATTAACTTCAAGAGACCATGAGTTAAATCAGACTGTTTGTAATAGAATTATTGAGATATTAGATGATGGTTCTATTATAGATAGAAGAATGACTTTTGATGAGTATTATGAGAGAAGGTAATTATGGATATAAGAAATATATATAGTAATGCTAAAGAAGAAGTTATTGATTATTTATTAAGATATTTATGTCAACATAATATTAGTTATGTAAGAGTAGAAGATGAAGTTCATTTTTTAGATAAAATTTATAGATTTTATGATAGTAAAGATAATAGTTTAGAAGATACTTTAGAAAAAATTTATAAAACTCTAAATGAGTTAGAAGTTTCTAAAAGATTAAGTATTGATGATGATTTTATAGAATTTACTACCATAGAAGGAAGAATTGATAATAAGTATTCAATACCTGATTATAATAAAAAGAAGTTACTCAAAATACAAAATAGAAGAAATAGTTTAAAAATTAAAAATAGTAAAAAATATTAGTGTTAGAAGTATTTCAACTTTTTATATTGTAATCTTTAGATGGAAGATTACCATTTGATGAATATTATGAAAATAAGAGTTAATAAAACAAAGGTAATGCAATAACCTACTTGTATTACCTTTGTTTTTTTTGTATAATTTAGTAAGAATAGATGTTATTAATTATGAACATATTAAAGATAGTGGGTGAAGCTGATGAAAGAAGTACTAAGGAAAAATAAAAATATAATAATGATTGCAATTGCTATTATAATATTACTTCTTATAGGTATAGCCTTTGCCTATTTAAGAACAACTCTACATGGAGAGAAAGATTATGTAATAAGAACAGGTTCTTTAGGCTTAAGACTTGAAGAAAGTAATGAATTAACTTTAGAGAAATTGATACCTATAGAAGACTCCGAAGGAATGAGTTTAGATGGCTTTAATTTTAGTTTGGTAAATAATGGAAATATAGAAACAGATTATACAATATATTTAGATGATATACCACTAAGTGAAGGAGAGACAAGGATGCCTGATTCTGCTATTAGGTATAGTTTAACAAGAAATGATGAAACATTTATGACTAGAAATTTAACAACAATGGGAAGTAATCCTAATAGGAGAGTAGATTTTGGAAGTATAGGAGTAGATGAGACAATTAATTATACTTTAAGAATATGGATAGATTATGATGCGACTACAGAGGAAGCGAGTGGTAAGACATTTAAAGGAAAGTTAAGAGTAGTAGCAAGTCAAAGTAGTGGAGAAAAAGCAAGTACAGTATTACTTGAAAATATACCTAAAGAGAATCAGTTTAATGATGGTGTTGATACTTTTATAACAGGAGAAGATCCTAATAATTACATATGGTATAGTGGAAAGTTATGGAGAGCGGTAAGTGTTAATAATGAAGAGAAAACAGTTAAGTTGGTAACACAATGGAATATAAGTGCAATATCCTATGATAATGATAGTAGTGCCTTTGAAGGTAGTTATATGGAAGAGTGGTTAAATGATACGACAGTAGATGGTTTTTTAGGTAATTTAAGAGATTATGAGAATTTTATCGTAACAGATGCAAAGTGGAATGCTACTTTGACTACCTCATCAAGCAAGCCAGAAGAAACAACAATCGTGGAAGATCCAATAGGCCTATTAAACATTTATGAGTATATATTAATTTCTAGTAATGGAGGATCAACTACTGATACAACATATTTAAATAATAGGCTATATTGGTGGGCTATTACGCCTTATGATTTATCTAATTCCTGGAATATACATCCTGATGGTAGCGCTGGTTATACTAATGTATCAAGTTTTTCAAGCGGTATACGCCCATCAATAAATTTAAAATCTACCATTAAGATTGTAGATGGAGATGGAACAGTAGATAATCCATATAGATTAAACGGAGATAATGATACTAATCTATCAGGAACACTTCTTTCAAGTAGATATAGCGGTGAATACATCCGTTTTGGAAATAATGAAAATAATCAATATAGAATAGTAAGCCACGAAAATGGAACAGGAACAAAGATAGTCAGTGCCGAACCATTAAAGAGTTCTGGAACTTTTATAACAAGCGTTTTTGGAAGTAATACTAGTTTTTCAAGTAGTAATACTATAGGAACATTTTTAAATGGCGACTATCTAACAAATTACGTGGATAGTAGTTATACCAATATGATAGAAGACAGTACAACTTGGTATTTAGGAACTGTAGGTAATGATGAATCATATAAACTTGCAAAATATACAGATACTTCTATGAGTAGTTTAACTAGTTCAACAACAAATGCCGCAGTAGGACTTTTGCGAATGGGAGAGTTAATGTCAGGACAATTTGAACGATATGCCGTAAAAGGTAGTAGTTCTAGTACAGGATTGACAACAACTTATTGGGTCTTGACACCATATAGTTCGTCTAACGTGCGTTACGTCAGCTACGGTGGCGATACGGACCGCAATAGTCCTTCAAGCGCGTATGGCGTTCGCCCATCCATAAATCTAAAATCTAACGTTGTTATAACCGGTGGAACAGGGCTTAAGAATGATCCTTTTATTTTAGACTTACAATAGTAAAATAAAGTTATAAACATTTTATTTTTTGACTGATGTTTATAACTTTTTCTTTTTGGTTATACTAGTACTGGGTTATTTACTCTTAAGGGCGTTTATGTTAAAATATTTCATATGGATGGAGGGATTATATGTTTCGTAAAAATAATAAAAGTGATGAATTAGATTATAAAGCTATTAATAGATTCTTTTATACATCTAATAATTTATTAAAATTTGTTCTTGCTTTAGTTATTATACTTGCTGTACTTCTTGCAACTTACTTAATTAAAGAATGGAACATACTTGGTATAATTGGCACTATTTTATCAGTTATATCTCCAGTATTTATTGGCTTTGTTATTGCCTGGCTACTTGATCCCCTTGCCACTAAATTCTCCCATAAAATGCCTAGAGTTTTAGCATGTATCCTAACTTATTTAATCATCTTTGGTGGTATTATTTTAATTCTTGTTTTGACTATCCCTACATTTTCAAGTGGGGTTACTGATATAGTCTCAGTTGTTCCTGAAATCGTTGATAATGCTCAAGATTTTGCAAGCGATATGTTAGAGAAATTTGGTGATAGTAAACAAGTTGATAGTTATAAAGAAACTATGCTTAATAAGATAGAAAATGTTGGTAGTGATATTGCAAGTAGTTTACCTAATACTATTTGGAACTTTGGTAGAGGCTTTATTAGTGGAGCGACTAATATAATTTTAGGTATTATGATAGGCTTTTATCTATTATTTGATTTTCGTAAATTCCAGGGACACTTACTTAGTATTATGCCTAAAAGATGGCATAAGAATGCTAAAGACTTGATGAGACGTATAAATGGTAAACTTAGAAGTTATGTTATGGGCGTTTTAGCAGTTATGGTTTTAGTCTTTATTACCCAGTCTATTGGTTTTAGTTTGGCAGGACTTAGCGCTCCATTCCTATTTGCTTTGTTTTGTGCCATAACTGATGTCATTCCATATATCGGTCCTTGGATTGGTGGTGCTCCTGCTGTTATTGTTGGTTTTACCATTGACCCAATGGTAGGAGTTTTCTGCTTAGTTTCAGTTGTAGTTTGTCAGTTACTTGAAAATAACTTCTATCAACCTCTAATAATGGGTAAAACTATGAAACTACATCCTGTCACAATTATGCTTGGGCTCTTGCTTTTTAACTATTTCTTTGGTATGATAGGAATGATAGTTGCAACACCTGTAATCGCTACTATTAAGATAATTTTTGAATTTATTATGGAACATTCTGAATTGGGAGCGATGTTTAACAATTATCAAGAGAATAATAAGAAAACAGTGAAGGAATTGAGTACAAAAGAGCATCTTATCGAAGAGAGTTAATGGTAGGTGAGAATTAACTAAGATCCTTTTGGAAAGCTAGTTCTGGAGTTTTGTAGGGATGACCTTTATCAAAATTAAGACCAAAGTAGGATGGTAACGTGTATTATACACTCCTACAGTGGTCTTTTTTATGTAATTTTAGGAGTTGGTTTAGATGAAGATATTTTTATTAGCAGGTAAAGCTGGCTGTGGTAAAGATTTACTTGGTAGTTATATGAAGACTAAATATGATTTTAAAGGTGATAGTGCTTGTATTCTTCATATAACGACACCTCTATATGAATATGCTAAAAACTATTTTAGTTGGGATGGTGATATGAGGGATAAACCAAGAGAATTTTTACAAGAGATGGGAATTGAAGTAATTAGAAACACTTTACATAAAGATACATTCTTAGTAGATAGATTATGTGAGGATATAGATATATTAAAACATTACTTTGATGTCTTTATTATTACTGATGGTAGACTTGTTAGTGAATTTAATTTATTGAGAGAAAGATTTCCTGATATTAAGATAATTCATGTAATTAGAGAAAATTATAATAATAATTTAACTGAAAAAGAGAGAAAACATATTACTGAGACAGATATGGATAATTATAAAGATTATGATTATGTAGTTAAAAATACTACTAAAGAAGAGTTATATAAAGAGGCAGATAAAATTATGGATATAGAAAGTGGGGTCGAGTATTTATGAAAAAACTAATCGCAGTCGTTGGTATGAGTGGAACAGGTAAGAGTGTTGCAACCACATACTTAGAAGATCAAGGTTATAAGAAGATATACTTTGGAGGAGTAATTTATGATAAGATGAAAGAAGCAGGTATAGAGATTACTCCTGATAGTCAAAAAGAGTTTAGAGAAAATCTTCGTAAAGAACATGGTATGGGAGTAGTTGCCAAGATACTCCTTCCTAAGATAAGTGATGCTTATAGTATAGGAGATACTGTTTTAGATGGGCTTTATTCTTGGGATGAATATTTAATACTTAAAGAAAGATTTAAAGATTTAAAACTAATTTGTGTTTGCACAGATAAGAAAATTAGATATAATAGAGTTGAGTCAAGACCAGATAGACCTTTTAATCATGAAGATATTATTAAAAGAGATGTTGCCGAGATAGAAAACTCTGCTAAAGGTGGTCCTATTGCCTTTGCGGATTATTATATCTTAAATAATGGAGACCTTAATAGCTTTTATAAGAGATTAGAAGAAATACTTAAGGATATAGAACAAGAAGGAGAGAAGTAATATGAGATATATGACTAGTAATGAAATAAGAAAGATGTGGATTAAATACTTTGAAGAACATGGCCATAAATATGTTAAGTCAGCTCCGCTTATTCCTATTAATGATGATTCACTTCTTTGGATTAATGCTGGAGTTACCCCATTAAAAAAATACTTTGATGGTACTGTTACACCTGAGTCTAGAAGAATTGTTAATATTCAGAAATGTATTAGAACTAATGATATTGAAAATGTTGGTGTTACTAAAAGACATCATACTTTCTTTGAGATGATGGGTAACTTTTCTATTGGTGATTACTTTAGAGATGAAGTAATAGAGTTTGCTTTTGAACTTTTGACTAGTAAAGATTGGTTTGATATACCTATAGATAAGCTTTATGTAACAATTTATACCAATGATTTAGATTCTTATAATAAATGGATAGAAGTTGGTATGCCTAAAGACCATATCATAAAACTAGAAGGTAATTTCTGGGAAATAGGAGAAGGACCTGGAGGACCTGATAGTGAAATATTTTATGATCAAGGAGAAAAATTAGATCCAGATGGAACTGCCTGGGATAAATTTATTAACGATGAAGATCAAGATCGTTATGTAGAAATTTGGAATATTGTTTTTAGTCAATATAATTGTAAACCAGGTACACCTAGAGAAAAATATGAAGAACTTCCTCATAAGAATATCGATACAGGTGCAGGACTAGAAAGATGGGCTTGTATCTTTCAAAATGTTGAATCTAACTTTGAGACTGATCTATTTAAACCAATTATAGAGAAAATAGAAGAGTTAAGCGGTGTTTTATATAATGGAGAAGTAGCCTTTAAAGTAATCGCTGACCATATGAAAGCGGTAACATTTGCCATAAGTGATGGGGCAAGTTTTGGAAATACTGGTAGAGACTATGTCTTAAGACGTTTAGTAAGACGTAGTGTTAGATTTGGTAGAACTTTAGGATTTAATGAACCATTCCTTTATAAACTAGTTCCTACTATTGTTAATGTAATGGGAGAAGCATATCCTGAGTTAAAGAAAAATTCTGGTGAAGTAGCAGTATATATATTAGATGAAGAGAAATTATTCTTTAATACTCTAGAAGATGGAGAACGTCGTCTAAAAGAGATTATGTCTGATGATAATGATAAAGTAATTAGTGGTTATGATGCATTTAGATTATATGATACTTATGGCTTTCCTTTAGAACTTACAGAAGAGATTGCAAATGAAAATGGTTATACTGTTAATGAACAAGAATTTAATGATTATATGGCAAAACAAAAAGAACTTGCTAAGAAAAATTCTCGTTCCAAGACATCTATGGCCAGTCAAAAGAAAGTCTTAATGGACTTTACTAAGCCTTCAACTTTTGTCTATGGTTTATATCGTCTAAAGAGTAGTGTTCTTGCTATAGTTTCTAAAGATAGCTTAGAAAAGTCTCTTGATCACTCTGGATATATCATTTTAAAGAGAACTTGTTTCTATTCTGAGTCTGGTGGTCAAGTATCTGATACAGGTATGATTATAGGTAAAAACTTTAAAGCAAGAGTTGTTGATGTCTTTAAAGGTCCTAATGGACAACATATACATAAAGTTAAGCTTTTAGACGGAATTATTCATGTTAATGATGAAGTAGAGGTAATTATTGATAAACAAAGAAGAAAAGAGATCGAAGCGAACCATTCAAGTGTACATATCTTACAATATGCTCTCCAACAAGTAGTTGATAAAAATATTAGACAAGCAGGTAGTTATGTAGATGAAGAGAAGCTTAGATTTGACTTTACCTGTCCATCTAAAATTAGTGATGATGATATAATTAAAACAGAAGAATTTGTTAACAATATTATTAATAAGCATGTTATAACTTCTACTGAGACTATGCCACTTGATAAAGCGAAAGAATTAGGAGCGATGGCTCTATTTGGTGAGAAATATGGTAGTACGGTTAGAGTTGTAAAAATAGATAAATCTATTGAACTTTGTGGTGGCACTCATGTTGCAAATACTAAAGATATAGGTAAGTTTGCTATATTCAATTTTGAATCTAAGGGAAGTAATACTTATAGAATAGAGGCAGTTACTGGTAATAGATTAGAGAATACTTTATTTGAAGTTATTAAGCCTTATAATGATGAGATGGTTAAACTATTAATAAAAGCGAAAGAAATCCTTGCTCTTGCTAAAAGACAAAATATTAACTTAGACTTTGATGTGGAAATAGATAATAGTGCTCCAACTTCTTATAAAGATATTATCTATAATCAAAATGAACTATCTTATGTTCAAAGTGAAGTTAAAGCTTTAGAGAAGACTTATAATAGTGAAGTAGAGAAGTTAACTTTATCAAGTTTAGATGCTTATCTTTCTAGAGTAAAAGAAATTAATGGTAAAAAATTATTATACTTAGAGCTTGATAATATCGAGATGTTCTTAGTAAAAGCCATGGCTGATAATTTATGCAATAAATTTGATGAAGTAGTTGTTTTACTTGCCAATATTAAAGAAGATAATAGTGTTAACTTTATCTGTCGTAGTTCTATACCATCAGTTAATGCTGGGTTTATTGTAAAAAATATTACAACTGCCTTTAATGGTAATGGAGGAGGTAGTCCTACATTTGCCCAAGGTGGTATTAAAGATAAGAGTCATTTAAAAGATATAAAAAGTGCGGTAGAGGACTTAATTAATGAATAGTTATTTAATTAAAAGCAATGCTACTAGTCTTATAGATAAAAAAATAGAAGAATTAATTAAAGAGTTAGGCTTTAATGATGCTAGTATTACTACTTATGACTTAGAAGAAGATAGTATTACTTCTTTAATAGAAGATGCTGATACTATCTCTTTTCTAACACCAAGTAAGGTAATAATAGGTAAAAATCTATCTAATAATAATCTAGATGATAAAAACATTAAAACCTTATCTAAATACTTAGATAATCCTAATAGTGATGTTTTATTAATCTTTGTAACTACTAATATAGATACAAGAAAAAAGATAGTTAAAGAAGTTATTAATAAACTTTCTTTAGTTAATATTAGTACAGATACAAAGAGCATAGTTAAAGACATATTAAAAGGCTATGATGTAGAATATAGAGTTATTAATCTATTAGATGAATATTATAAAGATGATTTAGAAAGACTTATTAGTGAGACTAAAAAACTAGCTTTAGCATTTATAAACACTAAGAAAATTACCTATAAAGAGGCCCTTGACTTACTAGTTAAACCTCTAAATAAACAGGATACACTTGCTTTTGACCTAGTACGTGAGATAGCTTTAAAAGATAAGAAAAAAGCTTTAAATATTTATAATGAACTACTTAGTTATAATATTGAAAGTTATGCTTTATTTGGACTATTGGAAAGTCAGTATAGACTACTTTATCAAGTAAAAGTCTTAAATAAAAGAAATATTTCCTATAATGATATGGCAAGTATTTTAGAAGTACATCCTTTTAGAGTAAAAAAGACTTTAGAATTAGTTAGATATTATACCTTAAAAGAAATAAGAAAACTCCTTAAAAACCTTGCTGATATCGACTATAAAATTAAAAGTGGTATCTATGAAAATAATATAATTATAGATTTACTAATATTAAATATCAAGTAGTGTATTGCTTGATGTTTTTTCATTTCTTTGTTATAATAAGCCTACACTTTAAAGGAGATGACAAAATGACTATTAGAGATAATGAAGAGATGGAAAAAAACAATCTTTTAAATGCTATGAACAGAGCTAGTTCTATAGAAGAATTATTAGATTTAAAATGGCAGTTTACTAAAATTTTTTTTACTAGATACTATAACATTAAAATATCAACTCTCAATAAGAATGTTGAAAGAATTGCCTATGTTAATACTCTTAGAAATGCAAGTAATATTATTAATGATTTGATTAATAATAAGAGTATAGAAGAAATAAAAGATGAATATAATACTACGCTAAAATCTATTAAGAAAATGTTTAATATATATAGTAAAAATGGTGCTTATCAAGATAGGACATTAGAAATTATAAATAAAATGAATGCTACAAAAGAAAATGAAAATATAAATCACGATTTAGATTATCTTTGTGCTAAAACAGCAGTACAATTATTTATAGATAATAAGGTTTATAATGATATTGATGCTAAAGAAAAAGTTCATGTAAATTCTATAGATTATAGTTTCTATCTAAATCTTTTAAAAGATAAAAAGCACCCCCTTTATGATAAATATCATAATATTTCTATCCAACATAAGAGTATGTTATATAAAGCTTTCTACAAAAAAAAGCAAGATGCAATAAATAAAACTATTGAAATAAGTAATTATACTAATATAGAATTAATTAGTATTTTAAGTAATAGCCATTCCCAAGAATTTATAAATTTTACGGCTTATTACAATCTAAATAATATAGTATTTTCTTCTATGTTAAAGATGAATAAAAATCTAATTTATGAAATCGCTAATAATAGAGAAAATACATGGTATATATATAATTACTATGTTTCTATGTATAGACAAGTAGCAGAAGAAGTAATTAGAGATATTAAACTATTAAGTAAAGATAAATTTAAAGAACCACTTAATTTATATAAATACTATTCTAATAATTATAATCTTCTATATATTGCGAAAATTGCTAAAGAACTTCCTGATTTAAAAAACAATACTTTAATTTTACAATATATATATAAGTTTCCTAGTTTATTTGAATATTTAGATGATAAAAGGGTTAATAATATTAAATTTAATGGTCATTTAATATGCCTTAGTGAAGATATTTCTTTTACTAATAGTGATTTAAAAAATGCCATTACTGATATTGATGAAAAAGGAATACCTTTATTAAAAGGTGTACTTTATGGTTCTATAAAAAGACAAGTAGAATTAAAAGATGTTAAAGCAATGAAGAAAAAATTATAAAAATAAAGAAGGGTTTTAGCTCTTCTTTTGTTTTTCTAAGTATAAATAAATCTCTTTTAGTTTATGTTCATAACCCAAATCTTTAGGATGATAATATTTCTTATTCTTTAATTTATCAGGTAAGTATTGTTGTTTAACAAAAGCATTTTTATAGTCATGAGGATATTTATAAGTATCACTTGGATTCTTTAAGTGTTTAGGGATATCACCTACATTACCTTTTTCTATATCACTTAAAGCTTCATCTAAAGCGATATGGGCAGTATTACTTTTAGGAGATAGAGCCATTTCTGTAACAATAGTACCTAAAGGAATTCTAGCTTCCGGTAATCCTACTAACTTAGCGGCATCAATGGCTGCCATTACTTTAGGTCCAATAGAGGGATTAGCAAGGCCTATATCTTCATAGGCAATAACAGACATACGTCTAAAGATACTATCTAAATCTCCTATTTCAATTAATCTTGCTAAATAGTGTAGTGAAGCATCAACATCACTTCCTCTAATAGATTTTTGAAAAGCAGATAACATATCATAGTAACCATCACCATTTTTATCGGCAAAAAATACTGGTTTACTATTAATCTTTTTAACGACTTCTATATCTACTTTAAAATCATTAGTGGAGTAGTAAGATATCTCTAAAAGATTATAAGCATATCTTAAATCATTACCTGAAGCCTTTGCAATATAATTAATTGCCTCATCATCTATCTTTATATTAGGTAAATAAGGACTACTAACCGCTTTCTTTAACCCTTCAACAATATCGCTTGTCTCTAAATCCTTAAGTTCAAACAACTGACACCTTGACCTAATTGCAGGATTAATAGCATGATACGGATTACTTGTAGTCATACCTATTAAAGTAATAAGACCACTTTCTAAACAAGGCAGTAAAATATCTTGTTTATCTTTATTAAGTCTGTGTATTTCATCCATAACTAAAACAATACCATCATACATTTTCGCTTCTTCTATTATCTTATCTAAATCCTTCTTAGAATTAACTGTAGCATTTAAAAATCTATGTCTAACTCCTAAGTCATTAATAATAGCATTAGCAATAGAAGTTTTACCTATACCAGGTTTACCATATAAAATCATGGAAAATAACTTCTTGTTCTTAACTAAATTACTAAGAATCATATTGTCTCCCACTAAATGTTTTTGTCCTATTACTTCTTTTAGGGAAGTAGGGGCAAGTTTTAAAGCTAAGGGTTTATACATAAGTATCACTTTCTTTCTACTAGATTATTTTATCAAAAAATGCTGTCATTTTAAAGATATTGATGTTATACTTTTATTTAGGAGGGTTTCGTATGGAGAAGAAATTAGAAGATTATTATAAAAAATGGAAAGAAGTAGATTTTCTTATTAAAAGAAGAACAGATGATCAAAACGAAATTTATGATAAATTGATGGAAACTAATTTGGGAAAATTTTATTTTAGCTTAACTGATGAACAGAAAAATGATTTTAGAGGAATTTATTGTTGCATTGATTGTAGAGATTATTTCCATTCAGATCTTTATAAATATTGTAGTGTTTCTGAAGTAATTGAAATATATCACGAAACATTGCATGGCACAGAAACAGATGCTTTGTGTAGTGATGATTTTCCTTTTAAAGATAGAGGACTTGATATTTATATTAAAGATGGTGTAGATACTTATAATGCTTTGACAGATGAAAGTACAAAAGACTTAAAAGTTAGTGCTGAAGTTAAATTATTTATACAAAATATTATAAATGATTTATATGGTTTTAATGACAATCTTACAGTAGATGATATTCCAGTAATTAAAGTAATTTATGATAAATTAACTAAGCGTGAAGAAGAATTTCCTAAAACTAATTCTGTTACAGCTGTACAAGATATTATTTTAGATAAGGTTAAAAAAATTCATACCATAGATAAAAGACATATTACTTATAAAGAAAATAGACGTCCTTTTATTGAAAAAAAGAAAAATGCTATTATAAATAATGAATTAGAAATAAGAAAGAGTGATAGTGGCTTTAAGTATTTGTTATTATTTTTGATGGAAACTGCTAAATATGAAGTTCGTCTATTAGAAGGCAAGAGAGTTACTGCTCTTTTAAAAGAAATAGAAGAAAGTAATATGAGTGAAAGTGATAAAGATTACTTTAAAGATGCTCTTGTCAAAGCTTATTACAATTTAACAAATATTGAATTTAGAAAACAAAGTAAATATTTTGATAATGACAATGATATTTGTTATGCTACTTTTGAGACAGCTAATCCTGAGATAAATAAGAGATTAATTAAAATGAGACGAGGGTAGTAGGTGAAAAATATGCAGTATAATAAGAATAAATTTAATGATTATTTAAGAAATTATTTAGATATTAGGCAGCGAATAGATAATACTAAAAAGACAATTAATGAACTTATAGAAGATGAGAAATTAAAAGAAACACTTAGTTTTTATAGTGATTTAGATGATGTTAATAAGAAAAGATTTGATAGAATTAATTGTAATAATGATTATGTTAGATATAAATTGAACAGGAGAATACTTATAGAATTAAATGGGGGACTACTTAACTTATATAAAGATTTTATAGAAAGTGATGCTTTTCCTTTTTCTAAAGACGATTACCATTTCTTTGTTAGTAGTGATACATATTTGGTTGATGCAATTACTGATGTGGATAGTAGTGAATTAAATAAAGAAGAGAATACTTTTTTAAGCGATAGTATAGCTTCAATATATAAATATAACCCTAATGATTATAGTAATGATGATATACCTTTAATAAAAGTATTATATTTAAAAAGTAAAGCTAGTTATGTTAATCCTGTAACTTTATGTGATGCTATTAAAAGTGATATTAGAGTAATTAAAAATTTAGATGCAAAAGGAAAAAATGTTTGTTCATATAGGAGTTATCAATATAAAGATTCGTGGAAAATAGATCACTTTAAAAACAAATTACTAATTCAAGAAAAAAGAGTTTTAGATAGTGATAGTAAATATAAAGATTTGTTATTATTTTCTATTAGGTCTGCATTTTATGAACTTGAACTTTTGAGTGGTACAAGAGTTACTGAAGTACTAGAACAATTAGAAAATGTAGAGGTAGTAAATCAACATCAAGAAAGAAAAAGAGAATATGAAATGGAAGCTTTAATTAAAGCTTATTACAATTTAACTGATATAAACTTTAGAGAAAATAGTAACTATTTTAGTGATGATGATTATATCTTTGCAAGATTTGAAACTGCTGATAAAAAAGTAAATGAGAAAATGTTAAAAATGATGAAAAGATAGGTAGTGATAACTTGAAACGTAGTGAAGTAGATAGAGAAAAAATAAGCCCAATGATGAGACAGTATTTAGATATTAAAGATAAGTATGAAGATACTATTATCTTTTTTAGGCTTGGAGATTTTTATGAAATGTTCTTTGAAGATGCTGTTATTGCATCTCGAGAGCTTGAATTAACTCTAACAGGACGTAATGCTGGGCTTGAAGAGAGAGTTTCTATGTGTGGTATACCTTTTAAAGCTTATGAGGGGTACTTAGATAAACTAATAGATAAAGGTTATAAAGTTGCGATAGTTGAACAGTTGGAAGATCCCAAGACTACTAAAGATATGGTAAAAAGGGATGTTATTCAAGTAGTTACTAAAGGTACAAGATTAGATTCATCTATTAATGCTAAAGATAATAACTTTATTGCCTCTATCTATGACTTAGAATACTGTTATGTTTTATCATACTCTGATGTATCGACTGGAGAAGTATATGTCTTATTAGAAAATGGTGATAAAGATGCTTTGCTTAGAGAAGTATTAAGACATAATTTTAGTGAAATAATCGTCAATAATAAAATAGATAGAGAGTTTGTTAATACTTTAAGAACTACATATCATTTAAACGTTACTATCTATGATGAACTATATAATGGCAGTGATTATAGTTATGTCTATAAAAACTTAAAAGATGTAAGAGAAGAGACTGGTATTAAACATTTACTCGCTTATCTTACTAATACTAAAAAAGGAGATTTATCACATCTAACAGAAGCGAAGGTAGAGAATACTAAAGAACATTTATTAATAGATAATAATACGAAAAGAAATCTAGAACTTACTGAGACTGTTAGATTAAGAGAAAGAACTTATAGTTTATTATGGCTTTTAGATAAGAATAAAACTGCGATGGGTAGTAGACTCTTAAAACAAAATATAGAAAGTCCTTTAACTAATAAGAAAGAAATAGAAAAAAGATATGACTTTGTAGATAAGTTAAGAGTAGAGTTTATTTTAAGAGATGATTTAAAAAATAACTTAAATGAAGTCTATGACTTAGAACGACTTGCTAGTAGAATTACTTATGGTAATTTAAATGCTAGAGACATACTTCAACTTAAAAATAGTTTAAAGGTATTACCAGATATTAAGAGAATTTTAAAAGAATTAAACTATTATAAAGAAATAGAGGACTTTCCTGAAGTATTTAGTTTACTTGATAAAAGTATAGTAGAAGATCCTCCTATTACCTTAAGAGAAGGACATCTTATTAAAGATGGGTATAATGATGAGTTAGATGAGTTAAGAAAAGTATCTAGTGGTTCTAAAGACTTTATCTTAGAACTTGAACAAAAAGAGAAGGAAAGAACTGGTATTAAGAACTTAAAAGTAGGTTTTAATAAAGTCTTTGGTTATTATATAGAAGTTAGTAAAGGACAGGTTAAAGAATTAAAAGATGAATATGGGTATGAAAGAAAACAAACTTTGTCTAATTGTGAGAGATTTATTACTCCTTTACTTAAAGAAAAAGAAAATATTATTTTAGGGGCAGAAGAGAAGATTATTAACTTAGAATATGATTTATTTATGAAGATTAGAGAAACTATTAAAAGATATATTCATCCTTTACAGAAAACTGCTAATATCATCGCTGAAGTTGATATGTTACAAGCATTTTCTACTGTTTCTGATATGTATAACTTTGTAAGACCTACTATTACAGATAACTATTCAGTAAAGATAATTGCTTCCCGTCATCCTGTTATAGAAGAAGTAATGGCTCGTGATGATAAAAAGTATGTCTCTAATGATATAATTATGGATGAAGATACAAGTATACTTTTAATAACAGGCCCTAATATGGCTGGTAAATCTACTTATATGAGACAGTTTGCTATAACTGTTATTATGGCCCAGATAGGTTGTTTTGTACCTGCTAAGAGTTGTTCTATGCCCATATTTGATAAGATATTTACAAGAATAGGGGCAAGTGATGATTTGGTTAGTGGTGAATCTACTTTTATGGTAGAGATGAAAGAAGCGAATCTTGCTTTAGAGAATGCAACAAGAAATAGTTTAATTTTATTTGATGAGTTAGGACGTGGGACTGCTACTTATGATGGAATGAGTCTTGCTCAAGCGATATTAGAATATATCCATGATAAAATAGGAGCGAAGACAATGTTTTCTACTCATTACCATGAACTTACTAGTTTATCTAATAGTCTAAAGCATTTACAAAATGTCCATGTCTCTGCTGTAGAAGAAGATGGTGTCTTAACATTCTTACACAAGATAAAACTAGGTGCCGTTGATAAGAGTTATGGTCTTAATGTCGCATCTCTTGCTCACTTACCATCATCATTAATTAAACGAGCTGAAGAGATACTTAATGTCTATGAGAGTGAAGGAGTTAAAGAAAGAGAATTTACTCAGACTAGTTTATTTAGTCTAAATGAAGAAGAAGTTAAAGTTGAAGAGAAAGTTAATGAAATAGAAGAAATGGTTAAAGAGTGTGATCCTTTAAATATGACACCAATTAATGCTTTAAACTTCTTATATGAATTAAAAGAAAAGATAAAGAAAGAAGAGAAATAGTTATGAAATATGATTTAGTACAATTAATAAAAGATAGATGTAAATTATTAGAAGATAATCCTAAAGCATGTGATATTTTACGTTCTTTACTTAAAGATATTCCTTCTTCTAAACTATCATATATAGATGAATATGGGATGGATTTATTTTTTGATATATTTATTAGAGTAGTAAATAATAATATTTTTATAGGTAGTTCAAAAGAAGAAACTTTAGAAGGTGAAGATATTAAATTAACTATCTCATTAGATAATAGTTTTAGTTTATCTTATTATAATTACTTTAAAACAGATGATAATCATGTAATTCAAAGTTTTAGGATGTCGTTTACAAATGGAGAAATTACACTAGCAAATATTGGTGAGTGGACATATAGTAAAGATACTCCTAAAATAAGTGAATATATTGATAATACATTATTGAATTTACACGATTTTAATTATGATTTTTATAAGGGTATTAAGGATGATGTTATTAATGAGATATATACTGATGAAAGAATATTACCAGATGCTTATAAAGAACTATATATAGATACATATATGAGTAAAGTACAACTTGATATAAACAATGCTACTAGTGAGGAAGAGTATGATGGTAATATGTTTGGTTTAATAAATAAATTCAGTAACATTACATCTATTGAAGAGAATGATTTAAGAAGATTTAAAATGACTGATATCTTACTTAAAATTAATCAGGTTTTAGACAAGGATTATTCTCCTAAAGAAAGACAATATATCTTACTTAATAATAGAAAATAAAAGGGATGATAACTAATGAATTATGTATTAGTATATAAAGATACTAAGAAGAATATAAACTACTATTATAATTTTAATGATAAGTTAGTTTATACTAGTGATAATAAAAATAATAATTGTAATATAGTTGGAGTAATTGGTATTATCATAGGTTTTATCTTCTATCTTGCTTTCGCTTGCCTTAGTTACTATTTACCATATTCATATCTATTTATAGTATTAGTAGGTGTTATCTTCTGTGTAGTTATAACACTTATTGCAAACTCTACTATTAAAAATATATTTAAAGAGAAAGGTAAGAAAGTATCTTTAGATAAACTAAGAGAAATGTATAAGAAGAATAAGTCATTTAGAATTAAATACTTTATTTTACTAATTGCATTTCTTATTTTAACAATATTAAATTTAGTATTGTATCAAAATATTACTGCTATTAATTTTCTTTTGTTTACAAGTACTATAATGACTTCGTTTTTATTTCTTTTATATAGACCAATTAATAGTTTTAGATTATTAAAGCTACTTGCTAGAAAGTGATATTTGTGATAAGATGTATATGTAAAGAAAATTTACATAATATAAAAAAGAGGAATACCTAGTTTTGCACCTGGGTGTTACCTCAAATTGCATTGAGTGAACACCCTAATTACAAAAGTTGTAATAGGGCGTTTTTCTTAGTTGTATATGATTAAAAGTATAATAATAATTAGTAAAATAACTATTAGCATATCTTTCTTCTTCATAAGCAAGACCCCTTTCTACCCCCTGAAATCAGATTGTAGAAAAAGGTAAACACCCATTACTAAGTATTCCTGAGTAAAGAATAACACATGTATTGTATCGTGTCAATCGAACAAGATACATTTTTTAATAGAACAAACATTTTATAATGTTTGCTCTTTTCATATGTAACATTTTCTGATAAAATAAAGTAAGAAAGCGAGTGATACTTTTGAAAACAAGAAATGAAGTAAGAGAAATAGCTCTACGTATAATTTATAAGATAAATATCTTTGATGATGCTAATGTTTATTATGATGTAGATGATTTAATTAAAGAAGAGTATGAAGTTGAAAATGATTTTGTTAATTCTTTAGTTAATGGAGTTATCGAGAGAAGAGAAGAATTAACTAATTTAGTTAATAAATATATGCAAGACTGGGCACTTAATAGATTAAATAAAGTAGATCAGGCTTTATTCCTTTTAGCAAGTTATGAATTGAAGTATCTTGATACTCCTAGTATTGTTAGTATTAATGAGTGGGTAGAGGTATCTAAAAAATATAGTGATGAGAAAGTTACTAAAATGTTGAATGGGGTTTTAGATAATATTTATCATAGTGAGGACGTAAATGAATAAAGAATATTTAACAGTTAGTCAGTTAACTAAATATATTAAATATAAGTTAGATAATGATGTTAATTTAAGAGAAGTTTATCTTAAAGGTGAGATTTCTAACTTTAAAGCTCATACTAGGGGACACTTTTATTTTACTATTAAAGATGAAGGTAGTAGAATTAATGCTGTTATGTTTGCTAGTAGTGCTAGTAAGGTGAAGTTCACTCCAGAAGATGGTATGAAGATACTTGTAACTGGTAGGATATCTGTTTATGAAGCGACAGGTGGATATCAGATTTATGTTAATGAAATGATGGAAGATGGTGTAGGTAATCTTTATGTAGCTTTTGAACAGTTAAAGAAAAAGCTTGCTAGTGAAGGATTATTTGATGATAAATACAAAAAACCTATTCCTAAGATACCAGAGAGAGTTGGAGTAATAACGGCATCAACAGGGGCTGCTATAAGAGATATAATATCTACTATTAATAGAAGATTTCCTTTAACGGAAGTAATACTTTTACCTAGTTTAGTACAGGGAGAAGGTGCTAAAGAAGATATTGTAAAACAGATTAAACGTGCTGAAGATTATAATCTTGATGTTTTAATAGTAGGTAGAGGTGGAGGTTCTATTGAAGACTTATGGGCCTTTAATGAAGAGATAGTGGCAAGAGCAATATTCGAGTGTCCTATACCGATAATAAGTGCCGTAGGTCATGAAATAGACTTTACTATAGCAGACTTTGTAGCAGACCTTAGAGCACCTACACCTACTGGAGCGGCAGAGATTGCAGTTCCTAATAAAAATGACGTTATAAACTATATTAATCAGTTAAATTTAAGAAGTAGGAAAGCAGTAGGAACAATACTAGAGTTAAAGAAAAAGAGACTTGATAATATTAAGGGACATTATATTTTAAATAATCCTTTAGATTTATATTCTGCTAAGATTCAAAAACTTGATTATTTAACAGAGAGTTTAGTTAAGAATTATAAAGTTATTATCGATAAAGAGAAGATTAAACTAAATAATATTAAAACAAGACCTTTATTTAGTAATCCTTTAGTAATATTAGATAAGACTAAACAAAAATATGCATTATTGTTGAGTAAATTAGATGCCTTATCACCCTTAAAAACGCTTGAGAGGGGTTATGGTATTGTTAAAATTGGTGATAAAGCTGTTACTAGTATTAAAGACTTAAAAAAGGATGATTTAATAAATATAGAATTAAAAGATGGTAGTAAGGAAGCTATCATAAAATAGGAGGAATTAATTATGGAAAAGAAAGAAATGAAATTTGAAGAGAAAATAGAGGAGTTAGAAACACTTGTTAAAGCTTTAGAAAATGGTGATGTAGAACTAGATAAAGCGATAGATTATTTTACTAAAGCAACTAAACTTGCTAGTGAATGTGATAAAGATTTAAAAGAAGCTGAAAAAGCATTAACTTCTATAGTTAATGAAGATGGTAGTTTATCTGAATTTAAAGGAGAAGTAGAAGCATAATTATGAGAGAGATTAAAATACATGGTATTTATAAACACTTTAAAGGGGATTATTATTTAGTTGAAGAAGTTGCTAAAGACTGTGAGACTTTAGAAGATTTGGTTATATATAGAAAGCTATATGAAGATGGAAGTTGTTGGGTTAGACCCTTAAAAGACTTTATGGAAAAAGTTAATCATGAAAAGTATCCTAATGTAGAGCAAGAATATAAGTTTGAACTTATAGAACCATATAGTAAAAGAGATAATTTTAAAGGAGAATAAATGATAAGATTAGTTAAGTTTAATAAATTAGAAGAAAAAGATTTAGATAAAATAATTCATAAACATTATACTCATTGGAAACAGTATAATGATAAATTAGATTTAAATGAAATAGTTAATAGCTTTAAAAACATTTATACCAATGAATCTACTTTGCCTATTGGTTATGCATGTTTTGATGGTGATAATTTAGTTGGCTTTTGTACTTTAAGAAAAGATAATTTAAAGAAATATACAGATATATTTCCATGGATTTGTAGTGTTATGATTTTTGATGAAGAAAGACATAAAGGTTATGGTACGAAAATGATAGGACTAGTTAGTGAAGAAGCTAAAAAACTAGGTTATGATAAAGTTTACCTATGGACTGATAAAGCTCCTGACTTTTATAAAAAAAATAGGTTTTACTTATGTAATGCAAGTTGAAAAAAATGAAGGTGGCTTTGGCGAGTTATATTGTAAAGAAATATAAATATATTAAATAATAGGAGAATAGATATGGAACAAATAAGTTATAAAGAGTTTAGAAAATTTTTAGATAGTGATGTAGATGAAGCAGAGTATTTTGGCTATAGTAAAGAAAATTTAATTAGTTTGAAAGAACGTTTAGAAGGTTTAAGAGAACGATTTGAAATATGTGAATCCAGAATAGAAAGAGATAGAGAAAAAATTAAAAGAGCTTATAGTGATATAAGTGATATCTCTTATAGTGATTATCGCAAGACTTTAACTTTTGATATTGGGAAATCTTCATATTATTTAAAGAAAAATGAAAAGAAAAATATATATAAAGTTTATTGGTATGCTAGTTGTGAGCCTTCAATATTTACTGACATTAAATTAATTAAACATATTAATATAGGAAGAAAATTTTCTAAAGAGATAGATAATATTGGTGCTAGTATAGATATTGGGACACAAAATTTTACACATCATGATATAATATAT
>CAMMBO010000004.1 GCA_946494435.1 uncultured Mycoplasmatota bacterium
GACGTCTTAATATAAAATCATTAACATAACTAGAACTACCTAAAACTTCACTCATAACAAGAGTTATTTCTTTATTATCTATAATAAAAGGTCTAATTATTAAATCAGTGGAGTTTCCAAAAGCTTTCTTTATCTCATCTTTAAGCATAACATCACCTCATTTCACTTTTAGTATTACCAAAATAATAATTTTTATAAAATAAAAGAAGAACTTTTAATCTGTTCTTCGCTATATTTTTTACTTAATTTAGTTTTTCAGTAATACTGATAAAAAACTCTTTATTCCACATGCTTAAACTTTCTACATTTTTAATAAATGGTATTACATCATCTTTAGCTTCCTCATAATCAATTATTTCAAATTTTTTAATTAGTAATTCTTTTAGTATATTTATATCAAATTTACTATTAGTGTCTATATATTTAGATGCAATTAATTTATTTTTTAAAAGTTCTAAATTAACTTTTGTATTATTTGCTATAAAAAATATATAATCGTATAAATCTCTTCCTTTAGTCCTTGTTTTCCAGTTTCTACATAGAATAGCATGAATTTTGCTAGCAAATAAAGACTCTTTATCATATAGTTTAATTTGATGGGGACTTGGTAGTAATTTATATACATCTTCATAAGTAGCACCACTTGGTGGATTAATATCAACTTCAAATTTTATTTTAATCTTTTTTAAGATATGGTCATAATTATGATTTTCTTCATTAGGAAAGAATTTTAAGATATGTTCTAATGTATCTCCTTTTACAAAAGCAGAAGTTATATTAGAAGTCGTACTTTTTTGTTTAGTATTAACTTCCATATTTAATCCATAGGCTTTAAGTTCTTTCTCTATATAGCTAAAATATTTACTTAAATCAAAATCATTATTAGGAGAGATTAGGGCAAAATCTAAATCTTCTGAGAATCTATCTAACTTATAAAAAATTCTTAAAGCAGTTCCTCCATAAAAGGCTGCTTTGTCAAAAAAGCCACTCCTAGATAATCCTAATAACACTATTTCTTGAATAATTTCTTTTAAAGCATTTATTTCATCGGTAATATTTTTAATTTCATATTTTGAAAGCATTTGTTCAATTATATTATTCATCTTTGTTCCTCCTTTTATATTTAGCAAGTAATACTATATTCCTTGAATGATATAAATTACTTAGTTTTTCTATCTTTTCAGTGTTTAAATTTTTAAACTCTTCTATATCTATACGTAAATCTTCAAATAACATCTTTTCTAAATTAGAATAATTTTTCAATGATTTTAATGTATATAATTTATCGCATAAAGCTTTCTCAGGAGTTGCTATTTGATATGAATAATTATTTTCTTCTTTTAAAATTATTTCTTCTGGATATGCTAATGATGGAACGTCTCTATAAGTAAATGTACCAAATGGAGTTTCATATTTTCTTTTCTTTTTCTTATTAAAAGTGGCACAAGTTATAGTAGTCACTCTTTCGGGAATTAATCCATAATAGGCAAGTGCATATTCAAAAGATATGTATGATGGACCATAAATACTGCCTGCAAGTAAATATCCTGGAGTATTTGCCTCTGTTTCATATAAACCATTTCTTATCTTGATTAGTTTTCCATCTCTAACATCTCTAGATAATCTAGTATTCTTATTAGAGTATTTTGCTAAATATTGCTTTGCTATATCACTTGTTATTATCATATTTTCACCTCTTTTTATCATTATATGATAAAAACTGGTGAAAATCAAGTATTTTTGACACTTGAAAATCTCTTGTATAAACATTATATTTTATTTCTAGTATTACCAAAATAAAAAATATTATTAAAATTAAAAAGAGGGCTTTAACCTCTATTATTTATAAACTTTTTATTTTTTGTGCTTCTTCTTCATCTTTATCAAATTCATCATAATATGTTTCTGCCATTTTAATCGCTTGTCTATTACTAAAAACCTTTTTCCTTTTGCCATCACTAGTATAATACTTGCTCAATGGTTCCATATAATCTATTGTATAACTAGTTTTATTTGGGTCTCTTGTCATAGCTATTTCTGCTTTAGAATTATTTAAATCAATATATTGTTCTCCTTCTTTTTTTAAAATTGTTGAGTATCCATATCCTGCTCTACTTATTTTTAAAAGACCTCCAACATTATCAGTTACTATATCATTATCAGGATATAAAACAGTGATACTTGCTAAAAATAAATCATCAATATTATTTCTTTCAAACATAATTATTCCTCCTCTTTTTGCAATTAGGATATAGTAAAATCTTTTAAATGTCAAGAAGTACTAAAAAGCTTTTACATTTATAAATTTTGTAGTAACCTATTATTAGGTGAAGTTTATGGAAGTTAAAATAATAGATTATGACCATCAAGGTAGAGGTATTGCCAAAATAGATAATAAAGTAGTATTTATACCTAAAGTAAAAGTGGGAGAAGAAGTATCTATTGATATAGTAAGAGATAAGAAAAGATTTTCTATAGGTAAAAGATGTAATCCTCTTAAAGTAAAATATTGCCCTTATTATCAAACTTGTGGAGGATGCCAGATAGGTCATTTAACTTATGATGAACAATTAGAGTTTAAGAAAAATACAGTTAAGAATATTTTCTCTAAATATACAAATTATAATTTAGATAATCTAGAAATAATACCTACTAAATGTTATAACTATCGTAATAAAGTAACTTATCATATTAAGGAAGAAAGGCTTGGCTATTATGAAGAAGAGTCTAATAATTTGATATCTATTGATAAATGTAATTTGTTAGATAGTAATATCATAACTTTAACTGCCTCTTTAAACTCTTTTATTAAAGTACACAAAAAATTAACTAAGGCCATTATTAAATCTTTAGATGGTAAGCTTATGTTAATATTAGAAGGTAAGGAAGATAAAGAATCAATTAAAGAGTTCTTCTCATCCTTGGTTAGTTCTTTATACTATAATAATGAATTAATCAGTGGTGTTCCATCTTTAATTATAGAAGTTTTATCTAAAAAGTTTATGGTAAGAAAAGACTCTTTCTTTCAAGTAAACAAAGAGGGTATTAGTTTAATATATAAAGAAGTTATTGATATAGTAAAAAAACTAAATAGTAATATTATCTATGATTTATACTGTGGGACAGGTACAATTAGCTTATTAGTAAGTGACTATGCTAAAAAAGTAATTGGTATTGAAGTTGTAGAAGATGCAGTAAGGGATGCAAAAAATAATGCTAAGTTAAATAATGTTACTAATACAGAGTTTTATTTAGGAGATGTTAGTAAAGTTATTAATAAACTAAAGTTTGTTCCTGATACTATTATTATAGACCCTCCAAGAAGTGGTATTTCTAAAGATTTAGTAGAATTTCTCTTATCATTAAAAGTAAAAAATATTATCTATGTCTCATGTAATCCCTTAACCCTTGCTCGTGATATTAATCTTTTAGATAGTTGTTACGAACTTAATTACATCAAACTAGTAGATGAATTTCCAAATACTTATCATTTAGAATCTATAACTTTATTAAATTTGCGAAAGGAAAATTAATAAACAGTATATTATATAAGTGAAAGGCTATTTATATATTTTTCTTATGACATTTCTTACGGCACTTCTTGCGACATTTCTTACGACATTTGCTGAATTGTTTTTTATGGTATTAAATTACAAAAATGGAGGTAAAATATCGTTGATTCAAGGATAAAGTACCAGTATATTTAAACTATACAAATTTTATAAGTTAAAAAGTAAGGAGGTAAGGTAAAGTTGAATGAAGTTATACTAAAGGATAATATTGATATAGAAAATTTAATCTATGAAGTACGTGGTGTCCAAGTGATGCTAGATAGTGATTTAGCAAGACTTTACGAATGTGTAAATGGTACAAAAGATATAAATAAAGCAGTAAAAAGGAATATAGCAAGATTTCCCGAAAGTTTTATGTTTAGATTAACTGATGAAGAATATAATGCTTTGAGGTTCCAAATTGGAACCTCAAACATAAGAGGTGGAAGAAGATATAATCCATATGTTTTTACAGAACAAGGTGTTGCGATGCTTTCTAGTGTATTGCATTCTGAAATGGCAATAAACATGAGTATTAAAATAATTAATGCTTTTGTAGCAATGAGAAAATATGTCTCAACTAATTTGTTAGAGCAAAAATATATATATAATATGGTACTAGAAGATCATGAAAAAATTAGAACATTAGAAGATTCATTTCAAAAGTTTGAAGAAAAAAGAAAGTCTACGGAAGTCTATTTTAACGGACAAATATATGATGCTTATTCTAAAATACAAGAAATTTTAAATAGTGCTAAAAAGAAACTGACAATAATAGATGCTTATGCAGACAATACAATATTAGATATTGTAAAAAGATTAAAGGCAGATGTAACAATTATAACTAAATCTAATAATTTACTCACATTACAAGATATAGAAAGATATAATAAACAATATAAAAACCTAACTGTTATATATAATAATACATTTCATGATAGATATTTTATTATAGATGATGAGATAGTATATCACTGTGGTGCTAGTATAAATAGAATAGGTTATAAAACTTTTTCTATTACCTTAATAGGAGATAGTGGAGTAAAAAAGGAACTGATAAAGCAGGTACATAAAGTGCTATATAAATAGCAGATATTTTAAATCGGTGGAATTCCGCCTAATTAAAATGTAAATACTTGTAAAAGTAATAGATTAATTAGTATAATTACATTAAGTTTTGTGTTAAAGGAGAATTTATATGAATATTATTAGAACTATTGATTTATGGACAGAGCAGCATACTAATCATTATGAATGCTTTAATGGAGCTTTTATAGATGGCTTTGATAATGATAATAAACCATTTGATAGATATAAAATAGTTAAAAACTGTAACTGTATTATTACTACAAATAGGAAAAATTTAAATATTAGTAATAAACATAATGCTATTATTTTCTATAGAAATAATACTCCAGTTAGATTAATGGTGATAAATAAAGATACAGATATTGAAAAGTGTATTTCTATAGCATTATCTCAAGATTATAAAGATACTACTTTAGAAGAGTATTATAATAGACTTCAAATAACTAGTAAGTTAATAAACATGAAAGAACAAGCTATATATAATAATTCTGACATTACTAAAGAAATAGATGTAGCATCATGTGATAGATGGAATCTTTTATATAGTATGCTTAAAGGTAGTTATACAGAAGATGTTACATCTTATGGAAATTATGAATGCAGTAAATATGAGTTTTTACCTAATTTAGAAATTAAATATGAACTTAAAATAGATAAGGAAGAGTTTTTGATAGAGCATAAATGTGCTTTTATAAATACTATTAGAACTAGAGTTATTCCTATTCAAGAAAACTCTAAATTAACTAGTAATTAATAAATGTGATAAAGTTAATATATAAGAAGTTTGGAGCGATAATATATGGATAATTATGAAAAAAAAGTTAATAAAAATGTTAAAAGAAATGAGACCTTTCTCTTAGAGTTTGAAAAATATTTAAAAGAGAAAGGATTAGCTGATAAGACAATAAGGAAACATTTATATAATATGGAGTTTTTTCTTAATACTTATTTAAATTACTATGAACCTACTAAAATGGAAGATGGTCCAGATAAAGTGTTTGAATTTTTGAGTGACTGGTTTATTAGAAAATGTATGTGGTCTAGTAAATCATCTATCAAAGAATATTCTACTAGTATTAAGAAGTTTTATAAATGTATGAATGAGAATAATCATATTAGTAGTGAAATATATGAAGATTTATGTGAAGAAATAAAAGAAAATATGGATTATTTTTTTGAATTGATGGATGATTATGATAATGGTAATTTTGTTTACCCATTTTAGGAGGATGTTATGGAATTTATTATCAAAGAAGGAAATAGTAATGATATAGAAAAGGTTATTGAAGTTTGTAAAACAATTTATGAAAACTTGGAACATAAAGAATGGTATTCTATTGATTTAATGGAATATGATAAGATATTAAAGAAACTAGAGGATAATGCTATTATTGTTAAAGCATTGTATAAAGATGATTTAGCAGGATTTCTAATAGCAGAAAGACATATTAATCCTAATAGTGAACTTGCAGAAGAAATACCTAAAGATGAATTATCTTCATCTATTGAAATGGATAATGCTGGAGTATTACCAAAATATAGAGGGAATCATTTACAGAAAAGTTTAATTTTAAAAGCAGAGTCTATAATGAAAGAAAAAGATGCTAGTATAAAATACTCTTATGCAACTGTTCATCCTGATAATTTAGCAAGTCTTAAAACATTAGAAAAGACGGGTTATAAAAAATATAAAGAGAAGTTAATGTATGGTGGTAAAATAAGATATATAATGAGAAAGGAATTAGTATGAGTTATATTAAAGATTTAAGAAAATATGTAGGGCATAATCCAATTTTAACTGCAGGAGTCCTATTATTTGTTTTTAATGATAAAGATGAAGTATTAATGCAACTTCGAACGGATTATAATCAGTATGGTTTTCCAGGTGGAGCGATGGAATTAGGAGAAAGCTTTGAAGAAGTGGCAAGACGGGAATTAAAAGAAGAGACAAATTTAGATATTATTGATTTAGAGATGGTAAAAGTATTATCAGGAAAAGATACATATAGAGAATATCCTAATGGAGATAAGTTATATGATATAACAGCAATATTTGTAGTAAAGAAGTACAGTGGTGAGTTAAGAGTAAATGATAATGAAAGTAAAAAGTTGGAGTGGTTTAATGTAGGTAATTTACCATCTAACATGACTGAACATACTAAAAACTATCTTGAAAAATATGGAAATATATTAGGTGATGCTTTAAATATATATAAAGGAGTGAATAAATAATGATAGATTTACATATGCATACAACTTATTCTGATGGAACAGATACAGTTAAAGAACTACTAAAGAAAGCGGAAGACTTAGGCTTAGAGGTTATTTCTATTACAGACCATAATACTTGTAAAGCTTACTTTGAAATGGAAAATTTTAATGTAAAAGAAATATATCAGGGGGATATTATAGTAGGATGTGAATTTACTACTATTTTTGATAATAGATTAATAGAAATATTAGGCTATGGTTTTGATTATAAAAAAGTTAATAAATATTTAGAAGAGTTTTATAATGCCGAGAAAATCAGTAAAAATACTTCTTCTTTATATAATAAATTACTTGATAAGATAGAAGAATTAGGACTAGAGTTTCACCAAGAAAGATATAAAAAGTTTGAAAGTGAATTCTTTGAACGTGGTATTTATAATGAGTTAATTAAATACGAAAGTAATAAAGAGAAAATAAAAGAAGATATTTGGGATGATTTTAGTGACTTTTTAAGAAGAGGGATAAATAATAAGAATAGTGTTTTATTTATTGATAAATCAAATTTTTATTTGAAAGTTAAAGAAGTGGTTCGTATTATTCATGAAAATGGAGGTATTGCTTTTTTAGCACATCCTTATCAATATAAATTTACTGATACAGAAAAGTTCCTAGATAAACTTTATAATGAGATTAATTTAGATGGAATAGAATGCTTCTATACAACTTTTACTGGGGAACAAACTAATTATTTAATTAATTTTGCAAAGAAAAGAAATCTATTAATATCAGGAGGAAGTGACTATCACGGTACAAGAAAAGAGAACTATAATTTAGGTGTTGGTAGGGGAAATCTTAAGATAAGTAAAGATATTATAAATAACTATAAAGTATATAATTTTAAGTAGTAATTATAGTTGTTGATATTTAGATTTACCTATGATAGACTTAAAAGGAAATGAGGAGTAATTATGAAGTTAGTAATAGAAAATCTAAGTAAAAACTTTGATAAAAAGTGCGTTCTTAAAAATATTAATTTTACATTTGAAAGTGGTAAGATTTATGGATTATTAGGAAGAAATGGAGCAGGGAAGACTACTTTCTTTAACTGCTTAAATGAAGATTTAAAATGTGATAGTGGAGAGTTTTATTTAAGTGATGGTAAGTCTAATAAAAAAATAGAAAGTAGTGATATAGGCTATGTTCTATCAACTCCTGTTGTTCCTGAATTCTTAACAGGAAGAGAGTTTTTAAAATACTTTATAGATATTAATAAAGATAATATTAAAGATTTAAAAACTATAGATGAGTATTTTGATATAGTTAAGATAGATATGGAAGATAGAGATAAATTAATGAAAGATTATTCTCATGGTATGAAGAATAAAATGCAGATGTTAATCTATTTAATAGCAAGTCCTAATATCTTATTACTTGATGAGCCTTTAACATCATTTGATGTTGTAGTAGCAGAAGAGATGAAAGAGTTATTAAAGAAAATGAAGAAGGATAGAATTCTTATCTTTTCTACCCATATTATGGAACTTGCTCTAGATTTATGTGATGAGATAGTAGTATTAAACAAAGGTGAACTTTTAGAAATAAAAAGAGATGAATTAACAGATAAAGAATTAAAGAATAAGATAATTAATGTTTTAAAAGGTGAAGAAGATGCTTAATAACTTTTTAATATCTTTAAGAGTAAAAAATGCTTATACTGTTAATCAGATTATTTATGGCTTTAGTAAACTGCCTTTAATAGGTAAGTTAATACCTACTAAGTTTTATGGCCTTAAGAGTTTTAAAGTAATTAGTTTTATAATTTCTATTATAAGAGAATTAATTAGGACTTTTGGATATAAACTATTATATATTTATATATTCTTGTTATTACCTTTAACTCTTTATAAAAGTTTTGATGTTAGTTACATAATACATATCTATATCTTTCTAGCTTTAATTGGTTCTTTCGCTAATACAGAGATATTTAATCCCACAAGAGATAAATATTATTTAATAGTCTTAATGAAAATGCGAGCAAAAGACTATATTGTTCCTAACTTTATTTATTTTCTAGGAAGTATCTTTGTAGGACAATTAGTAGCCTTGATTCTATTATTCTTTAATGTTATTACATGGTATCAAGCCTTAATGTTAGTAATATTTACATTATGTGTTAAATCAATTGCTATTGCCTTTTATTTCTATCGCATGAAAAAGAAAAATATCATTATAAATGAGAATAAACCTAAATCATGGGCGTTATATTTTTTCTTAATAATATCTCTTTTATTAATAGGATATTTATTACCATACTTTAATCTAGTTATACCAGTTAATGTTTTCTATATAATTTTTGTTATTACCTTTATACTTGGAATTATCTCTTTTAGAAAAGTATTAACTTATAATAACTATCAATATCTATGTAAAGAATTATTAAAGCATGATAATATCTTTGTTGTTAATACATCTAATAATAGGGAACAATTAACGAAAACGAGTAGGGAACAGATTACTCTTGATAAAGGTATAACTAGTGATAAGAGTGGTTTTGCATACTTTCATGATTTATTTGTAAAAAGACATAGGAAACTCTTAATCGATAGTGCTAAAAAGATGACTGTTATTATCTTGGTAATAGGAATAATCTTAGGAATACTTATTTTCTTTGTTCCTGTCTTAAAACAAGGTATCAATACATTTGCTTTATTACTACTACCTTATATGTTATTTATAATGTACTTTATTAACACAGGTAAAAATATTACTAATGCTATGTTTATGAACTGTGACCATTCGATGTTATTTTATAGATTTTATAGAGAACCTAAAATAGTTTTATCTTTATTTAGAGAAAGATTAAAAACAGTAATAGTCATTAATTTATTACCAACAGTGGTTCTTGCTTTAACTCTAGCGATACTTTTATATTTAAGTGGAGGGACAACAAATCCTTTAAACTATATAATTATAATATTATCAATTATCTCAATGTCTATATTCTTTTCTATTCATAACTTAGTCTTATATTATTTATTACAACCTTATAATATTGGAATGGAAATGAAAAGTACTACTTATACAATTGCAAGTATAATAACTTATTGGGTTTGTTACTATATTTCAAAAATAGAAGTGTCTTCATTTATATTTGGAATCATTATGATAATCTTTGTAATACTTTATTCTGTAATATCGCTATTCTTAATATATAACTATGCTCCTAAAACTTTTAAATTAAAGAATTAAAATGGTATAAAAACAGATTAGAAAAATCACTTGTAGTAAATATTAATGTATGATAAAATGATATTAGAAAAGATAAGAAAGAAGTGATTTTGATGGAGAAAAATTATGCTAGCACTCGTTTACAAATAGTTAAATGGGGGGGGGGGTCATTTAACCCTAATATAAGTAATAAAATTACTTTCTTTCATTATGATATAAGAGCAGGATAATAAGATGTTCTGTTCTTTTTAATGTGTCAAAATAATTGGTATAAAGGATGTTATGTGTTAATGTTAAAATAGTATAAAAGATAATAATTGGGATAAACTATAAAAAATAGGAGGAGTATAAAATGGTAAAGGAAAAGAAAGAATTAATAATAGTAGGATTAATAATAGTGATGATAATAACATTAATAGGAGTAAGTTATGCAGCATTTAATTATAGTAAAACAGGAACAAAACTAAATAGTATAACTACAGGATCAATAACAATGAGTTATGAAGAAACAGATAATGTAATAAATATAGATAGAGCCTTACCTACTACTGATGAAACAGGGAAAGTAAGATTAACAGAAGGAGAATACTTTGATTTTAGTATAAGTAGTGAGATAGTAGGAGATGCTAACATTAACTATGAGATAAGTGCAAAAGATGTAACAACAGCAGAAAGAAAGATAGATGGAAGTAATATAAAGTTATATCTAACTAGATTAACTGGTGATGGAGAAGAAGAATTAATGAATCCTGAGACATATAATGAAGAAGCAAGTTCTAATAGTTATACAGGAAGACCATCAGGAGAGATGAGTTTATATACAAGTAGTATGAATAGTAGTGAGAGTAATAACTATAGACTAAGAATGTGGGTTGATGAGGATTATAATCCACAGGATGATGGAGGTAACTTAGAGTTCAGTGTTCAAATAAATGTCTATGGATTAGATGGACTATCTATGGAAGATAGGATGATGAAAGCTTATGTCTCTGGAGAAGACTTTCATACTGATGAATATAGAAGTAATATAACAAGCATAGTAACAAAAGGAGATACTATTATTCCTGAAGGAGTAATAGAAAGCTGGGATATATCAGAAAAACAGAATGGTAGTGTTATAGCATATGCAGAAGATGATGGAAGTGGAGCAGGAACATATAAATTAACAATAGGTGCTCAAGATAAGATTATTGCTAATTATGATATGACTAGTTATTTTGAAAGATTTTCTAATTTAACTTCAATAGATTTAACATATTTAGATACTAGTTTAGTTACAAATATGACTAGAATGTTTCGTGGTAGCTATAATTTAGAAGTACTAGATTTAAGTAATTTTGATACTTCAAATGTCACTTGTATGGACCAAATGTTTTCTTTTTACCTGTTTGATGGAAATAGTATGTCATTCTCTAAAGTTATATTTGGAGAGAGTTTTGATACATCGAAGGTAACCTCTATGGTAGATATGTTTAATAATTGTAATAATTTAACAGAACTAGATTTAAGTGTTTTTGATACTTCAAATGTAATTTCTATGACTGGAATGTTTCAATTATGTGAAAAATTAACAAAATTAGATTTAAGTAATTTTGATACTTCAAATGTAAAAAGCTATAACCAAATGTTTTACGGCACTACAAATATTGCAGAAATAAAAGTTACAAGAGATAAGTGGACAATACCTAGCTCTGCTATTGAAAAGAGTGGTGTAACTGATTTTACATATGTATAATTGAAGCGTTGCTTCTTTTTTTCTTGACATTAACATATATTTGTTGTATAACTGTATTAATCAAGTGATACAAAAGAGGTGATAATTATAAGTTATGTTTTTGATAATGATAAACCTATCTATTTACAACTAGAAGAGATAATTAAAAAAGAGATATTTAAAGGAGAGTTACTTCCAAGTAGTAAAATACCATCTGTTCGTGACTTTGCCTTAAAATATCAAGTAAATCCTAATACAATGCAGAAAGCTTTACAAGGATTAGAAGAAGAGGGATTTATTTATACAGTTAGAACTAGTGGTAAATATGTTACAGATGATAGGGAGTTTATCTTAAAAGAAAAAAGATTAGTTGCTAAAACTCTATATCAAGATTTTATTAATAATTTAAAATCTTTAGGATATAGTGATACTGATATTAAGAAAATATTAAAGGAGAGTGGAATTTAATGGCTTTATTAGAAGTTAGTCATATTACTAAAAGTTATGGTAATAACAAAGTCTTAGATGATGTTACTTTTAGTATTCCTAAAGGTAAGATAGTAGGACTTTTAGGACCAAATGGAAGTGGTAAGACGACCCTTATTAAATTAATAAATGATTTATTAAAAGAAGATTCTGGTACTATTAAAGTAAATGGCTTAGACCTTGGAGTTGAAACTAAAAAAATAATCTCGTATTTACCTGATAAAAACTATCTAAATAATAATATGACAGTATTAGAGTTACTCAACTATTTTAAAGACTTTTATGAAGACTTTAGAATAGATAAAGCGAAAGAGTTAATAGGTAAGTTAGACCTTGATTTAAATCAAAAACTAAAGACAATGTCTAAAGGTACTAAAGAAAAAGTTCAATTAATACTTGTTATGAGTAGAAAAGCGAAACTATATATTTTAGATGAACCTATTGGTGGGATAGATCCTGCTGCAAGAGATTATATCATTAACACAATATTAACTAATTTCAGTAATGATGCTTCACTACTTATTTCAACACATTTAATTAGTGATTTAGAGAAAGTCTTAGATGAGGTTATATTCTTAAAGAATGGTAAAGTCGTAAGAAGTGGTAGTACAGATGAGATTAGAAAAGAAACTAATATGTCTATTAATGATTTATTTAGGGAGGAATTTAAATGTTAGGTAAATTATTAAAATATGATTTTAAGAATCTTTATAAGACTTTACTACCAATATATCTAATTACATTAGTTATTACTATATTAACAGTTATCCTTAATAATTTAAGTGATACATCTAATTTATTTTCTACTTTAAATGGATTAATGATATTAAGTTATGTTGTTATATTAATGGTATTAGTAATAGGAACATTTTTCTTAAGTATTAGAGATTTCTATCTAGACTTTGCTAGTGAAAGAGGATATTTGATTAATACTTTACCAGTTAAGAAAAGTACTATTATTACATCTAAATTTATAACAGGTGTAACTACTATGATTATAAGTCTTATCGTTATGTTTATATCTATTTTAATACTAGTAATTGGTAATGGAGAATGGAGTAGTTTTGCTAATGGAATTGCTAACATCTTTAGAGATATTCCAAGTGATGCAGTAGTGATGTTAATACTTATGACAGTTCTTATGATAGTAGCATATATTTCAGGACTTGCTGTTTGCTATTTATCCATCGCTTTAGGACAGTTAAAAAATACTAATAAACTAGGCTTTAGTTTTCTTGCTTACATTATCCTTTATATTATCTATGAGATGTACTTTACATTCGCACTTGTCTTTATTGGAACAATTAGCCCTGACTTTGTAAATAGATTAGATAGTGAAGTTGGAGTAATATCATCTGTTAATATCTTATTTGGAATACTAATTGGTCTTGTAATTATTATTACAGCGATAATTACACCTATAACTAACTATATTCTTAAAAATAAACTCAATCTTGAATAACTCCATTTTAGGAGTTTTTTTCATATAATCTTTTCTAATAAATAAATTTCTGCTATAATCAATATATAAGATATGGAAAGATGTGAGTAAAGTGATTTATAAAAATAGTCATAATTACATAAAGTTACCCGAGGTGAGTAATTTTATATACTACATCGTTTTCAAAGAAAAAAGATAAATAAATCTTGTTCTTTTTCGTGTAAATAAAGATAGCAGGTGAATTTAGTGAAAATAACATTGTTTTTAAATGATAAAATTATTGATTTTAAACTACCAGAAGAAGTGTCTGGAAGTTATACTTTTGATTTTAATGAAAAAGAAGAAAGTAAACTAATAAATGTAGAAGCAAGTGAGGGTAAATGGGTTCTTTACGAAACTAGTGATGTTAAAATTGTTACTAATAATGGTAATATTAGTAGGGAAGTACTTGTACCTAATAATTTTTATATATTAAGAAGAAATAATATTAATTATTTGATTCATGTTAGTGATATCAGGTTTAAAAATATAGTAGTATATTCATATGACTCTAATATAAACCTAATAATAGGTAATATGGATAATGCTACTGTTAATTATAAATGTCCTTACTTAAATAACCTATTCGCAAAAATTAGTATTAAGGAAAGTAGGCTAACACTAGAAAAAAGCGACACTCTTCCTGTTTATATTAATAAACATATTTTAAGCAGTAGTTCCTATTCTATAAATAATGGCGATTTAATTGAGATATATGGCTTATCTTTACTATTTTTAAATAATCTTTTGATGATAAATCTAGTTGCTAACATTAATCTTGCAACTTCAAAATTAAATAATTATTCTTTCCCTCTTTTAGATAGACCTATTAATACTGAAGTTAAAGATGTAGATTTATATAGTAAAGATGATTACTTTTCAAAGTCACCTCGTCTTAGAAGGATTATTGAAACAAAAGAAATAAAACTCAGTGCCCCACCTCGAGAAAATGACTCTAATCAATTACCTTTGATACTTACTATTGGACCTATGCTTACGATGGGTATTATGTCTTTAACTATGCTTCTTAATACAATATCTCGGATCTATTCTAAACAAACTACAGTAGCTGACTCTTGGCCCCAACTTGTTACAAGTGGAGCGATGCTAGTTTCTATGTTAGTTTGGCCTTTAGTTACCCAGTGGTATAATAGAAGAATGAAAAAGAAACATAAACAAGAACTAATAAAAAAATATACTGCATACCTAGATGAAAAAAGAAAAGAACTAACAGAAGAGGCTAAATTACAGAAAAGTATTTTATTTGAAAATCTAATAACAGTTAATGAGTGTTTAAATATTATTAAGAATAGAAGTATTAACTTTTGGGATAAAAGAGTTGATCAAAGTGATTTCTTAGTAGTAAGACTTGGTATAGGTAAAGAAAAACTAGATGTAAAAATAGAGTATCCTGAAGAAGGATTTACTATAGATGAAAGTGAACTCAGAGATGCTTCTGATAAGTTAGTAGAAGACTTTAAATACATTGAAAATGTTCCTATAGGGTATTCTTTATATGAAAATAAAACAACCGCTGTTATGGGAGAAAGGTATAAAGCAGTTAATTTTGTTAATAATTTAATTGTTCAATTACTTTCATTCTATAGTTATGAAGATATTAAAATAGCCGTTTTTACTAATGAAAGAAATAAAAGTAATTTTGAGTATCTTAGATATTTAAAACATACTTTTACTAATGAGATGAATTTTAGATTTTTTGCAACTGACTTAGATTCTACTAAAAATGTTGCTGATTACTTAGAATTAATAGCTAATCAAAGATTAAATCAAAAACAAGGAAAAAGCAATCCCTATAAACCACATTATCTAGTTATAGTTGATGATTTAGATATGCTTAAAAGATATGATTTAATTAAAACTATTACGGAAACAGAAGATAATGAAGAAATTGGTTTTAGTTTATTAATAATAGAAAATAGATTAAGTAAATTACCAAGCAAATGTAATAACTTTATCACTGTAGGAGATAGCAATTCTGGTATATTAAAAAATTCTTATGAAAAACAAGAACAGGTAGCTTTTACTGATGAAATTAATTATAATATTGACATGTTACAAATTACTAAAATATTATCAAATATTCCAATTGAATTTGAAGATGGATTAAAAGAATTGCCTGATATGATTACTTTTCTTGAGATGGAAAAAGTAGGTAAAGTAGAACAACTTAATATTTTAAATAGGTGGAATACGTCTGACTCTACAACTAGTTTAAAAGCTGAAGTAGGTGTTACTGAAGATGGCGATTTAATGTATTTAGACCTTCACGAAAAGTATCATGGCCCTCATGGCTTGATAGCAGGTATGACAGGTAGTGGTAAATCAGAGTTTATTATTACATATATTTTATCTATGGCTATTAATTATAGTCCTGATGATGTTGCCTTTATCTTAATTGATTATAAAGGTGGTGGTTTAGCTGGAGCTTTTGAAAATAAAGTTACAGGAATTAATTTACCTCATTTAGCAGGAACTATTACAAACTTAGATAAAGCTGAGATGGACAGAACTTTAGTTAGTATTAATAGTGAGCTTCAAAGAAGACAAGCCTTATTTAATAGTGCTAGAGATAATCTAGGTGAAAGTACAATTGATATTTATAAGTATCAAAGATTCTTTAAAGAAGGTAAACTAAAAGAAGCAATACCGCATTTGTTTATTATCTGTGATGAATTCGCTGAACTTAAGAGTCAACAACCAGATTTTATGGACAATTTAATATCAGTTGCAAGAATTGGTCGTAGTTTAGGGGTTCATTTAATCCTTGCAACTCAGAAGCCTAGTGGTGTTGTAAATGATCAAATCTGGTCTAACACTAAGTTTAGAGTGTGTCTTAAAGTACAAGACGAATCTGATAGTAAAGAAATGTTAAAACGTCCAGAAGCAGCTAGTCTAAAGCAAACAGGAAGGTTTTATTTACAAGTGGGGTATGATGAATATTTCGCCCTAGGACAATCTGCATGGTGTGGAGCAAAATATTACCCATCTGAAAAGATTGTTAAACAAGTAGATAAAAGTATAAACTTTATAAATGACTTTGGTATTCCAATTAAAAGTATACAGGCAGCAACTTCTAGAAAAGTAGAAGCTAAAGGAGAACAAATAACTGCTATTTTAAAAAGTATTATTGATATTGCTAATTCTGTTAATAAGAAAGTAAAAAGACTTTGGCTAACTAATATCCCTAACATAATCGTTACAGATAACTTAATAGAAAAATATAATATTAGTATTACTCCATATAATATTGAAGCTATTGTAGGAGAATATGATGCACCAGAAAAACAAGAACAAGGTATTGTTAAATATAGCTTTTTAGATAATGGTAATACCCTAATTTATGGTAATGATGGTGCTGAAAAAGAAATGCTTTTAAATACCATTATTTATTCAACTTGCAAATATCATGGAGCAGAGGAAATTAATTATTACATTATTGATTATGGTTCAGAAACCTTAAGAAGATTTATTGGTTTACCTCATGTAGGGGGTATAGTTTTTCAAGGAGAAGAAGAAAAATATAATAATTTATTAAAACTATTAAAAGAAGAATTAACAAGAAGAAAAAGTTTATTTGTAGATAGTGGAGGAAGTTATCTAAATTATATTAAAACTTCAGAAAATAAACTACCAGTTATAAGTGTTATTATTAATAACTTTGATTCTCTATATGGAAGTAATCCTAATCTTTATGAAGAAATATCAGATTTGATTAGAGATTCTGTTAATTATGGTGTTGTCTTTATTATAACTGCTAATGCTGTAAACTCTATTAGTAGCAGACTAACAGCTAACTTTACAAATGTTTATGCCTTTAAATTAAAAGATACTAGTGATTATAGTAGTGTTCTAGGACTTAGAGTTAAAACTATGCCTAGAGATATTATAGGTAGAGGTTATCTTAAAAATGATGGCATACATGAATTCCAAACAGCTAGTATTACAGAAGATGTTGCTACCTTAAATGATTATTTAGTTGATTTCATCGCTAAGGAAAAAGAAAAATCTGTTATAAAAGCTAAAAGGATACCAACTCTACCAGATATTATTAGATATAACGATATTTTAGAAGAAGTATCTAACTTAAAAAATGTTCCTATAGGTATAAGTAAAAAAGATTTAGAGATAGTAACAGTAGATTTCTTAGCATCTCCTGGTAATATTATCACTGCTAATAGGATTAGTAGTTGTCTAAACTTTATTAAAAGTCTCTTAACAGTAATTGGTTCAACTAAAAATAGTACTTTAATGGTCATAGATGTTACTAAAGCTTTAAATTTAAATACAAATGAATATCCTAATTATTATACAGAAAACATTTCAGATATATTAGGTAAAATAACAGAATATTTGCAAAAGCTAATAGATGCAAAAAGTGAAAATGAAGGTATTATTTTGATTTATGGACTTAATAAATTTATTACTAAAGTAAATGATAATAATAAGGTAATAGAGTTTATTAAAAAGATAAAAGAGTATGAAAAGATAAGTGTAATTGTAGTGGATGATGCCGCTAAAATTAAACAATATGCTTTTGAATCTTGGTTTACAGGAACATTTAGTACAAACGATGGTATCTTTATAGGTAGGGGTGTAAGTGATCAAAATCTAATTCGTCTTTCTACAATAACAAAAGAAATGTCAAAAGATATCAAAAATAATATGGCTTACTATATTACCGAAGGATATGCAACTCTTTTAAAAGTTATTGATTTTGTTAGTAAAGAGGAGGAACAAGATGAAAAATAAAGTTTTAATTAAGTTAATAGTTCCAGAATTAGATGCTACTTTTGATGTTTTTATACCAGTTAATGAATTAGTATGGAAGGTAAAAAAATTAATTTTGAAGTCAGTTAGTGATTTAGATAATATTAATATTTCAAATAATCTAGATTGTATTTTAATAAATAAAGATAATAGTAAGGTGTATAATAATAATGAAATAATTTTAGAAACAGATATTAGAAATAGTAGTGAACTTATTTTGATATCAATATAGGAGGAGGAAAATATGACTTATCAAGAATATTATGCTACAGTTAAAGAACGCTTTAATAACAGTGTTAATACAACTGATGAAAATTTAAGGACTAAAATTTTAGCTTCTTTAGAAAATTGGTATCAAAAAAACTATGCTGATAAAGCGAAAGATGCTTGTGAGAAAAGTGATGACATTACTTTAATTAATATAAGTAATGATATCGAGTTTATATGTTCAAAATCTGATTATTTAAAAGTTAAATTAACGTATAATGACGAGGCTTATAATAATTCAGTTAAAATAAGTAGAGACATTTTCTCTTTAGTAAGAGAAAGTATTGATAATAATAAGTTTTCATTAACTATAGAAGAATATAATAATCTTTTAAGAGAATTAGAAGGTTATAAAGAGAATATTTCAATATTATATAAAGATGATTATAATTATCTTTTATCAGAATGTGTTTTAGATTTAGATTATTTACTAAATAAAGGTAATGTTGATAGTTACAGTTTTAGAACATCACATTATTTAGGAAAATAAATGATGTAAATTACTGTAAAATATAATTGACAGTAATGGATAATTATACTATGATTTTAATAGATAGGATATCTATCAAATAATAATAAGAAAGAAGGTATGAAAAATGGCAATGACAGGATTTAAGCCAGAAATTGTAAATGCATCTATAAAAAATGTACAAAGTGCATATGAGGAGCTAATGTCAGTCTTAGGGGACCAAATGCAAAGAGATTTTGTAGATGGTATGCAAGACAAATGGGCATGTAGGGAGGCACAGGAGTTCTTTACTAATTCTTTTAAACCCACTATTGAAAGCATAATTAAAAGTTCTACTGCTACTTTTGAAAGTGTAGTAACATCTATGGGTAGTGCTGGAAGAGCCTGGGCAGAAGATACCAAAACAAGCTATAACCCACCAGCTTTTTCAGCAGATAATAAACAAATAGATGCTAGTGTTATTCAGGAAAATGTTGGCGGTATTAGAGGAATTGATAAAGATTCAGCTGCAACTGTAGCTGCTAAATTGCCTGGATTGGCAACTAGTGCAAAAGATGCATTAGATAATGCTAAGAAAGCTGTTCAAAATTCCGGATTTGTTGGAGGTACTCAAGAAGAATCATTAATTAATTCACTTGAACAAATTAAAACTAAAATTACTAATGTTGTTGATGAAGTAACAGAGAAAATTGAAGAAGTTATTGAAAATACTATTTCTGAGTATGGTGATACAGGTACTAGAATAGCAGAAGCTTTTACACTTCAAGGATAAAATTGATAAATTGATAAGCTGATAAGCTATTTAGAAATTTATTTTCTAAATATATGGAAACTACATTATGTAGTTTTTATATATTTGGAAAATGGTTAGGTGATAATCTATGGAAATTAATGTATTGGCACTAGAAAAAGAGCGTGAGAGACTAATAAAAAGTATAGAATCTTTTTATGATAATATTTTAAATATTTATAATGAGCTTAATTGGGCTAGTGGTTATTGGAATGATTTCCATGCAAGACTTTTCTTTACAAACGTAAATTCAGAAAAAATTAAGTTAAATAACACTTATAGTGAACTTAAAACTTTAAATGATGTTTATACTTCTTTAATTAATCAATATAAAAGAATAGGTAATAAAATTAGGGTTAATTTAGAAGGAAAAGATAAAGTAATAGCAAAGTTTAATGAATTCAGAGAGAATATAAACGAATTAATAGTTTTATATAATGACTTGGATTTAAGCTTTTGTACTAGTACAATTGCCAATAAATTAATTAAACAAAAACAAGATTTGTTAAATATAAAGGAAGATTTAATCCAAGATAAAGAAAAAATAAAAGATATATTTGAAAAGATAGAAGAAATAGAAAAAGATGTTAATTTAAAATTATCTAAGATAAATATTGAGGTAATAAAAGAAGCAGATATAAATGAATTTATGTAGGTGATAAAAATGAATGGTAATTTTCTTAATACTGAAGAAATATCTAAAACTATAAAAAAACTAGAATTAGAGATAAAAGATGAGAAGCTAAATCTAGATGATATTGGATCTTCTATAGAAGCATTAAACCTTAATTATAAAACAGATAATTCTGATAAGTTAAATAATTTATCTTTTATGTTAAATAATAAATTTAAAACAATTTCTTATATTCATGATGATAATATATTAGTTTTAAATAAAAATATGGAAACTTATATTGATACCAGGAATAAAGTATCTAAAATATTTGATGATATTATTTAGCGAGGTGTTACTTTATGGATAATGAATTAATTAAAGAAAAGTATAGACAATTATTAAATAAACTCTATCGTATTAGAAATAAATATCAAGAACTAGATAGAGCTTTTGATGATTTAAATAGTAGTATTAAAGAAAATTTAATAGTAGATGGGGAAATAATAGTAGTTGACAGCTTCAATAATATAAAAAGCACTGTTAATTCATTAGAAAATGAATTAGCAAATAATATAATACCTAATGTCAGTAATAAAATATAAAACTACCTTGTAATAATCTAAAGGGAGGCTTACTATGGATAAGATAAAAGTAGCGATAGATGTATCAAAAGCAATGGCCAATTTAAATAAATATGTTACTAATAATATTAACTCCTCTAAAACTAATAATAGTAAGCCTGTTGAGAGTATAGATTTAGATGATATTAGTAATAATGTTGAAGTTAATCAAACAGATATTTCTAGTAATCAAGTAAATGTTTCTGATATAGCGAATAGTTATAATATAGATACAACGGATTTAGAGACATATCAAGCTAGTTTAGAAAAAGAATTAGAGTTTTATCAAGTTATGTTAGAAGATACTGAAAATGAACTTGGAATACTAAAAGAAGATGCTTTTGTAGAATCAGGAACAAATTTATCTGTTATAGAAAATATGTGTAAAGATTATGAGAATACTATAATTAGTGAAATATATCAGTTAATAGAACAATATAAAATGTCTTGTCCAGAAGAAAAGCTAGAAAAGTTTGGAATAAATCAAGCTGATGTAACGAGTATGTCTTATGCTGAACTTTTTGAAATACTAAAAGAAAAAGATGATGATGTAAAAGAGAAACTTGCATCTATTGAAGAATATAAAAAAGAAAATTTAGATAAAGCGATAAGTGAAAATACAGAGTTTTCTACATATGATGAGTATTTGAAAAGAATAGAAGAATTAGAGAGTCAACAAGTAACATTAAACTCTGCTATATATAAAACAGAACAATTAAAGAAGATGGCTAAATATGAGTTTTTAGTCAAAGAAGAAGATTACCAAAAATTTAATTATGAGTGTCAAATAGACAAAAGCGTAATAGAAGAAATGCGAATGCAGATGGGTACACAAGTATCATATAGTGAATATTGTTCTAAGACAGGAGATAATATAAGTCCTTTAGAATTTTGTATATGGGTACGAGATAATTATCCTGATACAACAGCAACGGCGATGGATAATGAGGCCTTACTAAAAACATTAATATCTGTAGCAGATAAAGATAGTGATTTAATTAAAACATATAATTATTTATTTGAAAAAGAAGGAATAGAATCAGCCAATAAATATCTTGAAGATATAGAAGACCAAATAAATCAATTGGCAGGACAAAAGAAAGCTGAAGAGTTTTTAGCAGGTTTAGAGAAAGATGAGAATGGTAATTATAATTATGAAGATATAATGAATCATTTTAAAGTTACAGGTAAGGGTTTAGGAGATGGAGCCCAGTCATTCTTCTTAGGACTAGCAGCCTGGCATCAATCTAGTGATGTATATAGTGTTGAAGAGTATGAGAGTTTATATATATTAGAAGCACTAAGTGGTGATAAAGAGTTTGCTAATTTTTTAGATAATAATTATGAGATAAGTATGAGTGTTGGAAATATGTTACCAAGTATGGCAGCAGGAATGTTATTAACTCCAGCAGCAGGAACATTCTTGATGGGAGCATCAGCAGGAGGAAATAGTTATCATCAAGCTTTAGTAAATGGAGCAAGTATAAGAGATGCAGTATTCTATGGAGTATTATCAGGAACATCAGAAGCAACACTAGAGAAATATTTAGGAGCAATACCAGGATTAAGTGATATTAAAGTAAGTTCATTAAAAGACTTAGGAAAGTCAGTCTTAAAAGAAGGAACAGAAGAGTGGACTCAAGAATATGTAGATGCAGCCTTAAGAGGAACAGTCTTAGGAGAACAAATAGAAGGTGATCAGTTAAATGGTGATGCTTTAAAGAGTTTTATTTATGGTGCAATAATTGGTGGAATTATGAATAGTCCATCAGCTATAAGTGGTGAAGTTAGTAATAGAACTGGAAGTAGTAATATAGAAAGTAATATAACAAATACGGTTAATGAAGATGTCAGTAATTTAACTAGTGAGGTAAAAGACTCTATATCTGCTATTAATTCATCTGTTATCCAAGAAAGTGTAAGTAAAAGTATAACAGAAAAAATATCTAAATCAATAAAATCTTTAAATATACCAGGATTAAGTGCAATTAAGAAAATTACTGAAGGAAGCAAAAATATGGCTCTTTCTACTTCTAATGCTATAAATACTGAAAGTATTATTGATAAGGTTACTTCTGCAGGTATAGATAATATTGAATTCCTCGAATCTGATATAAGGGCTTTAATGGCTTCTGCTACTGAAGAAAATGATGCTGATATATGGGATGCAAAAAGAGTTAAGGATGTTTTTTATAAAGCTTTAAAGGGAAAATTTAAAAAATCATATATTGACAGTATTGTTGATGATGTTAATGTTATAGATGCTAATGAATGGGAAGAATTTGTTAAAAAAAGGGGCCATAGTAGTGATGTTCGTGGCTTAGTAGATAAAAATCATAATGTGTATTATCCATCAAATGCAAGTATGCATACCGTTATACATGAATTATTTCACAAGTTTTCAGAGCTTAGAAATTTAACTGTTAAAACATCTGAAGGCACAAGAAGAATAGTTTCAGGAATACTTGAGTTTTATCCAGATGGTACTAATAATATTCTTTCAAATGAATGTTTAACTGATTATTTAGCATCAAAACATTATGATCAAAAAATTTATTCTTATAATTATGATGATGTAGGAATAAGATTGTGGGAGAGAATAGATAATGCACTTTATGAACGGTATGGTGAAAATGATATTTTATTAGATAGTTATTTGAATAATGACCCTGATACTATAAGAAGTATTTTTGATAGGTATGTTTATGATGGGGCATATACTGAATTATCTAAAAGGTTAGGACATTTTTTTGGAAATTCTAAAATAAGTGGGCTAGTCAGTCAATTTGAGAAAGCAATAAATCCTATGGGTATTAAAGAAAGAGTCTATTCTATTTTTAATAATACAAGGTCTAATGAACAACATGAAAAGATTGATAATGATATTAAAGAAGTTTCTAGCAATAAAGAGAATGAAGAAAGTGGTAGCTTTATATTTATGAATCCACAGACTTCTAGATATTTAGATAATTTATTTAATGAAATGAGTGAAAATTGTGGTAAAGAAAACGCTATAAAATATTTAGAAGATTATATTAAGACTGGAGATAAAGAAGAATTAGCTGCATCTACTTTTATAATATATAGAAAATTAGATGGTTTAAATACTGCTGATATTAAGAGATATTTATTAATGAAAGGTTATACATCAGAAGAAAACTATGATAGGTTACTGATAGGCAAAAGAAAACAAAATTCTAACAACAACGCTACGTATGCTGAAAATATAAATTCATTAAATTATTCTAATTTTAATGAGTTTAATATTATAAATAATATATTTATTGAATTAAGTAGAGGAGTGGGTAGTAAAGAATATGCTTCTACAGCTTTAGAAAATTATATGTATACAGGTAATAAAAGTGAAATAGCTAGTATTAGTCCTCAGATAGCCAGTATGTTAGATAGTGTAAGTAAAGATGAAATAGATAATTACTTATTAGCTAATCATACGCAAATACAATATCAATATAGAAGACTTCAAGACTTTGTTAAGACTATGGATAGTAAAAAATATAATGGATATGGGATGAAAGCTTTAGAAGAATATATTACATATGATAATTTAAATGCTATTACTAGAACAGATAATATAAGGGATAAAATTAAATATATTCCTAAAAATATAATACAATCTTTTATAACCCGTAATAATAATTTAAAACAGAATGTAACTAAAGTTGCGAATGGAGTTAATGCTGGAATACCTCTTCAAAATAATAGTTATATGAATACTAATCAGTCTTCTGCTAATTTAGTTACGAATATAGTAGAAGATATTGCCCAAAAAGTCGGTTCACAAGAGGCTTTTGTAATGTTAGAAGATTATATTAATACGGGACTTAAAGATAAAATTATGAGTATAAGTGAAAATGCTGCAAAAGCACTAGAAACAGTAGATTTTACAGAACTTCGAAATTATTTATTAGCAAACTCAGAATATTATGCATATTCTGAACTTCAAAAGGCTATAAGTATAATGGATAATAAGAATTCTAAAGGATATGGTATAAAAGCTTTAGAAGATTATCTTAAAAATGGTAATGACAAAGTTTTTACTAGGGAAAATGATGTTAGAGAAACAATTAAGAATATTCCTCCCAAAGTAATACAATACTATATAACTAACATCGATAGTATCAATGAGGCTTTAATTGAAGGTGCTACTGAAACTGCTGATTTAAGTGAAGTCCAACAAATTATACAAAAACAAGATCAAAATATAAGAAATTTAAAACAAGAAGTGCTTGACGAGGCTTTTTTAAGCAATGATCTTGTCTGTAGACTCCGTTCATTATATATAGAATTAAATAAAAGATTACATTATGATTTTAATTATAGAGTCATGAATGAAACAGATAAAGCTAATCTTTATAATAAACGCGTAACCTATGAAAATTTAACTAGTGATAAAGTTATATGTAAAGGTTGGTCAGAGTTGTTTCGCGATTTATTATTATCAGCAGGTTTTGATACGAATAAAGTCAAAATTATAAGAGGTAAGAGTGTTGGTTCTCATAATTGGGTACAAGTAGATTTTGATGATTTCATGGTAATAGCAGATGCCACAGAAGCTTTAAATGGTTCAACAGATTTAGCAAATTGTAAAGCCGGCTTAGGTACAAATGGTTTTGTTATATTACCTAAAAAATTTTCTGGATCACATATTAGATCATTTTTAAATATAGAAAAATATCATAATGCAGATTATTTAAAAGAAGTGGATAGGTATATTGGTTATGCTTCGAAATCAGGATATCTAGCAGATACTATAAAAGAAGCTAATCTTGCTTTTGATAATAGTTTAAAATATTCTTATGATATAAGAGCAGATGATTTAATAGATATGGAAATACCAGAAAATATGAGTGGTGATGAGTATTTTGCTTATATTAGACAGATAAAAAACATAATGTTTACAGCTGAGGAATTATCAAAACATCCTATTAATATTAAACTTAGGGGCTTACGTGTAGGAAATGAAGTAGAAAGTTTAGCTTTTGTAGAAATAGTAGATGAAAAAAAATATGTATTATATAGTGAATCTTTAGGTAAACATGTCTTCACTGATACTAAAGAATGTTTAGAGTTTATCAATAGATTGCCTATTATAAATTTGAAATAAAGGAGGACTTATGGAAAATTCAATAGATAAATTAAAAAGACTATTAGAAGAAAAACAAAAGGGTAATTTAACTGACGAAGATAAAAAAAAGATAGATATTATTAGATGTTTGATTGCTAACCCCTCAAGCTTTTTCGAATTAAATATGGGAGCTGCAATGGGAATATTAGATTTTCTTGGAGTTAAAGAAGAAGAAAGAAGAGAAGTATATTTAGATTTAATTTCTCCAAAATCTCATAAAAAAAATATCCCGGAAGTAAGAGAAATAGTTAATCTTGGTCGTAGTAAATAATTAGCAGAGTAAATGTCACACGATATTTACTTTTCTTTTCACTTGATTTTTAGTATAATAAAGAAGGAAAGAGTGTGCCAGTTCGGTGTTTAATATATAGTTGGAAGGGAAGCCGGCATGGTAAGACCTAGCAAATCGCCATTAGTTAGCCTTGGAGTCGAAGTCGTGAGACAAGATAAGCGTAGGTAAACAAGAATACGAGCCGTAATACGAAAGTGTGAAGCGATTCAGCCTCGTTAAATATAAATAGTGGTAGTCGATGTGTTTCTTTCCACAGCAGACAACAATGGCAGTATCGTTAAGCGAGATATTGTGAGAGTGCCACCGGGGTCTATAGAGCATGGCGAGTATATCATCGTTATATTAAGCATACCTGGGAGGACTTATAAATTCCTGAGTCTAAACAGTTTAAAACACTAATAGTAAGGGTATGCCGAAGCAAGGTTTTGTAAACTAAGTTAGGTAAATGATTTATAAGTAGTCGGACTAGTTCATAGTAGTGATGAAGCGAGTAATGACCGTGGAGCGAAGGGACTAGCATATAGTCGTTTCTTTAGGGAAACATTGGCATCACTTGAGGAGGAAGAAAACAATGGCAACAGAACGAATAGATATAAAATACCAACTAAGTAAAGGATACAAACTGCAAACTCTAATGCACAAAGTCAATAAAGAAACACTGAAAGAACAACACAAGAGACAACAACATAGAAAAGCTAGTGGTGTAGACCAGGTGACTAAAGAGGAATATGAGATTAATTTAGATGAAAATCTAGATAACTTGATTAGAAGAATGAAGTCTTTCTCATACAGACCACAACCAGTAAGAAGAAGTTATATACCAAAAGCAAATGGAAAACTAAGACCATTAGGAATACCTGCATATGAAGATAAGCTGGTACAAGGAGTAATGGCAGATATACTAAATGAAATATATGAAAATATATTTCTAGACTGTTCATATGGCTTCAGACCTAAAAGAAACTGTCATGATGTTATAAGGTATATAAATAATACTATCATGACTAGGAAAATTAACTATATAGTGGAGGCAGATATAAAAGGTTTCTTTGATAATGTAGACCATGAATTATTAATAAAAATGCTAAAAGAAACAATAGCAGATAAGAATTTTCTAAGATATATAAAGAGATTCTTAAAGAGTGGATACATGGAAGATATGAAATATTACGAAACAGATAAAGGAACACCACAAGGTGGACTAATATCGCCAATACTAGCGAATGTGTACCTACATTATGTACTAGATTTATGGGTTGATAAGTTTATCAAACCTAGAAGTAAGGGTGAAGTATATTACGTAAGATATGCAGATGACTTTGTATTAATGTTTCAATATGAAGAAGAGGCAAGATACTTCCTAAAAGCTTTGGAGAAGAGACTAAAGGAATTTGGCTTAAACTTAGAATTAAATAAAACTAAAATTACACCATTCGGCAGATTTAAAGGCACAAAAGAAAATTTTAGTTTTCTTGGTTTTACATTCTATAATGGCAAAACAACAACTGGGAAATATAGACCAATAATACTTACTGACAAGAGTAAGTTAAAACAAAAGAAACAGAATGCAAAGAAATGGTTATGGGAGTTTATGCATTATCCAATAATAGTAGTAGGAAGAAAGTTAAAGAGGAAACTCATTGGACACTACATCTATTATGGAGTTAATGGTAACTATCTTTCCCTTGTTAGTTTCTACAAGTACATAAAATATACATGGTATAGAACATTAAGAAAACGAGGACAAAAGAATAAAATAAAATATTTAGATTTTCTTAGAATATGGAACTACTTAGAAATGCCAGAACCTAAGATATATGTAAATATTTGGTAATAAAGACTATATGAAGAGCCGTATGCAGGAAAACTGCACGTACGGTTCTGTGAGGGGCAATGAGACTAGCCTTTCACGTTAAAATAAGAAAGGAGGAGTCGAGATTTGTCTACTCGACAGGCTTAATATGTATTTATTTATAGAATATCCAAAATGCAGTACTTGCAGGAAAGCTAAAAAGTTTTTAGATGATAATAATATTAAATATGTAGATAGAAATATCTTAACTGATAATCCTACTAAAGAAGAATTAAAGAAGTTTCTTGAAGTTAGTGGTAAAGATGTAAAAAGTTTCTTTAACACTAGTGGCAATTTATATAAAGAATTATACTTAAAGGACAAGCTTCCTAATATGACTTTAGATGAAAAGCTTGAGTTATTATCTACCGATGGTATGCTTGTTAAAAGGCCTATTTTAGTAGGAGATAATTTTGTTTTAACTGGATTTAAAGAAGATTTATGGAAAGAAGTGATAATTAATGGATGAATTATTTAAAAAACTTAATATAACTCCTAAAAATTTAAAACTCTATGAAATAGCTTTCTCTCACTCTTCTTATGCTAATGAACATAGAGCAAAAAAAGATTATGAGAGATTAGAGTTTTTAGGAGATGCTGTTGTTGATTTAGTCATGGCTGATTATCTTTATCGTAACCATAATGAAAATGAAGGTACTATGACTAAAGTAAGAGCTAGCTATGTTTGTGAAAATGCTTTATATGAGTATTCTTTAGGACTTGCACTTAATAACTATATAAAAGTAGGACATGGGGAAGAACTTAATGGTGGTAAATTAAAGAAAGCGATTGTCGCTGATATTTTCGAATCTTTAATGGGAGCGATTTATTTAGATTTAGGATATGCTACTGTTAGAAGAGTTATATTAGATATTGTAGTTCCTTATGTCACTAATCCTAATATAACATTTTTTCAAGATTATAAATCTGCTTTACAAGAAGCAGTACAAACTAGTAAAAAGAGTCTTTATTATGAACTAATCTCTGAATCAGGTCCTCCTCATGATAAAACCTTTAAAATGCAAGTAAGAGTAGATGGTATTATCTATGGAGAAGGTGTTGGTAGTAGTAAGAAAGAAGCAGAACAACATGCCGCTAAAAATGCTTTAGAAAAACTTGCAATATAGGAGTAATTATGAATTTAGAAAAATGTAATGAAACCATAATTAATTTAGATAGATTATTAGTACAAGGCCAAAAAGGAAGAGAAGAGTTATTACTTTTTCTTTTAGAGTGCCTTATTAAAAGTTCATATCATTTACAAGATAAAGAAGTTATAAAAAGAGTTAATTTTTTAATAAATAGTCATAACAGATTAGATATTATTGTTAGAAATAAAGAAAGCCTTGCCTTATCTAATTATACTAAACTTAACCATACTGTTATTGCTAATTTATCTAAAGAAATTGAAAAAATAAAAGGTATTTATAATAATTTAGACGACTATTTTAGTGATTTTGCAGAATATGAGGCGACAATGGATTTTGCTAGTACTACCTTAAAAAAAGATAACGAATTTTATACTAAAGCTTTAGAAGAAGAAATAACTGAAGATTTTAGAACTTTAACTAAAAGTAAGAAAAAGACTAGAAAAAGAAGACAAAATAGTGTATAATGAGTAAAGTTTTGTTTCTATATAAAAAGAAAGGAGAATTTATGAGTAAAATAAAAATATTTAGTTTAGGTGGACTAAACGAAAATGGTAAAAATATGTATGTTGTTGAAGTAGATAAAAGCATCTATGTATTTGATGCCGGAAGTAAATTTGATAATGAGAAAAATCTGGGAATAGATTATATTATTCCTAACTTTGATTATTTAATAAAAAATAGAAAAAGAATAAAAGGTATCTTTTTAAGTCACGGTCATGAAGGTAATATGGGAGCGGTTCCTGATATTTTAAAATCTATTCCTGAAGTTAATATTTATGGAGCGAAATTAACTCTAGAAATATTAAAACAAGATTTAACTGATACTGAAATTAAAAAGAGTCATTTAATAGAGATTAAACCTCATCATAAATTAGAGTTTGGTCGTGAAAGCATCTTTCCTATTTCTATGACTCATTCTATTCCTGATGCTTTGTGTTATGTTTTATATACTAAAGATGGAGCGATAGTTTATACAGGAGACTTTACTTTTGACCATAAAGAGACTGGTCTATATAAAACAGATATAGGTAAACTTGCTTATGTTGGTAAACAAGGTGTCCTTTGTTTACTTGCAGAATCTATGTATGCAGAACGTGAAGGTTATACTAGTCCAAGTAATAGAGTAAGTGATTTTATTAGAAATGTTCTTGCAAAAAATAGAGGTAGAATTATTGCAACTGTCTTTCCAGCACATTTTTATCGAATTCAAGAGATATTTAATGAAGTAAGTAAGACACATAGAAAGATTGTTATTATGGGTCATTCCCTACAAAATACAATTAATTATGCAATAAAAAATAATTATTTAACTATTGATAGAAGAGTAATAGGTGACTTAAATAATCTAGAAGATAAAGATGCTGTAGTATTAATATCAGATGAGAAAGAAAAACCTTTTGCAAACTTAGAAAGAATTATTAAAGGCTACGATAAGTTCATTAAACTTAATACTAATGATACTATCTTTATAACAGAACCTGCTTATGAAGGAATAGAAAAACGTCTTGCAACTGTTATGGATGAAATAGCAATGCTTGGAGTTAATGCTATTAGTTTATCTAGTAAGAAACATTTATTACATCATGCATCACGTGAAGATTTATCACTTTTAATAAATATAATGAATCCTAAGTATTATTTCCCTGTTAAAGGAGAATATCGTAATCAATATGCTAATGCAGAAGTAGCAGAATCTCTTGGTATCCCAAAAGAAAATATCATCTTAAAGCAAAATGGAGATGTAACACTATTTATTAAAGGTAATCTTGTTCCTACTAATGAACATATAGAGACTGATGAGATTTTAATAGATGGTAAAAGTAATGGTGATATAGGAGATTTAGTCTTAAAAGATAGAGAGATGTTAGGAGAAAATGGTATTGTTATTATAAGTTGTACTCTAGATAGAGAAACTAAAAAGATATTAGCAGGACCAGAAGTATTAACAAGAGGCTTTATTTATGTTAAAGATAACTTAGATTTAGTAGATGAAATTAAAAATATGTCTTTAGAAATAATAGAGAAAAATATAAGTGAAGGAACTAAAAGAGTAGAGTATTCTACTATAAAAACAGAAGTAAGAGATGTTTTAGGTAAATACTTTTATAAAACTATGGAAACAAAACCTATGATTATAACAGTTATACAAGAAGTAT
>CAMMBO010000005.1 GCA_946494435.1 uncultured Mycoplasmatota bacterium
AATCACTCTCCTTAATTTCTTCTACTTTAAGTTTTACTCCATTAATAGATAATACCTTTACTTTACTGTTTTCTTTTATTTCTTTATCACTATATGCGCTCCACTTCTTACCTAGAACTTTAACTTCACCAATTCCATCCTTTTCTACCTTTTCAGTAACCACTCCTACTTTACCAATAACTCTATCTAAGTTAGTAGGAACTACATCTCTTCTTTTTATTTTCCTAACAAATGGTTTTGTTAAAAGTAATAAAAGAATTGAACTTATAGTAAAAACTGCTAAATGCACCATAAAATTATCAGTAACAAGAGATACAAATGTTGTAATTAAAGCCCCAAGTGAAAACCAAATAGATACTAAGTTTATTGTTGTAAGTTCAAATAATGCTAAAATAACAAATAAAACTAACCAAAAAAGTGTCATAATATCTCCTCCTTACCTAAAATATACTATATTTTTCTCAAAAAAACTACAAAAATAGATAAATATTTTTAACTTTTTAAAACTGTCCAAACTATGACAACCAAAGCATTTTTACATATATTTACATTTTATTTACATATCAAAAATTATTATATATTGAAAAGTTCTGTAAACTATAATACAATAAAAATGTAAAGGAAAAGGGGAATTTATATGTATAAAAAATTTAAAATTCTTTTAGTAATTATGTCTTTAGCAGTTACCCTGAGTATAATGAGTAATACTTTCTCAAGATATGTATCAGGGGCAACAGGAAATATTGATATGGCCTTTTCTAAATGGCAAATACTGGTCAATCAAGTTGATATAACAGACAGTACTTCATCATCAATTGATTTAATTCCTATCATAGAAGAAAATGATAATGTTGCAACAAACACAGTTGCACCAGGTACTAAAGGTTATGTTGATATTGATATAGATCCTACAAACGTAGATGTATCATTTAATTATAAAATCAATTTAGAAGTAAAAAATGAAGAAGTTAAAGACTTAATAATTACTAAATATGCAATTTTAGATTCTAATTATATAGAAGGAGATCCAACAGATACTATTCCAATTTTAGATAATAATATAAATCAAGATTTAATTTATGATAAAACAACAGAAAACTTCAAATTCAAACCATTTACAATAAGAATTTACTTTGAATGGTATGAAGGTACTAATGAAACAATGGATGATACAAGCGATACTGAAGTTGGTAAGAAAGCTGCAAGTGAAGATACACCTTTAGAAATTACAGCGACTATAAACTTTGAACAAATTACAAGTAATGAAAATAATGAAGAATCAATATAATTCTTCATTATTTATTTTGTAATAATAGACTAAGAGTTTTCTCTTAGTCTAAATTTGCTTTTGCAACCTCTATTACTGGAACTACACTACACTGGTTAGTTTTTAATTCTCCATATATTTTAGAATTATTATCATCCATTTTTACTAAAGCAAAAGCTCTATCTTGATTATATTCATTATTTAACCAATAGCATTTACTTGTAGTAAAGTATGGGTATGCTTGATTAGAAAACTTATAATAACCATTACTATCAATCATTTTATTTAATTCATTAGTAAATCTATCATTATAATCTAATTTACCTATAATTACATCTGATAGATTATCTCTTACTAAATAAGAAGATTCAACATTTTTAGAAATAATATTTAAAACATCATCTATCTTAAGTGATCTAGTATTAACATTCCAAGTACTAGAAACTTCATTTAAAAGATTAGTATAATTATTATATGTACCTAAAGAATAAGTACTAAATAAGTCTGGTAATAGAGTAACGTTAACATCTCCTACTTTATTAGATTCATCTATTACATAAGTCTTAAGACAAGTAGAACTTATTTCATTACAAGCCTTATTATTAACGACATCATATAATACTAATTTACCATAATTATAATCTGTATCTAAAGCATCATTATTTAAAACATATTGTTCTGCTTTAAGACTTATAACAACTCTAAGTGATGTTTTCATCTCATAACTAGAATCTGCTTCCTTTTTAGCCTCTTCCTGCTTCTGAAATTCATATGCTTTTGAACCCCATTCACTATCAAGCATATTATTTTCTGAATCTAAAGGCCAAGAAACAGAAACTTCAAATTGACTGCTATCATCTTTCGCTTTAACAAAATCTTTTGACAACGAAATATTAATATGAAAAGGATAATCATGTGATAATTCATCTTCAACTTGTAATGTAGAGGCATTATCTGTTTTTAACTCCTCGTTTAATATTCTCGCTGAATCAATTGAATAACTAACACTAGCATCAGTATCACCTAAATTATTGATATTTACCTTTTCTGTAATTTGTTCCATACCTGGATAAACATCATTTAAAGATAAAACAATTTCATTAGAAACAGGTTTACTATCTTTTTCGAATTCAATATACCAAGCTTTTACATCAATTTCTGTAGCAGTATTAGCAACTCCACTATATGCAAACCACGCCAAAGTAATTGAAAGCAACGAAACTGCTATAAAAAACAAAGATAGAATATTCAGTTTTATATGTCTATGTTTAATCTTCATAGGTGCAACCACCACCTTACTCTTTATTTTTTCTTCTTCTTTTATCTTCTTTTTCTAGCATAGCAACTAATATTTCTGAACCTACAATATATAAAATAGGAATAACTATAAAAATAAATAACCCAACATTTGTACTTATAACTTTATATATAAATGATAATATTACAGATTTGTAAATTACTTTACCATATAATTGATCTTCATAAACAATTGGATCTTCTATCAAATTAGCAACTCCCTTTGTATGAAAATAATATTTGCCATCAACATCTTTTTCTATATCTATAACTTCATGAGTTACAACTTTATTAGTAAAAGATCCCTCCTTACCTAAATAACTAATAGTATCGCCTACTTTAATATCTTCAGGATCAACGACTTTAGATATCAAAACATCTCCTATATTATATTTAGGTTCCATACTTCCTGATATAACAGTGAACATTCTATAATCAAAAAAAGACAATCTATTATTACTAAAACGTTGCAGACATACTACAACAAAAAATAATATAACAAAAATAGTTATTATAACATTAAATATTATTCTTAACACTTTTAACAATTTACGATAATCAAACTTCTTCATAATCTTCTACAAATACTTTTGTGTCCTTTCTAAATATTCTTCCATAGCACTTTTAAATTTCTTTTTAACTTCATCAGCACTAATATTTTGAGTTTTATTTCTTTTATCCTCATTAATTGTTTTAGCAATTAACGATAAAAACTCATCTTCTGTCGTTTTATAACCACAACTAGCAAGTAAAGTCATAACTCTTTTAATTTCTTCTGTTAAAATAATAACAGAATAACTAATCATATTTTTTTTCTCTTCCCTTTTTAATCTAGTCATAGAGTCTATTACAGCATAATCTATTAAAAAAGAATGATCTAAAAAACTTTTCATAATATTAATACTATTATTATCATCACTTTCTTTAGATTCATCTTTTTTATCTAAATCATAAGTCCTAATAATATCCCATAATCTAACAGCAATCCTAAAATTAGGATTCTTAAGAAGGATATTAGTTTTCTTTAAAGGAGGACTAACAAAATTAACATGTTCCTTTTTTAAAGCTTTAATCATTTCTGATCTATCCCAACTAGATAGATAATCTTTAACTCTTTTTAAACGTTTTTTAGCTTTATTAATTTCTTCCTCAAGTTTTTTATCATCCTGTTTCGAAGGAAGCGAAGTAGAAGAGACTTTAAGTTCAATATTTACTTTTTCTTCAGTAGTTAAAGAAGATGCTTTATACTCTAATGTTTTATTTTTATTTAATTCAAAATTATTTAGTAATTTTTCTTTAGTTGCTACAAATCTATTAAGATCATTAATTAAAGTATAAAGAAATCTATTCTCATAAATATTATAAGTTTCTTCATTTCTTATATCTAATATTTTAGATGGTCTAACATCATTAGTTTTTTTATCAACATCCTCTATATATTGAGTGTGTTTAGCAAGATCTTTAACACTAGCAACAGTTATTCTTTTAGATCTTTCTACTTTTACAAGATTCTCTTCTTGAATCAAGGTTAATTTAGGATTTCTAACAATGATATCTATATAAGGACAAGAAAACTCTATTTCATCAAGCCAATCAAAAGAGATTAAATCCCCATTATAAAGAGAACTGTAAGCCATATCACTTTCTAATTTTTCTAAAAACACTTGGCTTTTATTTAGCTTTTCTATATCTTTATCCAGTTTTAAAGCCATAGCTTTCAACCCCTATCTTATATACTCTTCTTTAAATTCTCTAAATATTCAATACATTCTTTCATAACATTTTTACCAAAGTTTTTATTTAAATAACTAATAAATGGATCAATTTCATCACGAATAAAAGCAACACTTAATTGATCAAATTTACGCAATATTTTTTTAGCAATAAAATAGTCAATTGCTTCAATTTCTTTACCACCACAAGCAACATAAACTGCTACAAAAGTATTAAGTTGTTTCATAATACGATTACCAAAGGCAATACGAAAATGCTTAATAACATAATTATCAATATCCTTAACTTGCTCTAATCCTTTATCAGAAACTTTATTTTTATCCTTAGCATCCTCAAAAAGATCTTCAAGATAACTAGCATTTAAATTAATAGCATCTTGTTCACGACATTTAAATGGATCTACTTTTATATTGATATCTATAGGCATCGCTCTATCGTATACTTTATCTGTTACCATAAAAGTAGAGTCATCATTATTTATTGTTCCTATATACCATAGATTACCTGGTATCTTTAATTTACCATTAACAATTTTTTTAGGATCATTAGGCCATCCACTTGGTACTAAATCTACAATCCATTCATCTTTGCTAGGCATTTCCAAAATTGATAGGAAATCTGCAAAATAATACTCAACACGAGCTAAGTTCATTTCATCAAGAATGATAGTATGAACATCATCATCAAAGCTTGATGTATATATCTCACCAAGTGGTTTAGTTTCATTAAACTTTTTAGTAAATTCATTAAAGTATCCTAGAAAATCTGACTTATCACGCCAAGATGGTTCTACAGATGCTACACAAGAATCTTCACTAACAAATTTACCCCAAGCATAGGCAAGTGACGTTTTACCAGTACCAGATATACCTTGAAGAATTATTAACCTACCACAAGCAAGTCCTGCAAAAAAAGGTCTTAAAATAGTATTATCATAATATAAATGTAATTTACTAGCAGCAAAGCATCTAAAATCATCTACTAATTGTTCTAGAGTATAATCATTGTTATAGTTTTTAACTTTAAAACCTTCATATGCCTTATCGATAGCCACAAGTTTAGGGAAACGAATTCCTTCTTCTCCAGTAACTTCCTCTTCTTCTTCACTAGTATTATCATTAGACTCCTCATCAGGATTAATCCCTAACTGTGATACTTTCATTGCCATTAATTCATCTTTTTCTTTCATAAGTTTTCTAACCTTAGCATTAAGATTAGCAATTTCTTCTAATAACTCATCTTTATTAAAATTATTATGAAGTTTTCTTAGTATTGCTCTAATTAACAGAACTACTAAAGAAACAATTATAGCAACAATTATAAGAAGAAGAATTACTGCTAAAACAACAAATATTTTCTCTCCCCCGTTAAAACTATCTTTATAACTATCAATAACTTTAGCATACTCTGTTATATTAAACATTTTAATGATGCCATTAAAAATACCACCAAACACCATTCCTAATCCTTCAAAAAATATTGATATAAATTCGTAAAAAAATCTAATAAATGTATTCATAAAAACTCCCCCTATTACTAATTAACCTTTTCCATAACGTCTTCATAAATTACTTTATTATGAAGATCTTTTGGTATTTTATTTTTTTCACTTTCATTTATCATAAAAATACACTCCACTATATATAATAGTTCTAAATCACTTTCATTTATTTTATTATTGCCAATATTAATAGCAAATTTATAACCTTTTTTGATCAAATTTTTAATTATACTTATATTACCACCCAGCTCAGAATAATTTAGTAAAACAATAATTGAATTTTTAGCAAATTCATCTTCAAACATTTCAAATATATTACCTATCTTAGTACTTTTTTCGTACAAATCAAAAGGAATATAAATTAAATATTTTAAAGAAAAATTACCATTTAACATATTATTGACAATTTTAGTAGAAAGAATATTTAAAAGAACTGCAATCTTATCTTCAGCAACTATTCCCTCATTATATGTCTTATCAATAATATAATCACTATATACTTTACTAAAAGATAAATTATGTTCAATTTCTACAGCATAGATCTTTGTATTTGCTATCTTATTATATTTAAGTTCAAATAAGCTCGTTTTCATTTTATCTAAAGAATATTTAATCATACTACGATATGTCCTAGTGATTTTAATTAATTTACTAACTAATTTATTTATATCACCATCTGTTAAATAATCGGTATTTAAATACTCTTCTAATTTGTCTTTATACCGTTTCCTTCGCTCTTCCAAATCACTAATCTTTTCATATTTTTCAATATAATTTATTATTTTAAAAATAATACTAAATTTCTTAACTTTATTATCGTATTTAGAATCACTACCTTTATATTCTTCTATAAGTTTATCTTTAACATTATCAATTACCTGATCTATCTTTGTTACTACATTTCTTCCATCATATGATAATTCAATATCACCACAGTTATTATAATACCTAGCATCAATATATTTTTTTAAAAAGATATCTTTAATAGTCGGTTCATTTACGATATATTCTCGATTAAAATTAATCGTTTTAATTAATTCCTCAAGTTCATCTTCCTTAATAACCATAGCCTTTTCAATAATATTTTTACATTTCTTTCTCTTGTTATGTAATAATTCTAGATTATGTTTAATTACTTCTTCTTTAACCTCTTCTTTATCATCTTCTTTAGAATCAATAATAACTTCATTCGCTTTTTTAGATTCATTTATTTTAGAATACGTTTTTTCTATTTCATTTTTATCCACTTGAATCATTCTAAAATACATAGTTTTATCTAAATCTTCTTTAGGAAATAATTCTTCTACATCCAATACCTCTATATCTTCATCTTCCCCATTAATTTTATTAATTCTAAGCTTAGAATTATTTGATTTTACTCTTTTAAAACTATCTTTAGAATGATCGATTTTCTTTCTAAAACGCCATACTATTCTATCTTGCTTTTCTTCTTTACTTTTAGTCTTATCTTTAACTGGTATCTTATTAACCATTTCTTTCATCTTTTGTTTTATCTCTTCTTCTTTTTTATTATCTTCTTTCCTTAAAGCATAATTAATTAAGAATAAAGTAACTATTAAAGAAATAATAACTAATGGATTAAACAACGTTTTTCTAAGAATACCAAAATGAGGTAACACTTTAACAACTTTTCCTACAATATCATCATCTGTAATTGGTTCATCTTTACTATTATTAACATCCCCCTTTGTCACATAAGTATCATTATATTTTTCTATTACTCTATGTGTAGTGAATTCATCCCCTTGTTTAAATGTTATTACATCATTCAATTCAATATCACTTGTAGTCTTAACAACTACCCAATCACCTGCTTCTATTTCTCCACTCATACTACCAGTCTGCACTTCAAAAATTGAGTAATCGAAGAAACTAGCATAATCATTTTTCAAGATGTTTATTTGAATGTTATTATAAATAGAGATTAGCAAAATAAGACAAAAAATAACAATAAATATGTTAAGTAGGATATTGATAATCTTTTCAATCCCTCGTTGTCTTTTCACTTTTACATCTTGCACTAATATCACCCCAATTCACTTCTCCACTACTATAATAAAGTATAGCACAATCGACCATTTTTGACAATTAATTTCCACTCAAAAAATTAAAAATTAAAAAAAGCACTGATCTTTGTCAGCACTTTTTTACTCATCTTCTTCATTACCATATTTTATTTCAATAATTAAAGCGTATAGTTCATAAATAAATATTAAGAAACATGGTACTAACACGATAAATAAGAAACCCCATTGTGATTCTACAACACCTAAGAAAGTTCCTATTCCATTATATACTTTAGTTGGTTTCCCTGCCACAAATTTCATAGAATAAGTATCACCATTTTCAAAGGAAATTGCATCTTCATCTTCGTACACATCTCCAGCAATTCCTATTTGAATTTGAGGATAACCATTACTATCAACTTTATAAGCAAATATTGTATCTCCTTTATTTATTTCTTCAAGCTCTGTAGATTCTACTAGAACAAGATCTCCTTTCTGATAACCTTCCATGCTTACTTTATTATTTAAAATAATAAGAGAAGTATCACCAAACTGTGTAACATTATAATCATTATAATTTAACAATAATATTGTCATACATAAAGCAAAGGTAAAATATACCACTGCAATAATTACAAATAAAACCTTTTTTACTATCTTTAACTTCTTCATTTTAACCTCCATCTTAATAATAACATATCTTATGACATTTAACAACTATTCTCTTCAACAGAAAATACTGTCTCATCATACGTCTCATTAAAATTAACTTTATAAAATCTATAATTTATATTAGAATTACCATTAACTTTAAATTTAATTTCATTTATATAATTATCACTATCTTTAGAAGATGAAATAATATCTATATTAGACGTATCTAAATGTAAATCATTACTATCCCACTTCAACATTAAACATTTATCAGTTGTACTTTTATTAGTAATTATTAAATTACTTAATGTATCAGCATCTTTATACTTTAAAACTATCTCTTTATCATCACTTCTTTTTTTATGCAAGATAAAGTCTCCACTCATAGTCTTCTTATAAGGTGATATTGACTCTACCTTAACATTAACTGTAACATCGCTATATTCTTCATCATTAAGACTATAAACATCAATATATAAATCTTTAGTATTTACTTTAGTAGTAAAATTATATCCATTTATTTCACATTCACTTTTAGAATAATCACTTACATCTATTCCATCACCAGTATTATTTACACATACTTCTTTACTTGATAAAACACCTTCAAAACTACTCTCATTATTATCAGTAAAACGACATCCTACTTTATCTTTATATTCATCACTAACACTACATTCAGCTTTATACTCAATATCATAAGTAGTAATCGCTTCTTTATTTAAAGAGTTATTTAAAACTACTTTTATAGGTTCTCCATCATAAGCTTCATCAACATTTTGAACAGGTTCTATATCTAGTTTATCACTAGATAAATAAAAGCCTTTAGACTCTAAATAATGATTAAAAGTATAATTAGAAACATATTTAGCGAAAGAGAATAATTTAGTTAATAAGAATATAACTATTAGTAGGATTATTATAATTATTAAATATTTTCTTATTTTTTTCATCCTTAGCATCTCCTAATCTGTTTTTTGATAACTTTTAATATTTATATCAATATAATCAACTAAATCTGTATATTCTAAACTATTATACTCTTCACTAAAACTTACAACTAACTTATAATCATCTTTTACATCTTCACTATAACTTAAGGTAAGAGGAGAAGAATTACATATTAATTTATTTTCATCATCTCTACTATAAGACTCATCACAATTTAATACTAATTCTTCTTTATCATCTAATACTTTATATAATTTAATATCTAAAGGCATAAAGTGAAATGTTTCAAGACTTATAGAATATTCTATATCTACATTGCTTCTTTTATTATCTTTATTATTTGTAACACTAAAAGTATAGGACTCTTCATCTCCTGGATTTAAAGATGTCATAGGGAGTGATATACTATCTGTCTCTTCTGCATCAAAGATAAACTTTGCTAGGAATTGATTAGTAACTGCTAAAGAAGCATTTGATGTATATTTTGAATATGTTATACCAGATATAAATAGTATAGAAATTATTACAACAAGTGAAATTACAATTTTCTTCTTCATCATATCACCTACTTAACAATAAACTTCTCATCAAGAGTCCCAATTTTAGTATTATTATCATATAAATCAAAAACTAATTTATAACCACCTGTCTCTAAAGATGTAGGATTAAATTTTAACTCTAGAGTATTTTGATAATCTAATGGGCTTTTAAAAGCATAATAAACTTTATCAGTAACTAATTCTAAATCATTAGAAATATATTCATTTAAATCTATTAATTCATAATCTTGATTAAAAGCTGTAAAGTTTTTCTTTTTATATAATGATACTCTAATATTACCATCATTTGCATCTAATTCATTAATAATATTAAATGTAAGTACTTGTTCATCATTTTCTTTAGCAATTATCTTACTAGAAGTATTTTCTACATTAAAACCATATTCTTCTATTTCATTATCAACAATAACTGGTATTTCTATTGTATCAGTACTAACTTCATCTTCATAAATACCATCTATAGAAGATGCTACCTTAATAGAAAAGTAATATGTTCCTTTTGTTAAACTACTGTTATCTATAGATGTTTCTATTTGTAATTTATTAGTATAATCATTCATATCACTAGATAAATTAATTCTAATATAACCACTAGAATCTGGATAATACTTAGTATCATTAAGAGTAAATGAAAGATTTTTCAAGTTATCTTCTTCTACTACATTTTCTTCATCATCTACAAGCTTCATAACTAAAAGAAAACCTTTATCTTGATATGTTGTATCAATAACTTTATCATTTTCTATTTGTTGATAGTTTAATTTAGTTATAAATTCTAACTCTGTTAAAGAATCACTATTATAATTTATATTATTTATATTATCTTCTGTTGTTAAACTTATATAAGCATCTTTAGAAGTATAGATATTAAATGACTTAAGACTATTTTCTAAAGTATTTAGAATAATATCATTATTTTTATCTTTTAATACTATAGATAATTTTATATCTAAAAGGTCTTCTTTTATATCAGTATTTTCAAAAGATAATTTAACAGTATAGTTTTCTTTTATATTACCAGTCTCTATTTCATCAAAAGTACTATCATCATCTTTACCTATTTCTTTAAATAAAGAAAAGTCATAACTAGCTTCTTCTTCATCACTAGTAGTATAAGTATATACTTTCTCGTTATAGTTATCTATTATTGTAATAATAGTATCTTTAGGTAATAAAGTATTAGATACTAAACTATGTTTATAACCTTCTAAATAGGTTTTATCACCTTCATAAGAAATATTTAAACTAACACTAGATTTATCTGTAATATTAGGATTATCAACACTATTTACCTTATAACCATCTATATTAATATAATCAGTATTAGCATAAGTAACATCACCATAATTATCTATTACTTTAACATAAACTATATTTTTTCCAACACTATCAAGGACTATCTCCTCATCATAAGGACTAAATTCTATCTCCTCTAGCTCTTCTTTAGTCTTTATATCAGGAGAAATATAATAAAGTATGCTAGTCACAGTAGATAAATCATCAGTTGCACTTACTGTTACAGTCTCACTTTTATTAGTATATATCTCATCAACTGATGTTTTAAAACTATCAAAAGTTAAATCTCCCACCCTAATATTAATAGAAGCTTTAGTCTTATCAAGTACTAAAATATCTGTATTTATATAGGAAATATTATCATCATAGTCAACAGTTTTAACATAAATAATATATTCACCCATCTCACTTATTTCAAAAATACCTTGATAAGGAGTAAATTCTAATGTTTCTACTACATCTAACGATAAAGGTTCACTTCCTTCATAAATATAATAATAAAGCTCTTTATTTGGTGTTAACGATGAAGTATCTGTAATAGTAGCATTTATATTATCTGTAAATTTAATAGATTCTAAATTACTAGAGAAATTATTATAAGAGTGTCCTCCCAGATTAATTATAGCACTAGAACTACTTTCTTCATCAAAATATAATAATGGATAACTATCATTATATATAAAGATATTATCTTTATTAGTAGTTAAATCTTCTAAACTAGTAAACTCTTTATATAATAAAGTATTTATAAGAAAATCTTTATTTTTAAGATTAGATATATCTGTTATATTAAATGTTCCTGTTACTTCTCCATTATTAATTACATTTCCATCTATATAATAGGAATTATTTACATTAATAGTACTATCATAACTATTATTAATTAAGTAATTACTACTACTAGCATTAAAACAATTAGTAATATCTAAAGTAGAAGATTTAACATCACCTACAAGTCCAATATTATTAGGAGAAGTTAAATTACCACTATTATAACTATTAGTAATAGAACCACTTCCTGTAATAGAACCTACTAAACTACTACTTAAATATCCAGAGTTAATACTACCATTATTATAGGAATTTGAAATTATAATATTATCTGTCTTACCTACTAGACCACTACTTAATCCCTTACCATAGATATCTGCTTTATTGATAACATTAGTTAAAATTGTATTTTCTGCCTTACCAATAAGTCCACTAGTTATATTGTCTATATAAGTAACTTCATATTTTAGATTAGATAAGGTAGTATTTTGATAATCACTTGAAGTAACCTCTAAAGATTTATAATTATCTAAAGTAATAGAAAAATCATTAGTAGTTATAATATTATCATTAATAGTCAAATTACTTAAATTATTAGTAGTACCAGATAAGGTAACATTAGTAATAATACCATCTACTTCTATATCATTAGGAGTAATTACTTCATTAGATGATGTTAAATTAATATCATCTAATGAGATTGTTTCATTTAAAGTATTACTAATATCACTACCAATTATATAACCATTATATAAAACATTACTAATATTAGCATTAGTCGCTTTAGATGCAATACCTGCTGTATTATTTCCACCATTTATTACAGAATTAGTAAAAAACAGATTAGAGATATTACCTTCTAAATTAGTAAAGAAAGAAAGATCAGTTACATCACTTTCTCTAATATATAAACCATATATAGAGTGATTATTTCCATCTATATAGCCTTTAAAATTATTAAGAGATGAAAAATTATTTATAGTAGAAATAACTGTTCCATCTCTACTAGTATTATCATATAATTCATTACTATAATCTTTAACATAGTATGTAATATCATCTTTAAGATATTGTAATTTATTAGTATCATCATATATAAAGAAACCATCATTAATAACAATATCATTTTCTATAGAAAAATATGTATCCATATAATCAGTAGTTTCTAAGTTTTTAGCAAGTAAAGCAAGTTCAGAACCATTACTAATAATATATGGATCTTCTTTGGTACCACTACCATCTCTATAATTAGATGCTACTTTTCCATCCCATGTTGAAACATTATCAGTAGTTATTTTACTCTGATAACGTCCTAAACTAGGTATAGCGATTACAAGTGCAAATATAATAATTATAAGAAAAAATAAACTATATAATCTTATTTTTTTAGATGACTTTAATCTCTTTATCATACTAATTCTTCCTTTACTCCTATTCTATCATCATATAAATTATAGCATAATTTTACAAATATTTACATAATATTTCAATTTTTCTCATCATTTGACATTATTTTATCAACTTTACACATAAACCAAATCTTCTCTATAGTAGTCTTACTATTTTCTATTTTATTAATTCTTAATACTAAAAGTATCTTACTTAATAAAGCACTTAAATTATCTTCACTCAAATCTTCTTCTGTTAATCTAATACTATTTAAATTGTATTTATTAGCAATAATTCTTGCAATATTTCTCTCATCAAAAAGAGGTAAGCCTGCAACTATAATATTAGTTGTATTCATAGCAAACAAATCAAAACTCTCACTATACTTAGATATCTCTTCAAAACTATTAGTATTATAGACCTTAGCAATAGCAAGTTTTTTAAAATAATCAAAACTATAATATAGATTTAAAACATCCATAATAGTTAGAGTATTACTTAAAATAGCCATGACTTTATCTTTAAAATATTCCTCATCATAAGTTTTATATAATTCATAAAGTTCTTTCGCTTTTATTACTGACTCAGCTTTTAGATGTTTTAAGTCATTATCACTTTTAAATTCAAAAAAGCCTGGTTTACCACTAAATATCTTTTTATTAATTCTTTCAAGTTCATTTTCTTTAGAATTAATCTTATCTTCTACTTCTTTTAAACCTTTATAAGGAGCATCATTATCATCTTTTGGTACTAGATTTATATATTCATCTTTAAATTCATTAAACAGTGGTAGGAACTCTAAATAATTATTATACTCTTCTATATTTAGTTTTAATTTCTCCAAGATATTACATACTTTACCCATTTCTGTTTTATCATTATAATCTACTTCTTTTGGTACTAAAGTATTATAAGCATTTACTCTAGCTTTACTACCTTCTCTTAACTGTTCAATATCTATATCACCTTTTCTTGCTAAAGTAACTATATCATTAACAGTTTCTTTTTTAGCAAGATTCAAATCAATATATAAAGACTTTAACTTTTCTAAGCAATCATTATAATTCTCTATATCATTATCTCTCATCGCTCTTTTTTGTAATTCTAAAATGTAGTTTACAAATTTCTTTTCGTTAATTTTTATTAACTTACGAAAATTAAGTTCAATATGTTCAATAAGTTCAGGATTAATCCAATAAATTTGTTCAAATATCTCTCCTACTTTATCATAGTTTTTATTTTTACTATGACGAACTTCTAAGAATGCTGTCATATATTCATGAACATAACAAGTATAATGAAAATCATCTTTAGTAAGGTGAATATCTACTAATTCAAACTTATCTAAAAAGCCATTAATAATATCATTTAAAGAATTAAAATTAAAAGTAGTATAATTATTAATTTGATATAATAATGTATCAAATCCCATCTTTTCAAAGTAAGTATTAGTAGGATTAAGTAGGAATTTAACATGTTCTAAATTAATTATTTTTTCGTTTAATTTATCAGTATTAACAGTATTACTATCATCTTTTAATTCAAAAGAACGGCTCTTAGCAAGAAGATAATTTACAAGACTATTTTTATAATTTTTATACTTATCTTCTATAGTATCAATAGTTTGATTTAATTTTTTTATATTAGTCTTAGTTCTTGTAGGCAAAGTAGAAACTAATGTCTTTTTCGCTTCAATATCTTTTTTTATAAATTCTAAAAAGTTATTCATCTAAATCATCCTCTTCTATTCTTTGTTCTTCTAAAAAGTGTATAAAGTCTTCTATATCTTCATATGATTCAATTAATTCTTTTAAATTAAGGCGTGATAAATCAAAGTCAATTATTTCTTCATTTTTCATATTTAACCTCCTATTTATTCATTAAAAGTAGTATAACCTTCTGTATCTTTAACAAAACTTATTGATATATCTAAATCAGTACCCTGTGAGTTTGTTTCTAAACTATCTATATCTTGTCCCTCAACCCATAGATATACTCTAGCCTTAGTAACACCATTAGGTACTTCAAAAATTGGTTCACTAAAATCTTCTTCTGTTATTGTATTTTGTAAGGTAAAATAATTTGGATCAATATTAGGCGAACCTGATACTGTATTAGCGACAAATATTGGCCCACCTGCTCTACTAACTGCATATGTTGGAAAACGTTGTCCATTTACTAGATTAACATTATATTTTCTAGCTCTTTCTATTGATAAGTTAGTATGATTTCTACTATTAGGTTCATATATTATAGCATTACAATCATTATTACAACTAAGATTTTGAACGGCAGTAGCAGGGGCATCTAATGTAGTACTATCTATTTTAACTATACCTACTCTTATAGAATTACCTAATCCTTGCATTTCTTCATTAGCATCTGCTGCTATCGTAATAGATGTAGATCTATCAAAATATAAATTATCACTAACAGGAGAGCCTGTTTCATTACGTAAAAAGATATCAAATGCTAAGTAATAACTATATTTTTTTCTCTGTGTTTCTTGTCTTTCAGTTGTATAAATAAAACCATTATCGATATCTCTTCTTTGATAAAGTACACCCTCACTTGTAAAAATATTAAAATCAGGACTATTATGATTAGTAATTCCATTAGAAGAAACAGGAACTAATCCATTTCCAACCCATAGACTTTTGTTAGTAGGATATGTATTAACAAGATTATTTAAAATAGTATCTTCAGTTATATCAACATAACTATCGTAATTAATTGCATCTAATGATATTGTTAAGCCACTATTTCTGTCAACTGCCATTCTAAACGTTCTAATTCTTACATTTAGTGCAGAAGAAAACCAAGCATAAGTTGCAACTATTAGTAGAATACCAAATAATAATAATGCAATTATTGTTTTTCTTTTACTAATACGGCCAAAGAAAAGTTTATTTTCTTGATTATTACATCCTTTTTTTACTTTCTGACGTTTCTTTAGCTTTTTAGTTGTTGGAGTCTTCTTTTTAGTCACTTTTATACCTCCTTCATAATGTAAATAAAGAGTAATAATTTAATAATATTACTCTTTATTCAACTTATACCATATCTTATGGTCCTTCTACATCAGTTCCGTTTTCTTCTTCATCTGATGGAGTAATATCAGTACTTGGTCCATCGTAATCAATGTCTTCTTCTGTATATCTTTCCTTAGTGAATCCAAAGTTTACAGAAACTTTAGCACCAAGTTGAGCGAAATCATAGTTATCTATATCTTGTCCTTCAAGATAAATATATACTCTTACTTTAGTAATACTATTTGGAGCAAGTGTCATAAATTGTGGTCTTTCTGCTCCTGCAATATTTTTCATTGTATCAGTAAAGTTTGGATATTCTACTAATTTATATGGGGCTTTATCTTCTGCTGCAGCATAAGTAGCATAACCTATTGTATTAGTAGCATATGTATTGAATGCAGTTCCATCATAAATATTTACACCATCAGCAACATCAATTCTTCTACTAATTGCATATGTAGGATATGCTGTACCATTAACTATATCATTACAAGTTGTAGTACCATCATCACTTTCTGTATATGAACTAGAAGAATAAACATCAGCAGCTGTTCTTGCTAAACAAGATTTATCATACCAATTGATAGCATTTTGAACGTGATCAGTATCATTTGGTTCCCAAATTTGAGCACTACGACAAATTCCTGTTACTGGAGCAGCTCCATCTTCATCGTCAGCACAAGTCATTCCTGTAATAGTTGCTTGATCTGTTGTATCTCCTTCTACACGTCCTATTTGTGTAAATGCCACTCTTAATGAGTTTTCAATACCTGTATTTGGTACTCCACCTTCATCTGCTACTTTTACAGATGAATTTGTATTTAAGTAAATTGCTTCTTCATTATCTGGGTCATTATCAATATAATATTCATCTCCAGATAAGTTTTTAATGAATAAATCAAACGCTACATAACCATCACCTTCAATATAAGCTTGAGTGTTTGGTTCTTGATTTGTATAGTTATTAACTTGTGCAGATAATAATCTATAACCTCCAGGTACGGCTGTTAAACTTGATTTTTCAAATAATTTCATTCTTGATGTTGTACTATCCATATCTCCAACAGATGATAGAGGTATTAATTCTACACCATCTAATTTATTTGTATTATTGTCATATTGTGTTGCTTCATTAACATCAAGATTATATTTCCAATCAATTCCATCCATTGATAGGAATAATCCTTCTGTTGTAGCAATATTTATATCAAATTCTGATACTTCTACTCGCTTCATTCCTATAAACCAAGCATATGTTGATACAGCTAAGATTATTGCTATTAAAGAACACATTGCGACTAACTTTCTAATTTTCTTAGAATGTTTCTCATTATGTTTCTTCCTTTTCATAATTCCTCCCACTTTTATCATATATAGTACTGAAGGATAATAAATATTATCCCTCAGCTTATATTGTTTTAACTAAAATTCCAAGCACCATCAGTCTTAGTTGCAGTTTTATCTGTTCCACCATCTTTAAATGTAAAGCTTGTTATTGTTTTTGGAACACTAAATTCTCCTGCTCCTGAACTCCAAGTAATTTCCTCTGGAGAAATGTCAGTAATTTCACCTGTAGCAGAATATTTTACAGCTTCATTTCTTTTTACATCTTCTGGTAACTCTGGATTTCCATCATAATCAATATCTTCACCATAGAATCTTTCTTTAGTGAATCCAAATGATACTGAAATTTTCTTACCAAGTGATGCAAAGTCATAGTTATCTATATCTTGTCCTTCGATATAAACATATACTCTTACTTTAGTAATACTATTTGGAGCAAGTGTCATAAATGTAGGACGTTCTACTCCTTGTAAGTTTTTCTCTGTATCTGTAAATGTATCAAGATCTACTAATTTTCCATCAGCAGCTGTTGGTGAAATACTATTAGTATAACCATTATAATCAGCACCATCATACACATCTACTGTATCTGTTTCATCGATAACTCCACTTACTACATAAGTATGATAAGCTGTTCCATCACTAACAGTACCACAAGCACCATTATATGATGCATCATCAAATACATCATCTGCAATTCTCTTTTTACAAGATGCATTATACCAATTTATAGCATTCTCTACGTGTTTAGTATCGTTTGGCTCCCAGATTTGAGCATTTCTTTGATCACAAATCTTAGTAGAACCATTACTTCCAGAACAATCAATACCAGTAATTGCAGTTGTATCTACTGTATCTGCTTTAACACGACCTACTTGAGCGAATGCTACTCTAACAGAGTTTTCAATACCTGTATTTTGTTCACCACCGTTTGTTGAAGCAGAAGCTTTTGATTCAGGTGTTAAGTAAATTGCTTCTTCATTAAGTGGATCATAATTTGTATAATACTCTTCTCCTGATAAGTTCTTAATGAATAAGTCAAATGCTACATAGCCATCAACTTCAGCTCCAGCACTGTTATTAATACGGCTAGACATCAAACGATAACCACCTTCAGTAGCAGTTAAACTACCTTTTTCAAACATAATTAGTTTTGATGTATCAGGGTCCATCGCTCCTACTGTTGATAAAGGTACAAGTCCTTCTCCACCCCAGCTATTAGTGTTACCTACGTAACTAGCATCATTATAATTTGTTTCATTAATGGTTACTGTATCATCCCAATCAGTACCATTAAGTGATAAACTCAAACTTTCTGTTGTGGCAATAGAAATATCAAAACTTGAAACGTTAACAGTCTTCATACCTATAAACCACGCATAAGTAGAAACACCTAAAATTAATGCACATAAAGCTGTTCCAACTGCCAACTTTTTAACGCGCTTTTCGTGTTTCTTGTTTCTTTGTTTCATAATTCCCTTCTCCTTTTCTCTAATCTTAAAAGAAACTAAACTAGAATTCTAAACTTGTGTTACCTTACGAAAAACCAGGCTTTTTTTCATAAAATAACACGAAATTTTTAGTTTTCGAGTTTAAAATCCCAAAGCATTAGACCATAATGCCTATAATATTATAAATAATACCACCGACTTCTGTATAGGAAATAAACTTAGTGAAAAACATCTTGAAACAACCCATACTATATACACTCCGATATCTTTATAATATAGTTTAATTATAGCAATAACGAATTGAGGAAGTCAATATATTTTGTCGAATTTTCGGTTATTTTGTAGAAGTTTACAATATTAATATTATGCAAAAAAAAGAAGTCTTTTTTGACTTCTTTAAGGCTGTATTTCTTCATCTTCTGATGGAGTAATATCAGTACTTGGTCCATCGTAGTCGATGTCTCCTTCTGTATATCTTTCTTTAGTAAATCCAAAGTTTACAGAAACTTTAGCACCAAGTTGAGCAAAATCATAGTTATCTATATCTTGTCCTTCAAGATAAATATATACTCTTAGTTTAGTAATACTATTTGGTGCAAGAGTCATAAATTGTGGTCTATCTGCACCTGCAATATCTTTCATTGTATCAGTGAAATATGGGAAGCTAACTAATTTATAAGCAGCTTTACCATCAGAATCAGCAGCACTATATGTAGGATATTTACTAGATTCAATACTATTTGCTGTATATTTATTAAATGCTGTACCATCATAAACATTTACTTCATCAGCAACATCTATTCTTCTACTAATTGCATATGTAGGATAACTTGTTCCATTAGAAATTGTATTACAAGTTGTAGTATCACCATCAGTATAAGATGCATCACTATCAACATCAGCAGCTGTTCTTGCTAAACAAGATTTATCATACCAGTTAATTGCATTTTGAACGTGATCAGTATCGTTTGGCTCCCAAATTTGAGCACTACGACAAATTCCTGTTACTTGAGCAGCTCCATCTTCATCGTCAGCACAAGTCATACCAGTAATTGTATCTTGATCTGTTGTATCTGCTTTAACACGTCCAAGTTGCGTAAAGGCAACTCTAATTGAATTTTCAATACCTGTATTTTCTACTCCACCATCTGTTGCAACAGTTACACTAGAATCTGTATTTAAGTAAATTGCTTCTTCATTTTCTGGATTATTTGTAACATAATATTCTTCTCCAGATAAGTTTTTAATGAATAAATCAAATGCTACATAACCATCACCTTCAATATAAGCTTGAGTGTTTGGTTCTTGTTCAGTATAGTTATTAACTTGTGCAGATAATAATCTATAACCTCCAGGTACGGCTGTTAAACTTGATTTTTCAAATAATTTCATTCTTGATGTAGTACTATCCATATCTCCAACAGATGATAGAGGAATTAATTCTACATCATCTATTTTATTTGTATTATTTTCATATTGTGTTGCAGTATTAACATCCAAATTATACTTCCAATCAATACCATCCATTGATAAAAACAATCCTTCAGTAGTTGCAATATTAATATCAAATTCTGATACTTCTACCCTCTTCATACCAATAAACCACGCATAAGTTGATACACTTAAGAAGATAGCGATTAAACAGCAAAATGCAGCTAACTTTCTAATTTTCTTAGAATGTTTTTCATTATATTTTTTCTTTTTCATCTAACCATTACCTCCTTAATTTATTTGCCAACTACCAGCAGTGTTAGTAGCAGTTTTTAAAGTACCTTCATCTTTAAATGTAAATGTATCAATTGTATTTGGAACTCTAAATTGTTTAGCACCTGAACTCCAAGTAATTGCATCTGGTGTGATATCTGTAATTGCACCAGTAGGTTCATAATCAACTGCAGTTACATCTCTAACTACATCAGCAGGTAATTGTGGATCTCCATCATAATCAATATCTTCACCATAGAATCTTTCTTTAGTAAATCCAAATGATACTGATATTTTCTTACCAAGAGATGCAAAATCATAATTATCAATATCTTGTCCTTCAATATATACATATACTCTTACTTTAGTAATACTGTTTGGTGCAAGTGTCATAAATGTAGGACGATCAACACCTTGTAGATTTTTCTCAGTATCTGTAAATGTATCAAGATCTACCAATTTACCATCAGCAGCTGTTGGAGAAATACTTTTTTTATAACCATTATAATCTTCTCCATCATATACATCTACTGTATCTGTTTCATCAATTTCACCACTTACAACATAAGTTGAATAAGCAGTTCCATCACTAACAGTACCACAAGCACCTGCATATGATCCTTCATCCATTACACTATCACCAGTTCTTTTCTCGCAAGATTCATTATACCAATTAATAGCATTTTGAACGTGTTTTGTATCGTTAGGCTCCCATACTTGTGCATCTCTTTGATCACAAATCTTAGTAGAACCACCAGTACCAGCACAGCTTATTCCTGTAATAGTACCAGGATCCTCTGTATCTGCTTCAACACGTCCTACTTGAGCGAATGCAACTCTTACAGAGTTTTCAATACCTGATTTAGCTTCTTCTCCAACCATAGCAGATTTAACTGTAGATTCAGGTGTTAAATAAATTGCTTCTTCATTTTGTGGATCATAATTTGTATAATATTCTTCACCTGAGAAGTTTTTAATAAATAAATCAAAGGCAACATAACCATCTGTTTCAGCTGTAGTATTATCTACTTGACTAGCCATTAAACGATAACCACCAGCAGTTGCAGTTAAACTACCTTTTTCAAACATAATTAATCTTGATGTATCTGGACTCATAGCACCTGTTGTAGAAATAGGAACAAGTCCTTCTCCACCCCAACTGTTAGTATTCCCATCGTAACTAGCAGTATCATAATTTTCTTCATTGATATTTACTTCATAATCCCAAGTCTCACCGTCAAGAGAAAGCATTAAACTCTCAGTACTAGCAATTGAAATATCGAAACTTGAAACATTAACAGTTTTCATACCAATGAACCAAGCATAAGTAGAAACTCCTAGGATAATTGCACATAATGCAGTTGCAATCCCGAGTTTCCTTAAGCGTTTTTCATGTTTTTTGTTTCTTTTTTTCATAAAAAAACTCTCTCCTTTTTATTATCATTATACAACTTATTCTTTAGTATATTAACCAGGCATTAATAACTTAAAAGAATAATTTTTTTGGCATTAAATGCCATATTATAAACAATATCAATAATAGTGTACAGCAAAAAAACTGCAAAAAACATTCTGTAACTACTTATATAATCATACACCCCGATATCTTTATAATATATTTCAATTATAACAATAGCAATATCAAAAATCAATATATTTTGTCGAAAATTGTATTTTTTTGACAGAAAAAAACGAGGAAAGATTTACCTCGTTTTTATATCTACATACCTGCTTCTTCTTCAGCAGAAGGTGTTATATCAGTACTTGGTCCTTCGTAATCAATATCATCTTCTATATATCTTTCCTTAGTAAATCCAAAGTTAACAGAAACTTTAGCACCAAGTTGAGCAAAATCGTAGTTATCTATATCTTGTCCTTCAAGATAAATATACACTCTTAATTTAGTAATACTATTTGGAGCAAGTGTCATAAACTGTGGTCTATCAGCTCCAGCGTTATCTTTCATTGTATCTGTAAAGTATGGATACTCTACTAATTTATAATTAGTTTTTGTTTCTGCAGCTTCATAAGTAGCATAATCTGTAGAATTTGCAGCATAAGTATTAAATGCTGTTCCATCATATATGTTAACTTGATCAGCAACATCTATTCTTCTACTAATTGCATATGTTGGATAAGCAGTACCATTAACAATTTGATTACAAGTAGTATTATCATCCTCGCTAGGAGTATAAGATGCATCATTATCAACATCAGCAGCTGTTCTTGCTAGACAAGAAGTATTATACCAATTGATAGCATTTTGAACATGTGCTGTATCATTAGGCTCCCAAATTTGAGCATTACGACAAATTCCTGTAACAGGATATGTTCCTTCTTGGTCATCAGCACAAGTCATTGCTGTAATTGTACTAACTGCTTCCGGAGCTTCAGTATTTTCAATACGTCCAATTTGTGTAAATGCAACTCTAATTGAATTTTCAATACCTGTATTTTGTACTCCACCATCTGCTGCAACTGTAACACTAGAGTTTGTATTTAAATAAATTGCTTCTTCATTTTCTGGGTTATTCTCTATATAATATTCTTCTCCAGATAAGTTCTTAACAAATAAATCAAATGCAACATAACCATCACCTTCAATGTATTCACCAGTTGTATCTTCTGTATCAGTATAGTTATTAACTTGTGCAGATAATAATCTATAACCTCCAGGTACTGCTGTTAAACTTGATTTTTCAAATAATTTCATTCTTGATGTAGTACTATCCATATCTCCTACTGAAGATAAAGGTATTAATTCTACACCATCTATTTTATTAGTATTATTTTCATATTGTGTTGCTTCATTAACATCTAAGTTATATGTCCAATCAGAACCATCCATTGATAAGAATAATCCTTCTGTAGTTGCAATATTAATATCAAATTCTGATACTTTAACAGTCTTCATACCTATAAACCATGCATAAGTTGATACACTTAAGAAGATAGCGATTAAACAGCAAAATGCAGCTAATTTTCTAATTTTCTTAGAATGTTTCTCATTATATTTTTTCTTTTTCATCTAACCATTACCTCCTTAACTTATTTGCCAACTACCAGCAGATTTAGTAGCTGTCTTAGTAACTTCATCATCTTTAAATGTAAAGCTTTCTATACCATTAGGAACACTAAACTTACTTGCTCCACTAGACCATGTAACACTACGTTCTGAAATATCAGAAATAACTCCAGTAGGAGTATAATCTACTTCTTCAGCATTTCTTTGAACATCTTCTGGTAACTCAGGATTTCCATCATAATCAATATCTTCACCATAGAATCTTTCTTTAGTAAATCCAAATGCTACAGATATTTTCTTACCAAGAGATGCAAAATCATAGTTATCTACATCTTGTCCTTCAATATATACATATACTCTTACTTTAGTAACACTGTTAGGTGCAAGTGTCATAAATGTAGGACGTTCTACTCCACGTAAATTTTTCTCTGTATCTGTAAATGTATCAAGATCTACTAGTTTATCTGCTTGTGCACTAGCTGCAATACTATCAGTATATCCATTATAATCTTCACCATCATATACATCTACTGTATTAGGAGAAGTTATTTCATTACCAATTACATAAGTTGAATAAGCAACTCCATCAACTACAGGATTACAAGATCCAGTATATGAAGTATCTTCCATTACATTAGCACCAGTTCTATGTTTACAAGATTCATTGTACCAATTAATTGCATTGTCAACGTGTTTAGTATCATTAGGCTCCCAAATTTGTGCAGCTCTTGTATCACAAATCTTAGTAACACTTCCGCCTCCAGCACAACTAATTCCTCTAATAGTATTTGCAACTCCATCATCTTCTACAGTAGCATCAGTAGCTTCAACACGTCCTACTTGAGCAAATGCTACTCTAACAGAGTTTTCAATACCTGTATTTTGTTCTCCACCATTAGTAGATACATCTACATATGATTCTGGAGTTAAATAAATTGCTTCTTCATTTTGTGGATCATTTTGAGTATAATACTCTTCTCCTGAGAAGTTTTTAATAAATAAATCAAAGGCAACATAACCAGGTACTTCTGCTGCAGCAGAATTATTAACACGGCTAGCCATTAAACGGTAACCACCTTCAGTAGCAGTTAAACTACCTTTTTCAAACATTATTAATTTAGATGTATCAGGATCCATCGCTCCTACTGTAGAAATAGGAATAAGACCTTCTCCACCCCAACTGTTAGTATTTCCTTCATAAGCATCACTAAAGTTATCTTCGTTAATAGTTACTTCTTGAGCCCAATTTTTTCCATCAATAGAAAGCATTAAACTCTCAGTACTAGCGATAGAAATATCAAAGCTTGAAACATTAACAGTTTTCATACCTATAAACCAAGCATATGTCGAAACACCTAAAATCAATGCACACAATGTAGTGCCAACAACTAACTTTTTGACACGTTTTTCGTGTTTCTTGTTTCTTCTCTTCATAAAACCTCTTTTCCCTTCTTCTATTCATCATCAATTTCTGAATTAAAGTTCATATGAACTTGGAATTCACCACCAAGTATATTATCAGTACATTCTAAGTCTGATCCTTCTACCCATATAACAATAGTATATTTATCAACTTGTCCTGGACCAAAACTTGCAACGTGATCAAGTGCCACTAAGTTTTCATCTGGATTTTCAAAAGGAACAGTGCCTGGTTCTGGTTCCCCTAACGTTGATAACTTAGCATAGGTAGTCGCTTCCCCATTCTTATAAACTCTAATTCTAACGGCCTCATCGACATTTCTAATAATATCATCGATTACAACCTCACTCCAATAATCGGTTACATCATCTCCTGTATTCTCTACATAAAAAGTATAGGCCAGATAATTATCACCATTGTGTGAGCCTCCTTCTTGATTAGCAATATCAGTTGGTAACCAACGATATGAAATATTGTCAAAAGTCTCAGGTGCTGGTGCTAATAATTCTGATCTATAAACTTTATATAAAGGATCATCGTAAATGATTAACCCTCTATCGAAGTACAAATTTTTATCTAGCGTTATGCTAAAATTTCCTCTATTATAAATAATACCTACAACAATATATAAAATTAGTAATAAAAACAAGATTAATACTAAAGCAATTAATAAAACACGTTTAAGCATCTTTTCGCGTTTAAGTTTTTCTGTTTTTAATTTAACTTTCTTTTGCATTTTAACTACCTTTACCTTTCACTACATACTAATCTTATATCATACACTCCGATATCTTTATAATATAATTAAATTATACTGTCAAGAAAAACAAAAAGTCAATAGAGTTTTGTCGAAATATGTATTATTTTAATATTGTTTACGTTTAATATAATTAAATTATTAAAATTTTTTCTTACATATTTTCTTAGATTATGCTAGAATTTTCAAGGAAACAGATTTAATGGTTAAATTGGAAACGAAACATCTATAAGGATGCAAACGAACAACACATTAACAGTGCTGTTTTTATATTGTAAGGAAGGAGGTTAATTATGCCTGAGACTAAGTTTCAAGACTTTGTTTATACTCTAATAATGGCTTTTTTAATGGTATATGTAATGGTTTGTTATAATATTTCTATTCATACAGGTGGTCTAAGTAATTTTGTTTTCATAGAAGCATTCAAAGAGTTACCTTTTATGTGGATAGTTGCTATCATATTAGAGTTTTTCTTAATAGGTAAAGTTGCTCATAAATTAACTTTTAAAGTACTCGATCCTAAAAAGACCCCAAGTATTATTATAAGTTATGGCATCTCTATTGTTATAGTTTCTTTTATGTGCCCTATTATGAGTTTAATTGCAACTATCTTTATAAATAAACCTAGTCTTGATATATTTATATCTAGTTGGTTACAATCTATGGTTCTAAGTTTTCCTATGGCTATGTGCTTTCAATTATTTTATGCAGGACCATTTGTAAGATTTATATTTAATCTTATATTTAAAAACAAACTAAGCAAAAAAGCCTAGTTTGTTTTCTTTATGATTTTAAATTTTTCTTTTTCTTCTTCATAATCCAAATCAAATATAGGATTATTATCTAAGGCAAAAGGTAAATAAAAATATTTATTAGTTCTTTTTATATAATCATCCGTATATAAAGTTTCTAACTCTTCTCTAGTTAATTCTTTTAATTTAGGTTTCTTAATATTAGATCCAACTAAAGGGCTATTAGTATTTATCTCTCTTAGCTCTCCATCTTTTTTTCTTATTAGTAAATAAAAAGATAATCCTTCTTCTTCGAGTTTTCTATTAAAAAATATTCTAGATTCTTTATATTTATCAAAATTAACTATCTCACTTTTCTTAACCATATCTTTATAATATGTATAAATATTAGGAAAATAGTTTTTAAGATACTCTAAAAGATTAATATCATCTATATATAAGTTTCTATCAGTAATAGAAACATAATAAAATTTAATCATATAATCCCTCTTTTCACAAGTTATAGATTACCATAATATCTATAAAAATGTAAAGAAAAAGAATAGACTAATCTCTTCTATTTAACATAATCACAAATGTGATATCCAATAATATCTATTAATGTTATTATTCTAACTTATCTAATAAACTATCTAAAATTTCTTTACTTTCTATTTTTGTGATTGCAAAACATTTCTTACCTAAATCTTTAAAACTCGCTCCCGAGTGATATAAATCTTTCTTATCTAAAATAATAAATCTATCGTGAAAAGAGTTATTAACTACTAAAGTAATATTATTATACTGTTCTTTATACTTCTCATAATCTTCTATTTTATATTTATTAGTAATTAATGTTACTTGTTTATGAGTCTTAGATAATATGTCTAAAATATTCTTATCAATATAATTGTCTATTATTACAATACTTATCTTTGCCTTTTCAAATATCTTCATCATAAGAGAATAAGCATCATAAATTTGTCCTTCAAAGAATATATGATTATTCTTTTCTTTAAAGCTAGAAAATGCATTTTCTAATAAATCTATTCTTTTAGAATCTTTTAATACTAAGTCATTTATATACTTTTGTTCAATTAGATTAGTTGATATATATTTTCTCATTGCTACAAAGGCATCCATTATTCTTATACTCACTTCTTCTGCAACAGGTGTTCTAAGTACAGTAGCAAGCATTGCAACTCCTTGCTCTGTAAATACATAAGGTAAATATTTAATATTATGTCCTCTGCCCTTCAAGGTCCCAAGTTGGGACCTTGAAAATATCTTTACTTCTTCTTCTGTTAACCTAAACATAAACCTCTCTGGGAATCTATTAATATGTCTTTTAACTGCTTGATTAATTGTTTTAGTTCCATTAGCACATTCATAGAGTTTAGCCAAATCACTATCTAACATCACTTGTTTTCCTCTTATTTCATATATCATATTTTCTATTTTAATGTCTTCTTTTACTATTAAATCGTTTATAACTATAACCTCCTTATATATCTTATTTTAAATACCTATTCCATTACCTTTTGAAATCACAAATTGTGACCTCAAACTTCTAAAAATAAAATAAGTATCTCTACTATATATAATATACAGTTACTGATTATTTTTTTTTCGCAATATTAAGAAGAATTCCAATACTTAATAAACTTATTAATAAGG
>CAMMBO010000006.1 GCA_946494435.1 uncultured Mycoplasmatota bacterium
TAATATAAAAGTTGATTTTAATATTTTAAACTCTACAACTATTTATAATATTACAGAAGAAAGTATTACTGTTAATATTAATATCTATAACAAAGCTAAACTAGATTTTTATAATATGACTGTTACTGATAAAAAGATAACTAATGAAGTAAATGTTTATCATCAAAATAAAGAGACTATAAGTAATGTTATATGTCATGGTATTAGTTATGATAAAGGAGACTTAAAGTTTAGTGTTAATGGCTATATAAAAAAGGGTATGATAGGTTCTATTTGTAATCAGTCCAGTAGAATAATTAACTTAGATGAGGGTAAGAGTTTAATAGAACCAAATCTCTTTATCGATGAATTTGATTCTGTTGCCAATCACTCTGCCTATACAGGCCCCTTTGATAATAAGTTATTATTCTATTTAGAAACAAAAGGAATAAGTAAGAAAGAATCTTTTAATCTTCTTTTAAATGGATTTATGAAGATGGTAGAGTTACCAAAAGATTATGAGAGTGTACTTGATAATATTTTAGATAAAGTAATGAGGAGGTGATTATTATTAATCGTGAAGATTTTCCTATTTTAAATAATGATATAATATATTTTGATAATGGAGCGACTACTCTAAAACCTAAATGTGTAGTTGAAGCGATGAATGATTATTACTATAATTATGGAGCGAATATTCATAGAGGAGATTATAAAATATCTCTTAAAGCAAGTGAAGAATATGAGAAAGTTAGAGATAAAGTAAAAGACTTTATAAATGCTAAAAGTAGTAAAGAAATAGTTTTTACAGCAGGTGATACAGATTCTCTTAATAAGATAGTCTTTGGCTTTATGAAAGACTATTTAAACGAAGGAGATGAAGTCTTACTTACAAAAAGTGAACATGCCTCAAACGTCTTACCTTGGTTAGAGTTATCTAAAGAAAAAAAGATAAAGATAAGTTATATACCTTTAAATGATAATCATGAATTAACTCTAGAAGCTTTAACTGATACTATAACAGATAAAACTAAAGTAATCTCTATCGCTCATATTACTAACGTTGTAGGAGATGTAAGAGATATTCATGAGATAAGTAAAATCGCTCATAAAAACAATATAATATTAGTAGTAGATGGTGCCCAAAGTGTTCCTCATATGAAAACAGATGTTATTAAAGACGATATTGACTTTTTAACATTTTCAGCTCACAAAATGTTAGGACCAACTGGAGTAGGGGTACTTTATGCTAAAGAAAAATATTTAGAAAAGATGAGACCTATAGAATATGGGGGAGGCATGAATCAATACTTTGAAGTAACAGGAGAAGTAGAGTATAAGAGCATTCCTACAAGATTTGAAGCCGGAACTCCTCCTATCGCTGAAGTAATAGGATTAGGCTCTGCCATTGATTATTTACAAAAAATAGGTATGGATAAAATCTATGAATACGAAAAAGAACTAAAGAGATATCTTGTCTCTAAACTAGAAAGTAATACTAAAGTAATTTTATATAACAAAAGTACTGATAGTGGTGTCCTAGCATTTAATCTAGAAGGAATATTTAGTCAAGATACAGCCATTTACCTAGACCATTATAATATCTGTGTAAGAGCAGGTAATCATTGTGCTAAAATTTTAAAAGATGAAATAAATATTAAAAATACTTGTCGTATCAGTTTATATTTTTATAATACTAAAGAAGAGATAGATAAGTTAGTAGAAGTCTTAGAAAAGTCTGATGATTTATTTAAAGTAATATTGTAGGAGGTATTTATGGATGCAGAATTAAAAAGAGAAATAATACTAGATAATTATAATAATCCTTATCACAAGGGCCTAAAAAATGAAAGTGGTTATAAAAAAGCGAATACTAATAATGAATCTTGTATTGATAATATCGATATAGAACTAAAAATAGAAGATGGTAAGGTAGTAGATGCTAACTTTGATGGTGAAGCATGTGCAATCTCAACTTCCGCTACCTCTATTTTCTTAAGAAAAATAATAGGGAAGAGTGTTGATGAAGTTAAAGATTTAATAGAAAACTATGAACATCTAATCGATGAAAAAGATTATGATGAAGAAAAATTAGGTGAACTTATGGCCTATGATACTATCTATATGCAACCTAATAGAAAACACTGTGCCCTTCTTCCTGTCGATACAATTAATAAGATTCTAAAGGAGGAAAATAGTGGAGATTAAGGGACTAACTAAAGAGAATATTTTAAAAATATCAGAACATAAAAAAGAAGCAGATTGGGTCAAGAATTATCGATTAAAGTCATATGAATATTTTGAAAAAATGAATAAAGACTTACCTTTTGGACCTAAGTTTAAACTTAACTTTGATGATATTATTTACTATAAGAGTGCAACTGATGAATTAACTGATGACTGGTCTAAAGTAATGAAGCCAATTAAAAGTGAATTAGATAAACTAGGTGTCCTTGAAAGTGAACAATATATGGCTGGTATGGGTGTTCAATATGAAAGTGAAGTAATCTATCATAACATGCTTAAAGAACTTACTGACAAAAAAATAATCTTTACATCAATTGATAATGCCATTAAAGAGTATCCTCTTCTTGTTAAAAAATACTTTGGCAAGATAGTTAAAAACACAGATAATTTATATGCAGCCTTAAATGGTTCTGTATTTTCAGGAGGAAGTTTTATCTATATACCACCTCATACTAAACTAGATAGACCACTACAAAGTTACTTTAGAATTAATAGTAAAGGAATGGGCCAGTTTGAAAGAACTTTAATTATTGTCGATGATGATAGTGAACTTCATTATATCGAAGGATGTACCGCTCCTACTTATGCTACTTCATCTTTACATGCTGCTGTTGTTGAAATCTATGTTGGAAGAAACAGTAAATGCCGTTATACTACTATTCAAAACTGGGCTCCTAATGTCTATAACCTAGTTACTAAAAGAGCCTTAGTCGAAGAAAATGGTACAATGGAGTGGATTGATGGTAATATCGGTAGTGCTTTAACTATGAAATATCCTTGTTGTATCTTAAAAGGAGATAATTCTACTGGAACTTGTATTAGTATCGCTGTCGCTAGTAATAATCAAATCCAAGATACTGGAGCTAGAATGATTCATTTAGGTAAAAATACTAACAGTAAGATAATCTCTAAAAGTATTGCAAGAGCAGGTGGTGTTTCCACATATCGTGGCGATGTTAAAATTAAAGAAGATGCCACTAACTCATACTCTATGATAAAATGTGACACTTTAATACTAGATAAAGATAGTATTAGTGATACTATACCTACAAATATAGTATCTAATAACACTAGTACTATTGAACATGAAGCGACTGTTTCTAAGATAAATGATGCTAATATTTTCTATTTAGAAAGTAAAGGAATACCTAAAGAAACTTGTGAAGAATTAATCGTTTTAGGGTTTCTAGAAGAGTTTAGAAAAGAACTACCTATGGAGTATGCTGTAGAACTAAATCAACTTTTGAAAAAAAACTTGTAATTTTGCAAATTGACCCCCAAAATGAGGGTCAATTTATTAATTTGGACACTTGAATTTATAAAATTTGCTAAAAAAATAGTTTGAATTTGCAATTTTCTCTTTTTGCATAGATTTTAAAACTATGCTACCTTAGTTGTGAAAGGAGGAATTGCATGTTAAATAGTTTAATATTAGTAGGACGTCTAACTAAAGATATCGATATTAAAGAAACAGAATCTGGTAAGAAAGTAGGTACCCTTTCTTTAGCAGTACCACGCTCTTTTAAAAATATGGATGGAGTTTATGAGACAGACTTTATTAACTGTACTCTTTGGGAAGAGAAAGCTAAACTTACTAAAGAGTATTGTAAAGTTGGAGATATTGTAGGCATTAGAGGACGTCTTCAAAGTAATATTATTAAGACAGAAGAAGGTTCAAGATACTTTTTAGAAGTAGTAGCAGATAAAGTTACTTTTCTGTCAAATAAGAAGAAAAACGATGTCAAAAATATCGATAATTAGCCATTTTTAGACTTATTTTTCAATAATCTTAAATTTTTAGTTGACTTTTACTATTAAAAAGATTTATAGTTTAGTAAACAATTAATTAAGGAGAGACAAATATGCTTTTAAGTAAACGTTTAAAAGAGTTGCGTATAAACAGTGGTTTAACGCAACGAGAGTTGGGCGAGCTTGTAAATGTTACAAAAGTAAGTATTTGTTGCTACGAAAATGGCACGAGGACCCCAACTTTGGACACCCTAACAAAATTAGGAAAGGTATTAGATGTTGATGTAGACTATCTATTGGGATATGATAATCCTGTTAAGCCTAAAGGTAAAAATAAGAAAGTTACTAGTATGGCTAAAGAAGAAATAGACTTCATTAAAGGATTAAGAGAAATAGAATCTCTTCATCAATTGATATTAGAAGATCCTAAAAAGGCTCTTGAGCTTATAAGTAAGAGGTTAGCTAACTAATCTCTTTTTCTATTACTAAGAAAATGTAAAATATTGTGAAGTCTCTTGTAATTATAATTTTTTTTAACTATTATTAAATTAGGTGATAATAATGATATTAGATATAATTAGTAAGAAAGCAAATAATTATGAACTAACTAAAGAAGAATTAGAGACAATATTTATGGGATATCTAAATGATGAAGTAAAAGATTATCAAATGAGTGCTTTCCTTATGGCTATTTGTATAAATGATATGAGTGACAGTGAAGTATTCGCTCTTACTGATATTTTTATTAGAAGTGGGGATATTCTAGATCTAAGTTTTATAGATAAAATTAAAGTGGATAAACACTCCACAGGTGGTGTAGGAGATAAAACGACTTTAATAGTAGCACCTTTGGTAGCAAGTTGTGGAGTACCTGTTATCAAAATGAGTGGAAGAGGTCTAGGCTATACAGGAGGAACAATAGATAAGTTAGAATCTATTCCAGGTTTTATTGTTAATTTAACAGAAGAAGAGATAAAAAAACAAGCTCAAGATATAGGACTTGTTATAACTAGTCAAACTAAAGACCTTGCCCCTTTAGATAAAAAAGTTTATGCTCTACGTGATGTAACTGCCACAACAAACTCTATTCCTTTAATTGCTAGCAGTATCATGAGTAAAAAAATAGCAGGTGGCGCTGATAAAATAGTTATAGATATAAAAGTAGGTAATGGTGCCTTGATTAAAACTAAGGAATCAGCTGAGCGCTTATCTAGTCTCTTAATTAAAATTGGTACATATTATCAAAAAGAGGTGAGAACTGTAATATCCAATATGGATAGACCTTTAGGACATAACATTGGTAATAAATTAGAAGTCATAGAAGCTCTTGATGTTTTAAAAGGAAATGCTAAAGGAGAACTTCTAGATTTATCTCTTAAATTAGCTAGCGAAATGGTATCTTTAGGCAAAGAGATTTCTGAAAAGAAAGCTAGGGAAGAAGTTGTTGAAAATTTAGAAAATGGAAAAGCGTTAAATAAATTTTTAGAATTTGTTAAATATCAGCATGGTAATATTGATAAATTAGAAGTAGATGCTAAAGTCTACAATATAAAAGCTAATAAAAATGGCATATTAAAAGATATTAATGCTTTAGCAATTGCCAAACTAAGTGAAAAATTAGGAGCAGGAAGGAAAGATAAGGATGACAAAATAGATTATAATGCAGGAATTGTTATTAAAAAAGAAATAGGTGACAAAATAAAAGAAGGAGATATTTTAGCCAGTTTGTATACAAATATTGACAACAAAGAATTTAATCTTGAAAGAATCTTTGAAATTTCTTGAAAAAAATAATTCCTTTTGTTATACTCTATATAAGGTAAGGTGATTATATGAGTTCTAAAATGAATCAGAGAAGTCAAATAAAGAAAAGTAAAACTAAAAGGAGCGAAGATAAAATGGAGAAGGCCATGAATGACGTAAAAAAAATAGGTATTATATCTTGTTGCCTAGTAGCAGTATTACTGGTAATAGGAGTGTTTATTGATGCTGATGAAAGCTATGCTGCAGGATTCTTAGAACAACTACCAGATAGCTTCTATTCAGGAAAGACTACAGAAATGCAACATTTAATAAGTGATATATCATTACCAAGAGAATTTTATGGAACTAGTGGTAATGATAGATTGAGTTACATTTATTGTATGGATCATCGTCTTGGCATGATAGGTGCTACTGTAGATAATCCAAGCCTTGCTCATTTATATGAGAAGGGGTCATCTGTTAAATCAAGTTTTAGTTTAGGAGAAAGTGGACGCAGTACAACTTATAATGGCTTGATTTATATCCTACAAAACGATACTATTACAGGAGATGGAGCTACTGATTATTACATTACTCAACTTGCTGTATGGTGGTATTTAGATAGAGCAAATGGTTTTGATGATGATTACAATTATACTTCTTATGATTTATCTAGTGCTACAACTAGCGAAGAAAATAAATATGATAGTGGTGGTAATTATACTTTCTATAACAATATATCAGCAGCTGATAAAGACACAATTGCAGCCGATTCTAATTATGGACAATATGTAGTTAACTTAGTAAATGGTGCAGTTGCTAATCAAAATAATTATAATGGCAGTCTTGGTACTCAAGATATTACAATAGATACATCTAATATTACATATACAATAAATAATGATTACTTAGAAACTAATGTAATTAGACCTACTAGTACTAATGCTAGTCTTGAAAGTTATTCAATTCAAATTAATAATTCTGTTGGTAATGTAGAAATACTTGATGAAAATAATAATCCACTTAGTGCTAATAATATTAGTGCTACTCAAGGATTTAAACTAAGGGTACCAATTAGTGAAGTTCAAACTGAAAATTTTAAAGCAAACATTACAGTTGTAGGATATTTTTCAAACTTTTATGACGCTTATGTTTATAATCCTAATCCAACTGATCACTCTGGAGTACAATTACAAAGAGCTTTACTTGGTCTTATTGAAAGACCATCAGCTCCTACAACAATTGATTTAGAAGCACCAACGATACCAGTTCCTAATACTAATAGTACATCTTACTTAATTTATGGAATTGGTGCACTAATTGTAATAGCAGGTATTGTCTTAATAGTTGTGGCTAAAAGACCAAATAATGCAAAGAAAAAATAAAAACATAAAAAGCCAACTCTTTAAAGTTGGCTTTTTCTTCCTTATAATAGGATTATTAGTGATTATTAGTAACCCTTTAAAGAAATTAAAAGAAGAAGTTTTCGAAGAAATGAGACTTGCTATTTTTCAGTCAAATATAAATAAAAATAATAATGATAACACAACTATTAATAATGTAAATACCGAAAATTTAGAGGTAACTGTAGAAAATAATGAACAAGCAAAAGCAAATGATAAAAAAGCTAATTACTCATATATTGGAGAATTATCAATTCCTAAAATAAAACTTAGAAGAGGTTTTGTTTCTAAAGAATCTCGCTATAATAATATTGAGTATAATATAACAGTAGCTAATGAAGCTAATTATCCTGATGTTCCCCTTGGTAACTTTATCCTTATGGCTCACTCAGGTAATGCCTATATCTCATTCTTTGATAAACTATATAAATTACAAATAGGTGATGAAGCTAGTGTTAGTTATAATGCTGTTACCTATAATTATCGCTTGACTAATATCTATAATCAAGCTAAAACGGGTACTGTAGCAATCTATCGTAATCCTAATGTTAAAACCTTAACATTAATTACTTGTACTCATAATGATGATTATAATCAAACAATCTACATCTTTGAAGAAATATAAGAATAAAAAGGAGAAATGTTTATGGACTTAAGTATAATAGATCAATTAATAACATTTATAACTCTTCCCTTTCAATCTTTTTTAACGATTGAAATACTTTTAATATTCCTTCTTATTCTTATATTTTTAATATACAATGAAAAAAGACAAAATAAGAAAGTTAAATATGCTATAACTGCACTCATAATTTTTTTCTTTTCCTTACTAGCCTTTTATTTTTCAGAAGATATAGTAACAGTTCTAAGTGAAATTGTTAAAACTATTATGAGATGTTTCTATTTTCCTAATATTGTCTTTTATATTTTAACAGCGATAATCTCTTTAGTTATACTAATATATACTATCTTAAAAAATAATCTAACTAAACTAAATAAAATTATTACCTATATTTTTACCCTTATTCATCTATACTTATTTACTAATTTTATATCACTAGCAATTATCAATAATACTTCTTTAACAAATACTGCTAATATTTATCAACATGATAATATGTTTATAATAGTTTTATTTAGCCAGATTATCTTTATAATACTAATACTTTACAAAGTAATCTATCATTTTTGTTATATTAGACATAGTAAATTGAAAAATACAAAGTAAAATGATATAATGTCTAGGAAGTGAGGTTATTATGAAGAAAAAATTAACTAAATTCAAAGATAAAATTATTAAAAATTTAAAAAGAATAAAAGAAGAAAAGATGATAAGTAAATATTTTAAAGATAATAGACTTTTTCTTGTCTATGTTTTAGTGTGTGTTCTAAATTCTACTTTACTAAGAATATTTACAATGCCGACAATGGAAAACTATCTATCTTTTAAACCTATTGTCGCAGATATAGCAGTTGTTACTATTATAGGTTCTTTTTCGTACCTTTTTAAAGGAAAGAAAAGATATGTTTATCTACTAGTATGGGCTATTATCTTTACAGCAATTTGTACAATTAACTCTGCTTATTATACATTCTATACATCATTTGCAAGCGTATCTATGTTATCTCTTACCCAATATATCGGTGAAGTAGGGGATGCAGTTGTAGAAAATGTCTTACAATTAAAAGACTTAGTCTATATATTTCCTCTTATTTTCTTCATCTATTACTATCATCGTCTTGCTAAAAAAGATAAATATAAAATTTATACTAAAGAAAAAAGACTTAAGAAGTTTAAAAATACTATTATAACAGGTGCAATTATTCTTGTCTTATTTATAGTTTCTCTATCAAGTCTAGAAATAAGTAGATTTGTTAAACAATGGAATAGAGAATATATAGTTATGAGATTTGGTATTTACTTATATCAAGGAAATGACATTGTCGCTAGTATAAGACCACAAATATCTGCCATGTTTGGGTATGACGATGCTAAGAAAGAATTTACTGAGTATTACAAAGATAGACCTAATGAACAAGATTATACAAATGAATATACTAATGTTCTTGAAGGACGTAATGTTATCGTAATCCATGCTGAATCAATGCAAGGAATCGCTATTAATAGAACATTTAATGGCGAAGAAGTAACTCCTAATTTAAATAGATTGATTAAAGAAGGAATGTACTTTGATAACTTCTATTCAGAGGTTAGTGTAGGAACAAGTAGTGATACTGAATTAACTTATAATACAAGTCTAATGCCTACTCAAAATGGTACCGCTTTCGTAAGTTACTTTGATAGAACTTATATCTCAACACCATCTTTACTTAAAGAAAAAGGCTACTATACTTTCAGTATGCATGCTAATAACGCTGACTTCTGGAATAGAAGAGCTATGCATGAGTCTTTAGGATATGATAAGTTCTATAGTAAAGAAACATATGATGTTGATAAAGATAATATTATTGGACTAGGATTATCTGATAAATCATTCTTTGCCCAATCAGTAGAAAAGTTAAAGAAAATAAGTAAAGAACATGATAAATATTATGGTTATATCATTACCCTTACAAACCATACTCCATTCTCTGATACTGATAAATATGGAGAATTCCCTGTTACCATGAAAACAACTATAACTAATGAAGATGGTACAACAGAAGAAGTAGAAGCGCCATACTTAGAGGGCACTAAACTAGGTAACTACTTTAAATCAGTTCATTATGCTGATGCTGCTTTAGGAGAGTTCTTTAGTGAAATGGATGAAGCAGGTCTTTTAGATAATACTGTTGTAATCATATTTGGAGACCATGATGCAAGACTTCCTAGAAGTGAATTTAACTTAATGTATAATTATGACCCAGCCACTGATGATATTAAAGATAAAGATGATCCTACATATGTAGAGTATGATAGTTTTGATTATGAATTAGACCGTAAAGTGCCACTTATAATCTGGACAAAGGATGGTGCAGTTAAAGGTCAATATGATTATACAATGGGTATGTATGATGTAATGCCTACAATTGGTAATATGTTAGGCTTCTATAACAAATATGCTTTAGGACATGATATTTTTGAAACAAAAGAAAACAATATTGTAGTATTTCCTAATGGTAACTGGGTAACAGACAAGATGTATTATAACAGTCAAAAAGGTGAATATAAGCTACTTAAAGACGAAATAATTGATGAAAACTATATAAAAGAGAATAATGAATATGCTGAAAAACTATTAGATGTTTCTAATAAAGCAATTGTCTTTGACTTATTTAATCCTAATAGTGAAGAAGAGGCAAGTAAAGCCGTATCTGAAGAGAATTAGAGGGGAGAAAAACTATGAAATTAAAGAAAAAAGTAAAAGTAATACTAGTAATAGCAATTCTTTTAATAGTAGCAGGACTAGGCTTCCTTGCCTATGAAAGCATAAAACCTAAAGCTGTTAAAACGGCAACAGTTGAAAATGAAATAAAAGATTATGGTTATACCCTTAAATCTACAAGAAATGCTAGATATAAAGAGGCATTTCAAGAATTAAAAGACATTTTAAGTAAGAAAAATGTTGATGAAGAAGCCTATCTTAAACAAATAAGTAAAATGTTTATAATGGACTTTTATACCTTAGATGATAAACTTGCAAATACAGATGTTGGTGGTATTGATTTTGTTCATACTAATGCTAAAACTAACTTCTTAGAAAAGAGTGAAGATACAGTTTATAAGTATGTAGAAAATGATATTTATGGTAATAGAAATCAAAAATTACCAGAAGTTACTGATGTAACAGTTGAAAATATAGAAAATATAGAATATACTATAGGAACAGATTTTACTGATGATAATGCTTATCAAGTAGAAGTTTCTATAAAATATAAAGAAGATATGGATTATCCTACTAAAGCGACTCTTACTTTTGTTCATGAAGATAATAAGCTATCTTTAGTAGAAGTAGAATAATATCTTCTTTTTCTTTAATAGGGGGAATTTAAATGAATTACAAATTAATTGCCATGGACTTTGATGATACTCTTTTAAGAGGTGATGAGACTATATCAGAAAATACAAAAAATATTTTAAAGTTATATAAAGACTTAGGTTATTTAATTGTTGGCATAACAGCAAGGACACTAAAGAGTGCAAAAGATGTAATACCTTTAGATATCTTTAATTACATTATTATAAATAATGGGGCCTCTATTTATGATGTTGATAATAATAGTATGATTTATCAAGAAACAATTGATAAAGAGACTGTTAAAGCGATTACCATGGAAATGAAAGACTTTTGTTTTCAAATAGATTATTTAACAGATAATATTTATTATACATATATTAATAAGAAAAATAGTAATCTTGATTTTATTAGAGATATTAGTAGTATAGAGGAAATAGATGAACCAGTGGCTAGAATGAATATATTTTTAAAAGATAAAACTAAAGTCACTGATTATTATGAATTAATAAAATCTAAATATAATTATATTAACTGTTTCATAATGCAACCTTCTGGGAGTGCTAATAAGTGGATTGTCTTAAATCCTAAAGGAGTAAATAAAGCAAATACTTTAAAAGAACTAGGTAAAATAGAAAATATAAGTTTAGATGAGATGATTTTCTTTGGTGATGGATTAAATGACTTAGAAGTAATAGACGAAGTTGGCTTAGGTGTAGCGATGGGAAATGCTTTAGAAGAGATTAAAGTTAAGTCAAAAGAAGTTACAGAGACTAACAATGAAGATGGTATAGTAAAGTTTTTAGATAGAAAATTAAATAGACAGAAAGTTAAGGTGATTTAATGGAAAAATATAGTTGGAATTTTGATGAATTTTTTAAAAATGATAGTGATTTTTGTAAAGAGCTAGAAATATTAAAAAAAGATCTAGATAAATTTAATAATAATTTAACATCTTTATCTTTAAGCACTATGTTAGAAGAATATTATAAACTTAGATTTAGATATGAAAAATTAGAAACATATACTACTTTAAAATATGATGTTGACATGTCTAATCAGAGATATTTAGAATATAAAAACTTAATTTATGCAGAAAAAAGTAAGTTAAACAAAATATTAAATATAATCAATGAAAAGATATATGAAATAGATGAACCATTAGATAAATATTTAGAAAAAAACGAAGAATTAAAACCTTACAAGATGCATCTATATGAAGTTTTAAGATTACAGAAACATTACAATAATGAAGAATATATTCAAAATGCTACTTTAATGATATCTAAAATAAATGATTTATATGCAACAATTCAAAATGTTGAATTAAATTATAAAGAAATAGATATTAATAATAAAAAGATTCAAGTAACTCTACAAAACTATAATAGAATTTTAAACAGTAAAAATAGGGAAGATAGAAAACTAGCATTCTATGCTTATACAGATAGTTTATCTACAGTTAATAAAAGTATTTCAGGGCTTTTAGATCTTAGATTAAAATTATGTCAAGATATATCTAAGTCAAAAAAATATACTTCTGTCCTAGACCAAGTTTTAACAGAAAGTGATTTAAATAAGAACATTATAAATAACCTCGAAAATGTAATAAATAGTAATATTAATCTTTTAGAAAGATACTTTAATTTAAGAAAAAAATGTTTAAATTTATCTAAACTATATCCTTATGATTTAGATATAAGTAATAGTTATAATAAAGAAATATCATTTGAAGAAAGTATTAATATTGTTAAAAAGGCTTTATCTATTATGGGAAGAGATTACTCTAAGAAATTATCAAAAGCCTTAGAAAATGGTATTCTAGATGCTTTCCCTAAGAAGTATAAATTTACAGGAGGTTATCATTGGCGTAACTATGTTAAACCTATGATACTAATGAATTATACTAATGATTATAAAAGCACTTATGTATTAGCACATGAATTAGGCCATGCCATTAATGGTATTATGGTAAAAGAAAAACAAAGTTATCAAGATTTTCATTTTTCTGTTTTTCTATCTGAAATAGCTTCTAAAGTTAATGAAAATATTTTATTTAACTATCTAATAAATAATACTAATAAAAAAGAATTGAAAAGATATTTAATAGAACAAAAATTGTCAGGATTAGTAAAAGATCTTTTCTTTTCAACGATGTATTTAGAATTTGAAGAGAATTTGTATGATATGGTTTCTAAAAATAAAGCTTTAACTGCAGATATGATTAATAATATTTATTATAACTTATATAAAAAATATCATCCTTCAATAGAGAATGTTGATAATATTAAATATTTATGGCAAACAAGACTACATTTATTTTTTGATCAATATAGATATTATAATTTTCAATATGCAACCGGTACAATAGTAGCATTAAAAATATCTAATGATATAATAAATTCAAATAATAATATGTTAGAAAAGTATTTACATTTTTTAACAATTGGTGGAAGTATGAAAACTTTAGGGGCTTTAGAAGTATTAGAAATAAGCTTAGATAATAAAGAGATTTTTATAGAAACAATGAATTATTTTAATGAATTATTAAATGAATATGAAAAACTATACAAAAGGTAGTGATTAATAATGGAAAGATTACAAAAAGTAATAGCAAATGCAGGAATTGCTTCAAGGCGTAAAGCTGAAGAGCTAATTAAAGAGGGTAGAGTAACTGTTAATGGTGCAACAGTTACTGAATTAGGTACTAAAGTAACTAATAAAGATATAATTAAAGTAGATGGTAAACAAATTGAAAAAGAAAAAAAAGTTTATTATCTTCTTAATAAACCAAGAGGAATAATAACAAGTGTTACTGACGATAAGGAAAGAAAGACTGTAGTTGATTTAATTCCTTGTCATGAAAGAATTTATCCTGTAGGTAGACTTGATTATGATACAACAGGAGTATTATTACTTACTAATGATGGAGAGTTTGCCAATATCTTAATGCATCCAAGTGATTTAGTTGAGAAAGTATATATCGTTAAAGTTAAAGGTATTATTAAAGGAGATGCCATTAATACTATTAAAAATGGTGTTACAGTAGATGGTATAAGTTATGAGAGAGCTAAAGTTAAGTTAAGAAAAACAGATTATAAGACTAATACTTCTATGCTTACAGTTACTATTCATGAAGGACGTAATCATGAAGTTAAGAAGATGTTTGAATCAGTAGGTTTCCCAGTCTTAAAATTAAGAAGAGAGCGAGAATTTATTTTTGATTTAAAAGGCCTAAAGAGTGGAGAATATAGAAAACTAACCCCTAAAGAAGTCGCTATAGTCTATAGTTTAGAAAAAAAATAAGAGTACGTTCGCTCTTTTAATTTTATACTTTTAACGATTTTGGTGTTTACACCAAAATCGTAATTTAATTGATTACCAGTTTTTATGCTTCAAGTCTATTTTGTCGTTCTTTTTCAAGTTCCTTTATAGATTTCTTAGGAGTAGGTAAATCTTCTGGCATAGTACCTCCTAATTTTTCGATAGTATCTCTAATCGCTTTCCCAACTCTATAATGTGTGTCTGTTGCCATATTTTCATTAGGTTTTTCTTGCTTTTCAAGTAAAGCTTCCGTTTGAGTTATTCTAAATACATTAGCACCTAATTCAACACTTCCCATATTATCTAATATATCTTCTCTATATCTTAAGCCTTTTCTCTTAGCAATATCATTTGCAGTTTCACCATTATATAAGCCTTTATATCCAGCATTAGTAAACTTATCAAAGTTCTTTACGCCTTTTTCTTTAGCAATTCTATATAAAACTTTATTACCATCTTTAGTTTGTTTTCTTCTATATAAACGTTTTTCATCTTCGCTTAACTTTTCATATTCTTCTTCAGTTAGCTCCATTTTTCTAGTTTGTACTGCAAAATAAGTTTGGCCTAAGGCAACATTTTTATACCTAGGATTAGCATTTTGAACTATTAAATAACAAGCATATCTGCTTAATTTATAATCAATGATTGCCTTAGAAGAAACACCAGTTTTTACTATTTTGGTGTTTACACCAAAATAGTAATTAATCGCATTATTACTTCTAGAATAAGCAACTTAAGTCTATATATTATTTTAAAGTATACAAAAAGAAGCCCATAAATAAAGCTTCTTTTACATTTATTATTTTATCAAGATTAAGCAGCTTTTTCTTCTTCCTCTCCGCCTTCATTAACCTCAATTGCACCAGTAGGACAAGAATCAGCAGCATCTCTTACTTCATCTTGAAGTTCTTCTTTAACTTCTTCTACCTTTGCTTCACTTAATCCTTCATCATTAATTTCAAATACATCTCTACATATTTGTTCACATGCTCCACATCCTATGCAAGCATCTTTATTAACTTTTACTTTCATTTTTTTCACCTCGTCTTTAATTATATCTTATTTTTCCTCTTTTGCCTACTTTAAATTTTTTTAATAGTATGATATTATTGAAGTATATAGTAAAGCAGGTGATATCATGGGAAGAATGGAACGGTATGATAATTCTAATAGAAGTACAGTTAGAAGTAGAACAGAGAAAAATCAAAATCTATATAATGACTTAGGAAGCTTAGAAAAATATACTACATTTACAGATGTATCTAAAATAGAAGCAGTTGAGTTAAATGCAGCGAAAAAGAATTATCGTACAAGAGAAGGATATCACAGCTTAAAGGATTATGATATAGATATAGAAAAACCTAAAGAAAGAAAAGAATTAGATGAATTTAATTTTCTTTATAATGATGAACATAAAACCTATGATATTAATAAAGTTCTAGAAGAAGCGAAAGAACTAAGAGAAAGAGATTCTCTAGAGAAGAAAAGAAAACTACATAATGAAAAATATAACATCTTAGAAAGTAGTGAAGAAGATTTAGAGAAATTTAAAGAAGAGACAAAATTAAGACATAAACCTATTGAAAACGAAGAAGAACTTGAAGAGTTAATACATACTATTACATCAAAAGAGTTAAGAGAAGAAATAGATAAAGCAGAATCTAATGACAATAACAGTTTACTTAGTGATTTAATGGCTACTAACGTAAATGAAGAAGTCTTAAAGCCTATCGCTACTAAGATAGAAGATAGTAAAGTAGAAGAAGATACTAAGAAACTAGATAAAGTTAAAGAAAAGACCATGTCTTTAAAAGATGAAATAGATAAATCATTCTATACTAAAAGTCTTGATTTAAGTGAAGAAGATTTTATTAGTGATGATGAGGAAGAAGAGATTAAACCATCAAAGTTTATTGGTTTCTTAAAGTTCTTATTCTCTTTAATATTAATACTTGCAGTTGGTTTTTGTGTATATTACGTAATTACAAACTTTTAAAAATTGTATATCAAAAGTCTTAAAAAATGTATATCAAATTCCTTAAAAAATGTATATCAAATTCCTTAAAAAATGTATATCAAATATTAAATAAACTATAAAAATATGTTATCATCTCTATATAGAGGTGATTTCTTTATGAACTTTAATAATGATGAATATCTGCCACGATTAATTGATAAAAACTTAGATGACTATTTAAAAGTTTTTGGTGCCTTATCCGTTGAAGGACCTAAATGGTGTGGAAAAACATGGACATCTTCTAAGCATGCTAAAAGTGCTGTCTATTTAGATGATGATGAAACTAAAGAAAGAGCATTACTTGATTTAGAACTGATATTAAATGAAGAACAACCTGAATTAATAGATGAATGGCACTTAGTACCTAAAATATGGGATAAAGTTAGAAGAAAATGTGATGAAGATTCTAAGAAGGGTAAATATATATTAACGTGCTCAACAGAATTGAATGACGAAAGAAAAAAAGAAGTATTTCATTCGGGGGCAGGTAGAATTGGTAAGATAAAGATGTATACTATGTCGCTTTATGAATCAGGTGACTCTACTGGGGATGCATCCTTAACAGCAATGCTAGAAGATAAACAGAAAAATGTTAATGTAAAAATACCTTCCTTAAAAGAACTTGCTAACCTAATAGTAAGAGGTGGCTGGCCAAGTAATATAAAAGTAGATGCAGATAAAGTGGGATTAATACCTAAAAGTTATATAGAATCTATTCTTGATAAAGATATGAATGATGATAAAAAAAGGGACAAAAATAAAATGAGAATGCTCCTTAAATCATTAGCAAGAAATGAATCTACAGTTGTTAGCAATGAAACACTTATAAAAGATATAGATAGTATAGAAAGTAGAATAACTTTGAAAGACTATTTAGATGTATTAGATAGATTACATATAATAGAAAATCAAGAAGCCTATAGTGAAAACTATCGTTCTAAAGAGAGAATAGGTAAATCACCAAAAAGACACTTAACAGACCCCTCACTTGCTTGTGCCTCTTTAAATATGAATGCTGATAAATTACTTAAAGACTTAAAAACGTTTGGGTTTCTCTTTGAATCGCTAGTAGAACGGGACCTTAGAATATATATAGAATATTTAGGTGGACATCTATATCATTTTAGAGATAATGTAACAGGTCTAGAAGTTGATTCAATTTTAGAGTTTTCTAATGGCGATTATGCAGCGGTTGAAATAAAACTAGGATATAATGCTATTGAAACTGCTAAGAAAGATTTACTAAAATTCTATGATAATATGATAACTAAACCTAAATTCATGTGCATAATAACAGGGAATTTTACATCAGTTGTAAAAGATAAAGAGACTGGTATATATATTGTTCCTATAACTGCCTTAAAGCCATAGAGAACTAGAAAATAATAATATTTGTTTTCTATTCTCTTTTATTGTGGCGAATTTTATGATAAACTTTAAATATGAACAACAATATCGATAAGGGGGAATAGAAAATGAATTTAAACTTTGTTTTAAATGATTATGTTTTAATCTGGAACTTACTCTTTAGTGCTTCTATTTCTTCTGATATTCAAATCTTTAAACAGAAGTTGTGGAAAAACTATCGTCATAGTTATAATGAATTATATAAAGAAGAAGAATTAATATTAAAAGACCCTAAAAACTATATACCAGATGATGATACTATCTTTGATATGGTTAAAGCTAGTGATATATATAAAGAAATAAGAGAAGAAACAGAAAAATATCGTCTAGATTTATTACATACTTGGGATAAAATAAAAAAAGACTTAAATAAAAACTTAAAAGAGATACTTAGATTTGATATTAAACTATATCATGTTTTAGTTGTTGACAAAAAGTTAGATGTTATAGGAATGAAAATACCTAAGAGTAGAAGAGTAAATACTATTACTTGGGGTAATAGAGTTGATAGTGATAACTATACTCTTGCCATTATCAATATTATTGAACATATCGTAAGAAAAGAACTTGCTAACTATCAAATAGAATATAAAGATATCGTTGATGCTATTATTGAACTTGCAATAGATAATGAACTTACATCAAGAACCTTGAAAAAAAGTGTTTACTTAAGAGGAGATAGTTCTCTAAAATACTTAAAAAGACAACTATATCCTTACTTTCTTATGTACTTAGGTTATTCTAAAGAAGAGATATTAAATAGAATGATGGAAGATAAGATTATCTTTGAACTAGATAAATATACTTTTGAAAGAGGCCTTGCTACAGTTGACTTAAAGACTTTTATTAACTTTTGTATTAAGAACCAAAAACATATTTTAAAGATTAAAGAATTAGAAATAATATAGGGTAGTGATTAGTATGGATAGTAAATTAAATTTATTTTTAAAAAAGATTAATCTAAATGACGAGTACTTTGACTTTTTTAAAAGTTCAACTTTAGATAAAATAGTCATCAATAAAAACAATAAAAGCTTTTTAGTAAAAATAACTATTGATAAATATTTACCTAAAGATATATTATCTAATCTAGTAGAGAATAAATCTCTCTTTGCTGATGATTTAACTTATAACTTTACCGTTAGAAATCCTGATAATAATATCCTTATAGATTATTATCCTTATTTTTTAGATATCTTAAAAGAAAAAGATAAGATAAAATTAACAGATGTTTATAAAGATTCTCTAATTTATGAAGATGATACTCTAAGACTTATCGCCTATAATAAGAAAGAAGAAGATAGACTAAAAGAAATAAGTAATGATATAAATAACTTCTATCATAATATAGGGTTTCATGACTATATACCCGTTATATTAAGAGAAGATAACGAAATAGAAGAAGAAATAAGTAATGAACTTTCTAATGTTACTATTCCTGAACCTATTAAGAGGGATGTTATTAAAGAAGAGCCTAAACGTTATAATAACAGTGGTACTCCTAGGAGAAGAAAAAGTACTGATGAAGGGTGTATCTTAGGTAAGACTATAGATAGTGAACCTATTAAGATGAGTTTATTATTAGGAGAAGATAATGATGTTACTGTAGAAGGATATATCTTTGGTACAGATTATTTTGAATCTAATAAAAGTAACTTTAAGATTATTACCTTAAAAATAACAGATGAAACTGATAGTATCGCTTGTAAAGTATTTTGTAATGAAGATGAAGAATATGCTAGACTTTGTAAAGCCTTAAAAGTAGGAACATGGCTTAAGATTAGAGGTTATACAAAAATAGATTCATTCGCTAAAGATGAATTAGTCCTTAATGCTAGAGATATTATGCCAGTAGAACATGAGGAAGAAGAAATTACTGATGATGCGAAAGAGAAAAGAGTAGAACTACATGCCCATACGATGATGAGTCAGATGGATGGAGTAGCAGATGAAGTAAAATTAGTAAAACAAGCGATGAAATGGGGACATAGGGCTATCGCTATAACAGACCATAATGGTTGTCAAGCTTTTCCTCACGTTTATAACTTAGTAAGAGATTATAATAAAGGTAAAGAAGCTAGTGACCAGTTTAAAGCCTTATATGGAACAGAACTTGTAATGGTAGATGATAGTGTTGATGTTGTTATTAGACCTAATGATGGGAAACTATTAGACCAAACTTATGTAGTTTTTGACTTTGAAACAACTGGTTTTAATGCTGGTGGTGCCGACTCTATTATTGAAATCGGTGCTGTTAAGATGAAAGGTGGAGAAATATTAGAACGTTATGATGAATTAATTAATCCCGGACGTCCTCTACCTGCTAAGATAACAGAGATAACTAATATAACAGATTTAATGCTAGAAGATAAAGATAATGAAGAAAATGCTGTTAAAAGGTTTATTGATTGGTTTGGTGACCTACCTATGGTCGCTCATAATGCTAAGTTCGATGTTTCTTTCTTAGAGATGGCTTATAAAAAATATAATCTAGGAGAGTTTAAAAACCCTGTTATCGATACCCTTGAATTATCAAGAACTCTAGATAATAACTATGCTCGTCACAGCCTATCTGCCTTAGTTAAAAGATATAACGTTCCATGGGATGAAGAGAGTCATCATAGAGGAGATTATGATGCAGAAGGTACAGCTTTAGTTCTTTATAAAATGTTAGAAAAACTAGATAGTCGTAATATTGAGACGATGCAAGAGTTATCTAATATCGTAGACTCTAAAGAGATGTATAAATATGGTAATACTAATCATATCAATATTATCGCTTTAAATAAAAAAGGCTTAAAGAATTTATTTAAAATAGTCTCTTTTGCCAACACAACTTATCTATATAAAACACCAAGAATACCAAGAAGTGTTATTAATGAATATCGTGAAGGCTTACTTATTGGTAGTGGTTGTTATGAAAGTGAAGTCTTTAAACAAGCGACTAGTAAGAGTGAAGAAGAATTATCTAATATTATTAGATTCTATGACTATGTAGAAGTACAACCTCCTGAGTGTTATTCTCATTTAGTAGAAACAGGTGACTTTGCCAATGAGGGTGAAGTAATTAGTAATATTAAGAAAATCATTAATACTACAATAGAAGCAGGTAAGTTGATAGTGGCAACAGGAGATGTTCATCACATAACTCGTGAAGATAAGATCTATAGAGAGATTATCGTAAATCAAAAAGTACCAGGTGGCGGACGTCATCCTCTTGCAAGAGGTGGTATTAAAAATATTCCATCTAATCATTTTAGAACAACAACAGAAATGTTAGAAGACTTCTCATTTCTAGATGATAAGACAAGAAAACTAATAGTTATAGATAATCCAAATAAAATCGCTGATATGGCGGAAATTATAGAAGTTATCATCGAAACAGGAGGAATACCTTTCTCTCCTAAGATTGACAAAAGTGTAGAAACGGTTACTGACTTAGTCTTTACAAAAGCAAGTGATATGTATGGTGACCCGCTACCTTATAATATAGAAGAGAGAATTAGTAAAGAGTTATATGGTGATGGAGTCTATGAAGCACTAGAAGCTAAGTTAAAAAGAGAAGAACCTAATCTAAGTGGCGATGACTTTACTAAAAAGTTGTATGCTAACCTACATAGTACACTTTTAAAAGGCTTTGATGAAGTAAAGAGAGTAATTAAAGAAAATCTTAAAATAACTACCCCTGATATAACAGATGAAGATTTAGAAAAAGCACTTAAGAAAAACTTAGGTGGTGTCATCGGTGGAGGTTTCGATGTTATTTACCTAATCGCTCAAAAGCTAGTTAAACATTCAAACGATGATGGTTATATCGTTGGTTCCCGTGGTTCAGTTGGTTCATCCTTTGTGGCAACAATGATGGGAATAACCGAAGTTAATCCTCTTCCTGCTCATTATCTATGCCGTAATAAAGACTGTAAATACTCAGAATTTATCAATGATGATGGTGAGCCTTATGGTAAAGATTATCCTTCAGGATATGACCTACCCGATAAAGTATGTCCTAAATGTGGACAACCTATGGGTAAAGAAGGACAAGATATGCCATTTGCAACCTTCTTAGGTTTTAATGCCGATAAAGTTCCTGATATTGACCTTAACTTTTCAGGAGAATATCAATGGAAAGCTCATGAATATACCAAAGTCCTATTCGGAGTTGATAATGTTTATCGTGCCGGAACCATTGGTACTGTCGCTGAAAAAACTGCCTATGGTTATGTTAGAGGTTACTTTGAAGAGCATGGCATTGTTGGTAAAAGAAGTACCGAAATTGAAAGACTTGCTAAAGGATGTACTGGTGTTAAAAGAACAACCGGACAACACCCTGGAGGTATCGTTGTTATACCAGGTTATATGGATGTTTTTGATTTTACTCCATTCCAGTATCCTGCCGATGATAATACCTCTCTTTGGCGAACAACTCATTTCGATTACCATGCCATTGACCAAGACGTCTTAAAACTTGATATACTAGGTCACGATGACCCTACAGTATTAAGAATGTTACAAGATTTATCAGGAATTGATATTACAACACTACCAATGGATGATAAAAATATCTTTTCAATTCTAACAAGTCCTAAAGCCTTAGGAGTTACAGAAGATGATATACTTTGTCCAACTGGAACATTAGGACTACCTGAACTTGGTACAAGATTTGTTATAAATATGTTAGTGGAAACAAAACCATCAACATTCGCCGAACTAGTTAAAATATCAGGTCTATCACACGGTACTGATGTTTGGGCAGGCAATGCCAGTGAACTTATTAAAAACAATATTGTTCCTTTTAAAGATGTTATAGGCTGTCGTGATGATATCATGGTTAACTTAATGAACTGGGGTATGAAACCTATTAGAGCCTTTAAAATAATGGAGCATGTTAGAAAAGGTAAAGCGACTAAAGACCCTGAAACATGGAAGGGTATGGTTGAAGAGATGAGAGCAGCAAATGTACCAGAGTGGTATATAGAGTCCTGCCATAAAATAAAATACATGTTCCCAAAAGCCCATGCTTGTGCCTATGTTATGAGTGCCATTAGAATCGCTTGGTTTAAAGTCTATAAACCACTTTACTACTATGCAGCCTTCTTCTCAATAAGAGTAGATGACTATGATATAGAAACAATGATAAAAGGCTATAATACTATTAAAACAAGATATGAAGATTTAATGGCTAAAGGCTTTGAAGCGACTAATAAGGAAACAAACATAATAGACTCCCTTCATGTTGCCCTAGAAGCGACTGCAAGAGGTATTAAATTCGCACCTATTTCTTTAGAGAAAAGTGATGCGACAAGGTTTGTTGTTGACACTGAACACGAAAATACTCTAATACCACCATTTAAAACTATCGATGGACTTGGCTTGACGGTTGCTAAAACAATAGTGGAAGCACGTGAGAATGGACCATTCCTAAGTAAAGAAGATTTACAAAAACGTGGTAAAGTCTCAAAGACCCTAACCGATAAAATGACAGAGATGGGTATTCTTAATGACTTACCAGACTCTAATCAGTTAAGTTTGTTTTAATTGACAAAGTCTCAAAAAAGTGCTATAATGTGGCTACATTCGATGAAGGGGGAGTTTAGCTTGAAAATTATTTCTATGAGTGAAAAAATGTATAATAAAGGTATTTTATTATTATCAGAAGTTGGGTTTAGACCTATTTATACTAATGATGATAATAACTTTACTATTATGTTCAATGATGAAAAGACTTCGGTTTGTTCCGTAGATTTTAACGATACTGATTTAGCATCATTTAACTTGGTGAGTCCATATCTTGACAAAAATAAACAATCTAATAATATTACGGAAGTTTTAAAGTCAATTATGAGTATGAAAGATAGCCCAGTCAGAAGCATTACAATTGATGACTTACCACTTTTATCTTGTAATGATAAAATAAGGTCAATGACTATTGCTGAGTACTTTAATTTTAGTGAAATGTTTCATAGCTATGGCATGAGTGATGATTTTTGGACTAGAAGATTATTTCATGAAGCTGGTTGTGAATATGGTTCTGATATAGCAAGTTATTATAAAGCTTTTAATAGCGGCAGTGTAGAATCATTTATAAAAAGTTGTATTAATATGGATAAAGCTGTATTAGAGGGTTTCTTTGAGAACCCTACTGCAATGTTAGAAGAATACAATTTTTATAAAATAAACTTTGAAAGAACTTTAAAACTTGCCAAATTAGAAGAAATGCCTGAAGACATAAAAAATATATTAACAACTGTTATGGAAGATTCTAGAAGTAATATATTAACAAAATCAAAATAAAGTAACCTAATATTTGACAAAGTAACAAAAATGTGCTATAATATGGCTACATTCAAATGAAGGGGGAATAAAAGAATGGAAAATTTAAAATTTGTAGTATTTAATACTAACAGAACATATGGAAATATGAACGCAGCTAAAGCATTTTATCCTGAAGGTATGAGTGCTGTGGAAAGAAATGCTATAGCAAGAGCTAATAAGTTAAAAATAGCTGAAGAAGTAGGTTTTGACTTAAATCGTTTATTCATGACTTTACAACCAAAAGAGGCTAAAGATAGGGGATCAGTTTATGTTTTAACTCCTGAAGATTTAGCTAATTATAAAGATTTATATGATTATGATGTATATGCTGATACACCAAAAGTTACACCAGCTACTCCTGGTACTGCTATTGGCTTTAATGTATCAGATGCTGCTAATATCATTGCTATGAATACTAAAACAATGGAAGCAACTTCTACTTTCTGTCCAGGTACTCATATTGATGCTAAAGTTCCAGAAGGTATTGCAGCAGTCACAGGTGGAAATCCTGAAGATATAATTGTTGATGTTTCACCTTTCACCCATGTTTTACCTGTTTATAATGCCAATGATAAAAATTGGATGCCAGGTTATATCAATGATTCTAAAGTTTGGGACGGAACATTATATAGAGATGAAAAAACAGGAATATTATATATTGACCAATTAAAAGCACTAAAAAAGCAATTACTTGCTAGTGGTATTAAAGAAGAAAATATCACTTGGGGTGAAGATTCTTATTACACAACAGATAAAAATGGTAAATATATTTATCCATCAAGTCAAAGAACAAGATTACAACCAGATGAGTTGAGTAAAGGTGATTTTATAATTGATGAAACAGGACAATATAGTAATGATCCTAGTCAAGATGGTAGATTTATGCATGGTGTTGCTTTATTAGAAGAAACTAAAGAACCATATGCTAATGAAGATATTAAAGTTTATAGTTATGGTTCTGCTAGAAGAAGATAGAGTCAAAATAGACTCTTTTTTCTTTTTGTGATAACATAGAAATAGGAGGATAAAAATGAAAAAAGTAACCGCTGTTGGTAAATATGGAAATGTTGTTACAAAAGAAGATAATGAAAAAACACATAATGACATGATTTATGATATGTTTAAAGATGTATTAAAACCATTGGTTGAAGCAAAAGAAAATGTAGAAGGTGATTTAATTAATATTTGGTCTAATGCTGGATTAGTTACTAAATATCTAGATATGATGATATATTTAGAAACGATTCATGATGATGCAATCATTAATCATCCAATATGCATTATTCCTCAAACGATAAGTGAAAGTCAATTAAACTATTATGAAGATAACTATTTGCATAGCCTAGACACTTTTATAACTCTTAATTATGATGGAGATATATTTAAACTAGTACATCAAGATTATCTTGATAGCAGTGAATTATATGACTTTTTAAAAACAAAAGTAAATACAAAAGTTAAGTAAAAAAATATTATTAATAAAAAAGAAGGTTTTATAATGCAAAGAGTAGTTGCAGTTGATAAGAATGGTAACATTTATAGCAAAGAAGATGAAAAAACAGGACATAATGAACTTGTTTATGAATTATTTGAAGAGTTTTTAGAACCATTACAAGATGAAAAAGTAAAAGGAGACTTTATAAAAATATGGCCTAATGCTTGATTAATTACAAAATATTTAGATATGATAATTTATCTAGAAACAGTTAATAATGAAGTATATGACAGTATTATTTGTACAATTCCAGAAAATTTAAGCGACAATCAATTAAATCATTATAAAGAAAACTATTTAGATAAAGATGCTCCTTTTTTAGGATTATATTATCATGATGATATGTTTAGTAATGTAAGTGAAGAAAAAGATAGAGAACTTACTGCCGAAGAAGTACATAGCTTTTTAAAAGATATGGTCAAATCAAAGACAAAATAGCAAAAAAAGAGCTAAAATATAAAGACTCTTTTTTATATAATAGTTATACTTAAAAATCAAATTTATGAATTGACAAACATATCTTCTATATAGTACACTTGAGTTACTAAAGGGAGGTTCGCATTATGGAGATATATAGAGCATATAAATTTAGATTATATCCAACAGATGACCAAAAGATATTAATCAACAAAACTTTAGGATGTAAACGTTTTGTATATAATCATTATCTTAATTATTTAAAAGATAATGATTATATAAATAGATTTGATTTACATAAAGATTTACCTAAATTAAAAGAAGAAAATGAATTTTTAAAAGAGGTAGATTCATGTGCATTATGCTATGCCATAGATGATTTAATGGATGCCTTTAATGATTATTATGCTAAAAGATGTGGTTATCCTAAATTAAAAAATAAATTCAGTAAACAATCATATAGAACTAGATGTATAAGATGTATGTATAAAGGAAAAAAATATAATAATATAGAAGTAGATTTATTAACTAGAAATATAAAATTACCTAAACTAGGTAGAGTTAAAATAAGAGGATTTAGAAAGAAAGATAAAATAGATGGTAAAATATTAAATGCAACTATATCAAGAGATGCCACCAATAAATACTATGTAAGTGTAGTTGTAGTAGAAGATATCTTAATGGAGAAAGTAACACCTACTACTATAGTAGGAATAGATTTAGGAATAAAAGATTTAGTAGTAACAAGTGATGGAGTAAAATATGTTAATGAAAAAGTATTAATGAAGTATGAAAAGAGATTAAAAAGATTACAAAGAAAGTTATCAAGACAAGTTAAAGGAAGTAAGAATTATTTAAAGACAAAAGAGAAGATAGCAAGATTACATGCTAAAATAAAGAATTATAGAAAACATTATTTAAATGAGATAGCGAATAAAATAGTTAATGAACATGATATTATAGTAACAGAGAACCTAAAAGTAAAAGATATGTTTAAAGATAAGAAAAAAGCATTTAATAAGAGCCTATCAGATGCATGTGTTAGTACATTATGTTCTTTAATAGGGTGGAAGTGTAAGGTAAAAGGTAAGTTTTATTATAAGATAAATACCTATTATCCAAGTAGTCAAATCTGTTGCCATTGTGGCTATAAGAATGAAGAGTTAAAAGATTTAAGTATAAGAGAGTATGATTGCCCAAGGTGTCACTTTCATAATGATAGAGATATAAACGCTAGTTTAAACATATTATTTGAAGGATTAAAGTTACACTATAATTTAGTTAGTATAGTATAGATAATGTTTTATATAGAAAAATAAGAATTTAATATAAAAATAAATTAGTACGGTAGCGACTATCGGAATTTAAGCCTATGGAGAATAAGGGATACCTTATCTATGAAGTAGGAATCCTTGGAGGTAACGACAAGGTAAAAACAAAATTTATTTTGTTTTATATGTTCTTTTTATGGTATACTTCTAATAGGAGGAAGTATGAAAAAGATTAACCTAGATAAAGTAAATTACATACAATATGGTAATGATAAAGGTAAAGATATTATTTTACTACATGGTTGGGGACAAAATATTGAAATGATGGAACCACTTGGTAATCCCTTATCAAGTAAATATCATATTACAATATTAGATTTTCCAGGATACGGAAAAAGTGCTGAACC
>CAMMBO010000007.1 GCA_946494435.1 uncultured Mycoplasmatota bacterium
CCCAATGTTATTAACTTAAGAACCATAAGGACTTCAAAAAGGACGAGAAATATACAATTCTTGTCCTTTTAATAGTTGATAAGATAAATTATTACAAGTTAAAACTATACAAATTATATTTGTATTAAAAAATTTCATGTAATTAAAAAGACTTTCTTTTATTTATGGAATATTTATTTTTCTTATTTTTATTTCTGGGATAATGCCTATCTTTTTTTACTGGAACTATGTATTTTGGAATCTTTTTCATTAATAATTCAAACATTTCGTCTTGTTTATTTCTATCTTCTTCAATGATAATTAAGATAAGTGTTTTTTTAACAAATCCTATTGCCATATTCATATTTATTTTCATTTCATTTTTGTATTTAGTTTGATCTATTTCTTTTTGAGCATCATTAGCAAATGCACTTATAATATTAAATGCTAACATTTGTGAATATATATCTTGTTCAATAATTGTTTTAAAACTGCTAGTTATCGTTTCTATTTTTAAACTTTCTTTTAACAAATGATAACTTATTTCTATTTCCCATCTTAATTTATAAAGTTCTATCATTGTATTGTAGTCGAACTTGTCTTCCTCTAAGTTAGTAACTAATACAATTTCTTCTCCATCCTTATCATTGATTTTTACTATTCTAACTTTAATATCTTCTTTTGTTTCTTCCATAATTTTATAAAACTCGGGGCATTCTTCTTTATAATATCGTACTCGATCATATTGATATGGTATTGTTATAATTTCATCATTTGTTTTCATATTCTGAATATACTTTTTGAAATCACTTTTTTTGAGTCTATATACAAACTTATCGTCACTCTTTAAAGAATAATAAATATCAACTATCCCAGAGTATCCTCTGTCTCCAGTTCTTATAATTGGATATTTTAATCCTAGCTTTTTTATTGTTTCAAAATGTTCATATGCCATTTTTCTTTCAGAATAATCGAACTTTTCTATAATTGTATCCATGACATAATGATTTAATACATCGAACATATTAGAAATTGTCGCTCTTGCAACTAATTCTTCTTCATGATACTCATTAAATTCTTCCCTTGTTTTTTTGGTATTAGGTATTTCAAAATCACTTCCATCTATCGCTGTTAATATATACCCATGAAATAATTTTACATCCTCTGTGAATTTTTCATAAAAATCCACTAAATTTGTTTGCATTATATCTAAATATATTTTTCCGTTTAGTTTTAACCTTTGTTTCAATACTGCTGGATATGATACATCTACAGAATTTATTAAATCAGTAAAGTCTTCTATTTCCATTTTACTTGTTATTCCTTTCTTATTTAATCCATAAAGTACTACTTTATCAAATGGCATTTTTCTATCTCTTGTAAAGTAATTCTTTTTGTTTTTATATTTTTCCTTGCTTTCTTTTGTATAAATAATCTTTTTTGTGCTTGTTACAAAATACTTACTATATTTCAATATTACTACCACCTTTTTATCTGCTTTAATTATATCAAAAAAGACAGATTTTTTTAAATCTATCTTCTTCTCTCTTAAGTTAATAACATTGATTAGTTCCTCTCTTTTTCAAACCTAACATATTTTTAAACATACTTTTGATTTCTGTTTGTAAATCAGTAGAAACCTTTAAAGGTACTCCATCAACAGTATGTACATGGTCAATATATTTTTCTATAGTAGGAAAAGCATTTTGCAATAAAATAGCAGAATCTCTACCAGCAATTTTTCTAATTATTATCGTATTACAAAAACCATATTTTTTTATTTTCTTATCAATTATTTTTTGATACTTTTTCACTTTAGAACTTATAGGAATAAACCATAGTATATCTTTATCTTTAATTGTAAAATATGTTGGTCGTTTCTTTCCTCTTTCATGATTTTGCATCAAATTTTCATCATTAACAACATCAAAGTATTCATCTTTAATATGATATAAATATCCAGTTTTAACTTTCATTTTACAAACACCCCCAAACAACAAATATGACATGTAATTTAAATATACTAAATTATACTTATGTTCGTCAATATATAAATTCATTTTTTAACAATTTAATATACAAAACAAAAACTTCACCATAAATGATGAAGTTTTTAACATTTTCAACCAGGATCATTTATTAGTCGCACCACCTGGAAGCGAAAAACATTGTCGACTGGAATCATTTATTAATCGCACCATCCAGAAGCGAAAAACATTTCCATGATGAGCAATCTCATCTGTGATATAAATATACTATCTTTTTCTAAAAATGTCAACTAGTATATAATAATAGTATATACATATCTTAAAAAAATATAATAAAAACTTCACCATAAATGATGAAGCTTATAGTTCAAAAAAATCTAATTATTCTTTTTCTTTTTTATTAAAGTTGGTCCTTCTTCATGAAAAGCTTCAGTTACTTCTTGTCCATTTAATAGTTCTTCTTTAAATTTCTCTAAAGCTTGCTTCTGCTCACTAATATCTAATTCTGATAAAGATGAAGGCTTACTTTCTTCTTTTTTCTCTATATGTAAATTACTGTCACTCTTTAAAGCTTTTATAAACTCTTCTTCACCACCATATTGTTCTACACCACTAGTTACAAATTCCTTCCAAGAATCCATTACTATCTTTTTTTGCTCTTCTTCAGTTAATCTAGATAATGTACCTGTCGCCTTTAATACAGTAACATCATCATAAGTATCATTAAATTTATAAAAAATCTTCCCTTTTTCATTCTTATTTTTTATCACAAAAGTATGAACATCTTTCTTTTTACTCTCTGATTTAATTTGAATTTTGATAGCATTAAGACCAGTAGGCTCTTTTAAATACTCTTTTTTCTCTTCATCAGTCATTTCTTCTAAAACACCAGCTACATCTAATTGACTTAAAAACATTGGTCTAGCATTATTATACTTATTTACTTCATCTAATACATAGAAAATATTATATACTATAACTAACAATGAAATAAGAGTTTTCTTTGAAGAATCAGGGTTAAAGTGTTCAGACAATTCATTTACTCTCTTTAAATCACACTTATATCCTGCATCGGCAATATCTTTAAAAACTCTTAATGTATGTGATATTTCCATACCAAAACTTGCTATTACAGTTCCTAACCATATAACTAAAATCTCCATATTAATTATCATTCCTCTCTAACTATCTATATTGTTTCTTAATGGGCTTTATATTAACACTTTACCATACGTTTGTCAAACATAATTAAAGCTTAATATCTATTATATTATCAAAATATATTATAGTATTATCTATTAAAATTATTCTTTTATACACTTCATCAACTACCTTAACATTACCTGTTATAGTCTTATAATATCCCCCTCTTTTCTTATTATCTCTAACAAAGTAAGTAATTGTTACTTTAGGTCTTAGTTTAATATCATTTTTTATAAGACACAACTTCTCGTTTAGCATTAATTTTATCCCCTCATCTAATTCTATTTTTCTAGAGGTTTCTCTTGCAACTTCTTTTATCTTCTCATCATACCCTGTTAAAGCTGAAAAAGGTGCGAACTGAGCTGACCTATTTTGTAAAGACATGGGCTTCCTTATTTTAGATACGTGGTGAGGCATATTTATAATATCATCATACTTATTCATGATGCCCTCCTATCTGCCTATTTCTATCCCTTGTTGTTGCCCCATCTTCTAAATCCATACCTTTTAAAATAGCATTTTTCCCATACTTCTCTTTTATCTTTAACATAGCATTTTGAAGATTATTTTCTTCCTTTAAAACTTCTCTATCATAATCTAACTTATTATTTTCATCATCTAGACTAGAAAATAAATCTAACTGTCTATATCTAACTTTACCTTTTTCTTCCTCTTCACTTGCTAGCTTTGTAGCAGCCATAGTAACTCTTCTAACAGATAGTTTAGGATTTATAATCCTATCATATAGTTTAATCATCATTTCTGTAATTATTTTAGATGATGATGTTTTATAATCTAAATTAATAGTACCATGAGCGTGTTTGGGTATAGCCCGTCCATAATAATCTATTGTAACACTCCCATTATAATTATCAGTAACATTTTCTATATCATAACCAATAGTTAATACTAACTGTTCTGCTACTAATTTTTTAGAGACGAGGTCTAAAGCTAAAAGCTCAGCCATTTCTCTTACTATTAACTTAGCTTTGTCATATGAATATGGGCTTTGTAAAACTTGTCCGCTACTGATACTTTTAGCAAGTGGCTTATAGTTTTTAATAGACTCTATTGTACAAGGCTCATAACCCCAAGCATGGTCTATTAAAAGTTCAGCATTAACCCCAAATAATTTATATAACAAGTCTTCATTATCAATAGAACATCTTGCCACATCACCCATTGTATACATATCATACTTCTCTAATCTTTTAGAAATTCCCTTACCTACTCGCCAAATATCTGTAATAGGAACATGATTCCATATCAAATTTCTATATGACATTTCATTAAGTTCGGCAATTCTTACTCCAAACTTATTAGGTGTGATGTGTTTTGCTACTACATCCATAGCAACTTTAGCAAGAAATAAGTTAGTACCAATTCCCCCAGTCGCTGTAATACCTGTTGTATTATAAACATCTTTAATTATTTTTGTAATTAATTCTTTAGGAGATAAATTATAGTATTTTAAGTAATTAGTTAAATCCATAAAAACTTCATCTATAGAGTAAACAAATATATCTTCTTTAGCAATATACTTTAAATAGATATTATATATCTTAGCAGAATAATCAATATAATGAGCCATTCTAGGAGAAGCGATAATTAAATCAAGTTCTTTAGTCTTATCTTTCTTTAAAATATCATCATTAACTGATTTACCACTAAACTTTTTATAACCATTATCTTTTCTTCTTATCTTATTAATCTCTTTAACTTTACTTAAAACTTCAAAAAGTCTTGCTCTTCCTCCTATACCATACTGTTTCAACGCTGGACTTACCGCTAAACATATTGTTTTTTCTGTCCTAGATTTATCGGCAACAACAAGATTAGTTTTTAAAGGATTAAGTCCTCTTTCAACACATTCTACCGATGCATAAAAACTCTTTAAATCAATACAGCAATATATCTTTTCCATTTAACTCACCAATATTATTTTATCACGAACATTTATTCGTGAAAAGCGGTTTTAGTTAAATGGAAAAAATTAACAAAATATCTTTAAATTGAAAAAGACCTAGGGCTTCTAAAGTTTCCTAGGCACGTCTCGACATATAATATACATTATCTATAATAAAATTGCAAGGCTTTGAAAATAGTTATATTATTTCTTTAATATATATGATACATTTCTACCACTATTAATTCTAACCAAAATTTCGTCATCCACCATCTTATTCAAAATATTATTAGCTCTCGTTTTAGATATATTTAGTAAAGCTTCTACAATTTTACGATTAACTTTTTCATTTTTCTTTAGATATTCAATAATTTGTTCTTCTTGTGTTAAATTTGAAGGTAACTTTTTTACACTATTTTCATCTATATGATTAACATTATATAAAACTACCTTAAATGTATTTTCGGTATTTAATAATAATGGTTTCTTATCATAATTTTCATATGATTCAAATATCCTTTCTATTCCTGTACCAAAGCTTTCAACATATTTTAATCTATAAAAAACATTAGCTAAATTTGGATTACGAGACTCAGATACACCATAATATAAGTCCTCCATATTTAACCCCTTAACTAATCCTCCTAAAGAAGTAATTTCAAAGTGATCATCAAATAATGATATTAATATACTGCCTGTAAAATTATAATCTCTATGTATAATAGCATTCAATAACGCTTCTCTAAGTGCATATTCTGGATAGTCTCTTGTATCAACCCTCTCAAGTCCTACAATTTTTCCTTTAATTCTATTAAATAGATTTAAATATTCAAAAGCTTCATTGGCTTGCTTTAAAACTGAGCCAGTAAATTCTTTTCTATCTTTAAATTCAAGCTTATTTTTACCATTAAAAATTGCACATTTTATTGAATATGGACATTCATCTGATAAAAGCAATCCTAAATTAGTATATCTATTATTTAAATCAATAATATTTAATGCTTTAAATTTATTATCATTAATTTCTAAATTATGTTGTTTAAAAAGACCTTTTAAATAATCAAAATGAAGATTTTGTTCTTTTGAAATATTGCTTTCAAAAGAATTACTATTGCTTTCTACTAGCATTTTTTTTATAACTTCCTCACTTGCTTGTACAGATACATTTCCATGTCTTAAATAAACGCCTGAAGATTTTAATCCTTTATCAGATAAATAATAAGGTTTATTAGGTGCCTCACTAACTTTAACTATAATTATATCTTTATTATTAACTTTTTCAATATAAATTTTAGTATAAAGAGTTAAATCGGATTTAATTCCTTCTCTTATCATACCGCTTAAAGCCTCTAAATCTTTTTCAGCATCTGTTAAACCTACAATCTTTCCATCATCATCAATACCAATATAAATAGTACCATCATTTGTATTGGCAAAGGCAACGATTTCTTTCTTTATATCTTTTGTAAGCTCAACTTTTAATTCTGTTTTTTGATCTTCATTATACATTATCATCACCTAACATTATTATATACAAAGTTTAAAACATTATCAACTCTTTCGACCACTTTTCGACCACTTTTCGACCACTTTTCAGCAACTTTTATCATAAAGACTAAAAATTAAATAAACAAGCTAGACGCATCCAACTTGCTCAGATAGAATCCGAAGATACACCATCGTCATTCATTTGTAATTATACTATAGCTAGTAAAATCATACAATAAGTTGATTAACTTTTTATAACTACTCCTTTTTTTTAACCTTTGCTTCATCTTGACCTAAAATATTTACTTCAAACGAATCTAATTGATTAGGATTTTCTGCAACAGCCATTGCAACATCTCTAAGCATTATTGTAATAACCCCTTTTCCTTGCACATTCATATTTGTCCTAGCATTTATCATCACATTTTGCAAAAATGGTAAACAAACTTTTAAAGCATCGCTAACAGGATTTTCTGAATTATTATTTTTAAAATAACCACATGCATTATTAAGCATAGCCGGAGAATAATATAATAAAATAGCTGGCATATCATTATATCCACTTTGATTAAACTCATAAATTAATGTTTTATATTGCTCCATATTACCCAATATTTCATTCTCGACTGTTTGAATATCATTTTGATTATTTAAGCGCAACATTAAACATAATCTTGTAATTGTTTTCCTAACATTTTTATCTTGAGCAGTTAAACTCATTTTATTGGCTTTATAGGTTAAAAATTCGTCAAATATTTTTGTAGAATCCTCACATGTAGATAATATTCTTGATGTTGTCATAAAATTATCAGCAGTAGGTTGATTTAAGATAACACTTCCATTTTGATTATTGATATGACCTAAAACACCACCAATATCTAGCATTGCTTCCGCAGACATTAGAACTTTTTCAAATGTCGTTAAGCTTTGTATTTTATTAAAACTATAATCTACACATTCTCCTTGAATAAATTGTCCAAGATTAATACCATTGTTTAATACGTTTATTAGACTACTTGTACTTTCTTTGCTAAAGTTATTTAGTGATGGAAGCATATTGTATTGCAATAAATAATTTAAAATTAAATCATGATCTACTGTTTCTATACCTTGACTTTTTATTGCATCCACCATTCTTTGACTTTTACCTAAGTCATTTATTACAACATAATATAATAATAAATTTTCTTTTTCAGGTGTATCAAAATTACTTAAAATAAACTCTCTGATTTCATTAAATGTTTCTCTTGATAATTTATTATCTCCAACCTGTTGCTCTACAAATTTATCATACCTGTTATCTTTGATATAAAAATATAATAAAACACTAAGTATAGTTCTATCAAATTCTTTTAATTGATTAGGTTCCGCATTTTTAAAGAATAGTTTACCATAAGTTAAATCACTGTTATCTACCCCAAAACTTTCTGGAGTAAATTCTACATCTCCAGTAAGTAAAGTTATTTCTGGATATGTTTTTATTATATTAGCTATTATATTTAATTCATAACTATCAATATCTGCTATATTTTTATTTTTGTCAACTTGTTTTAATGACACTTTCAATAATTCTTCTAGATTATTTATTGGCTTATTACCGGTTTCTGTTTGATATAGCCAATCTAAATATCTATTTTTCTCAGAATTATCAGGCCTTCCATATATAACTTTATTACTATTCTTGGCTATCCAATAACCATATTCAACGTTAGTAGTAAATGCTGGTAATTGAGAAGAACGTGGAATCCAAAAAACAATTATATTAGCATTATATAATGCCTCTCTTTCCCACCAAACTTGATTATCATAGTTAAATGTTCTGTCATCATCTTCTAACTCAGGTACATAAACTATCCCATCAAACCCTAAATCTTTTAAGATTTTAACTGCTTCTTTTCTCCATGTTTTAACATCTAAACTTCGAGGAGTAGGTCCTGCTAAAAAAATTGATTTTTTTCCCTTTAATACAGAGCTATCTGAATAATTAATTATCATATGGCACCTCCGTAATGATAAATATTATACACTATTTATAGTTATTTTAAAATAATATTTTTCCTATTTCTAAACACTTTTCGGACACTTATTGTTTTTTTCACTGATATCAAAATATAACAAGACTTAAAAGCTCTAGTAAATTTCTAAAATGGTGCAGGAAACGAGACTCGAACTCGCACGATTAACTAATCACTACCCCCTCAAAGTAGTGCGTCTACCTATTCCGCCATTCCTGCATAAAGAATAGTTAATTTACTTAACTATCCAAAATGTTGGTATATCTCTAAGACCATCTTTACCACCTGCTACTGGTGTATTGATAATCTCATTATTGATTACTAAAGCACTAGAGCTACCTCCATCCATATTAGCTGAGTTTACAGCACCATAGTTTTCCATTATCTCTGTTAAATCTCCCATATCTGCACCAATAGATGTTGCAAGACGGCCATTAATTACTAAGAATAAGACAATACCATCTTCTCTTTGCCCAATAGCAGTACGAGGTGCAATACCCCAACCACCATTACCTTTAACAAAGCTACTCTTACCATTAACTATTAAGAAAGGTCCAAACTCAATAGCATCTCTAATCCCCATAGCAAGAGCCTCATCAGCACTCATCTTACCAAGTACTAGTTTATTATCTTTAGTAAAGCCAACAAAGCCTCCACCCATCTGGGCATCTTCAAAATCACTTACAATCTTGCCATTTTGGATAACTGTTCCATGAGGAAGAGCCCCATTACTATTCCAATCAGGGTCATAAAAGCCGCCAGCATTAATAGCAATAATAGCATTTTCTCTCTTTGCAATTGTAGTAATCGCTTCTCCTCTTTTACCAAGATAAGCCGTTGTCGCAATAGAAACACGAGACGGGTCATATATCGCTACTAAATAACCTTGATAGCCACTACCACTAACTTCAATAACTTTATATAAATCATTTCCTGGGTCTTTTGTTAAAATTTGTTTTTCATATTCATTTTTATAAATCTTAGCATTAGTATCATAATCTTTAAAATTAATTAAATCCGGATTAGTATTTTCATCTACTTCAATTATATGATTATTAGATAACACTTCATTAATAACATCATCATTATAAAACCAAGTAGCAAGATATTGATGAGACATAGAAGTCATCGCTGAAGTTATCCAAAAGTTACGAAAGCTACTTATCGGTCCATAAAAAAGAAATAAAGAAAGAGAACTTCCTATTATAAACAAAGCGATTATTATTTTTGTAATTAACTTTTTCTCTTTTCTTTTTTCTTTTTTTATTTCACTAGCAATACTAGGCATTAAAATTGTCTTATCTAAGTCATTTCTATTCATCAGGTACCACTCCTGTATTATCCTCTTCTTCATCACTTATTTCTTTTTCTACTTCCTTTTTACCATTATACTCTCTATCACCATTTATATCTAGATAATCTCTATCTAACTTTATCTTTTCTAATTTAGTATCACTACTATTAGTATCAGTTAACCATTTATTATAAGAAGTAATTAAATTATTATAACTATTAACATCACTTACATAAGTATTAACTACCTCTTCATAAGAAGAAATAATCGCTTCACACTTATTATTAACATCCGCTTCAGGATGTAAAACATTAATACATTTATCTTTTACTCCATTATAATCTTTATCGATTTTCTCTAAACTATCCTTATAATTATCAAATATCTCTTTATAACTAGCATCATTATCTTTTAAAGTTTGATAATACATATTATCAGTAATAACATTAGTATAGATATCTTCTCTAATACTATTAAAGCTCTCTACATCAGTTTTAAAAGTCTTATAAGACTCTCTTACTTCATCCATTCGTCTTTTAACTTCAGCTTGGTCACTATTATAATTAATAACTATATAAGAAACAATTCCAATAATAATTAATAAAAAACCAATAAATATTAAAATACCTAGATGTTTATTATGACTTTTCGCTTCCATAAAACTACACTCCTAATCTTTTAAGAAATCATTCTTCTCTTGTTTTAATCTTTTCTTTATTTCTCTTTTAGTCTTTCTTTTACTACTATTCTTAGTATGTAATGCTATTAAGAAAATTATTAATAATAAAACTATTAAACAAGTAAGACCAACTATTATATATGAATTAATTTTTAACTCATCATTTAAGTTCTCTACTTCTTCAGTATAATATCTCTGGATACTCTTATCAACACTATCATATAAATATAAACCTTTCTTACCTGTTTCAACATTCTCGCCATAGACTAAATAATATTTAGATTTTTTATTTAATTTATAGACAGTATATTTTTCTCCATCTATAGTAACGGTATATTTCTTATAATTAGCAGGATATTTTCCCTTATCTAAAAGATGAATTGTAAGGTTTCCACCACTTAACTCTTGGTATAAAGAATATTTTCCATCATCATAAGTATAAAACTTAATATTACCTTTATCATCTTTTAAAGCGACTAAAGTAAGGTCTAAGGCTTCTATTTTATAAGCAGGAACTTCTTCATCATTTATTTTAACAGTAGTCTCTACATAATAATCTTTAACTAAGTCTTTTAACTCATCACTTTTTCTAACTACACTTAAATCTTCTTTATCTACTTTTACATTAATAGGGTCTTTTTCTTTAACATTAACAACTATTGTATAAGTCTTAGTAGAACCATTTTCAGCTTCCACCACCACATTTATAGTATTAGCACCTTCTCCTACTTCTATATCACCAATACCACTAATCCTTGCCTTACTATCACTTGCCGTCGCTTTAACATTAACACTAGTAGTATCACTATCTACTTCTACTTTATAATTAGTAGTATTTTTATTAAACTCTGGACTGAGTGTATAACCTTCTACTTCTAAGCTAGCAAGGTTATTGTCACTACTATAGTTTTTCTCTACTTCCCCACGACTAATTAAATTAATTGTTGTACTATCAGTTGGACTAGTAACTACTTCATTCCAAGAAGCGATAGCGGTATTAACAACAGATATAGTAGTAGAACCAGTACCTTTAACTCTAAAAGTATAAGTATAACTTTGACTAGTTTGTCCTTCTCTATCTACATAACCAACGACATGAGTATTACCACTTAAAAGTTGTAGTTTACTACTATCATAATCTAGGCTATATTCCCAACTACCTAGTCCACTCGCTTCACTTATAGTAACTCCTACTGTAATATTACCTCCAACTGTCCCCGTTGATGTTGTCCCTGCTACTGAGATTGAAGCAGCATCAACAACAGATGGGCAAAAGAAAAGGAAGCTAAGTCCTAATATAAATAATATTTTCTTCATAAAGCATCATCCCTGTTCTATAACATTATTTCCTAGTAATTGTTTTTGAACTCTTAATAAGTCAACAACATCAATCTTACCATCTCTATTAGTATCACTAGCTTTTTTATCATAAGTAGATAGACTACTACTTCCTAAAATATCTTTTTGTACTCTAAGTAAATCAAGAATACTAACTTTACCATCACCATTATTATCACCATAGATAACTACTTTATAAGACTTCGTAGTAGAACCATTAGTAATTACTAAAGTATCCCCTGTACCAACATTACCACTAGCTTTATTTCCATATCTATCTAAATAACTAGTAACTTTCAAATTAGCATTAACACTACTTAACTTACTATTAATTACATCAACATTAGTATTAAAGGAAATATTAGAAATAACATCACCATCTATCTTAAAGCCTGCTCCAACCACACCTGTATTTACATCAATATTAGGAGTTGTAACGATTTCTTCTTCCTTATCTTCATCATCAGGTAGTATTACTTCATTATCATTAGGCATATTATTATAAACTGGTATTAAAAACTCATAACTGTTTCCTAACAAGTCATTATCTCTATAACTCTTATAAGTACTATAAGCTTCACTTGAAGCCGCTCTTATATTAGTCATATACTGATGAGTATAAGTAGGATAGAAAGCATCAGGTGCGACATTAAACTTTTGATAATATAAAGTGTTTTGACCATTATTTACATAAGCACCTACAATATAGTCAACACCACCCATAATCGCTTTTTCTTTACTATTCCATGGCCTATTATAAGTAGTAACTGAAGCATCAAAACCTCCATTCGCCCAAATCAAGCCTCTAATTTGGGGAGACTTATAAGAACCATAGGCACCAATATTAAAGTAATTATAAATGCCACTGTAAACTCTACCACTACCACAAGAGTTAAGTGCATTCCAACTATCAGGATTACTAGCATAACCTAAATTATTTAAACAATTATTATCAACTTCATAAGTAAAAGTTTCTCCTGTAGTAGAAATACTATTACTTGAACCTTTTTCTTGTCTAATTCTACTAGCAATATAAACAGGACTAATATTATATGTTCTTGCTGTTTTCATTAAAATATCTAAGTATTCATTAGTATTTAAGAATGTTCCCTTGGTAACTCCTCTAACCGCATCTTCTGTATGAATAGAAGCATTATATTTAATATCTTCAAACATAAAGATATATTCTTCAGATAAAAAGTTTCTAGGGTCTAAATAATATGATACAGTATCTCTACTAGCCACATACCAACCTGGTTCTATCTGCATAAAAGCACCATTTTGATAATATGGCCATTCTTTACTTCTTAAACTCTCATCAGTTCCATCTACTAAACTAATCTCCCCATAACTCTCATTAGTAACAGCAGTATCAAAATCAATATTAGTTCTCACTGCCTTAAAATTCCAATTAGGATGTTTCTCATGCAACGCCTTTAAATAAGGTAAATAACTCTCTGTAAAGCCCTTACTAATCATTTCTTTTTCAAAGTCTCCATTAAGGTCAACATCAGCGACATCTATAACTACCTGGTCACTTGAACAAATATATCCAACTTTCTCATTATAACTAACCTTATACCAAGGGTTTTTACAACCATGACCACTGCCACCATCTTTACTAATTAAATCTACTTTCGTACCCGCAAGTAAAACTCCATCCGTAATACCATCTACAAAATCTCCTCCTGGTACTACTCTAAAATATTTATTAGTATTTAGTACTATATAACTACTTGCATTAACATTAGGAATAAAAGTAAAAAGCATAATAAAGATTAATGAAATACAAAAAAGTTTCTTCATATACTACCAACTCCTATCCTTCTAACTACATTATAACAGAATATTAGACAAATTTCTCTTAAAATGCTATAAATAACCGTCAACTTTACAATACAAACAAAAGTACAGTGGTTGAAAGATAAGAAATAATAGTCTATAATGATAGGGTATAGTTTTATGTTTAACGTGGAGGTCATTCGATGAGAAAGAATAAAGAGAAAACTGAAGAAAAAAAAGATAAGAAAAAGAAAAAATGTAGATTATGGCTAGCGATACTCAGTATTCTTGTAATACTGACTAATATATTCGCTATTTATAATATCCTATTATTAGGACCGGTTGAAGAAGTAATTAGATATATCGTTATAGGAGTATTTGTTGTCCTAGACTTAGTTATAATTTTCAAAGTCAGGTCTAAAAGACGACACAAAGAAAAGAGGTCAAGGCTTCTTACCTTCTTTTTAATACTCTATTTACTTATAAACTGTGCAATTAGTGGCTTAATAATGTATGCTTATGGAACTTTATCTAGTATTAATAGAGAGACAGTTACTTATTCTAGTAGCCTAATAGTTGCAAGTAGTAGTGAAATAGAAAATGTAAAGGACTTAAAAGATAACACAATTGGAATACTTTCTGATAAAACATCACCAGAAGGAAATATTATTCCTAATGAAGTTATTAAAGAAAATAATCTAAAAGATGACAATGAAATAGTAAAATATGATGATTACTTTACAGCCATGGCTGATTTATATGCTGGTGAAGTAGATTCAATCTTTGTTCCAACTGATTATCCATCTATGTTTACAAGTATGGAAACATATGAGAACATTAAAGATGATACAAGAATAATCTTAACGCAAGAGAAAAAGATGAAAAAAGCAAGTACTAGTAACAGAAGTTCATCTAAAGGTAAATCTGTAACAGAACCATTTACAATTCTTCTAATGGGAGTTGACTCTGCCGAAGAAGGTTTATCTAAAAACACTGTTGCCAATGGTGATAGTTTAATACTAGTTACATTTAATCCTAATACTTTAAATGCAACTATGTTAAGCATTCCAAGAGATAGTTATGTTCCTATCGCTTGTTGGAGTGGTACTCCTGAAAATAAAATAACTCATGCCGCTGCCTATGGAACTGACTGTATGATGGATACGATTGAAAATTATTTTGATGTTACAATTGATTATTATGCTAAGATTAATTTTAAAGGTTTAGTTAGTTTAGTTGATACTCTAGGAGGTATTACCGTTGATGTTCCTCAAGATTTATGTACAGATAACTCTAACCGTGAAGGACAAGTTTGTATAAATGCAGGAGTTCAAACATTAAATGGTGAACAAGCCCTAGTCCTTGCAAGAAACAGAAAACAACTTGCTGCAGGAGACTTAGATAGAGGATTAAATCAACAATTAGTAATTCAAGGTATATTAAATAAAGTTAAAGATATGAAAAGTATTAATCAAGTTATGGATGTTTTAAATACTATTACTAATAATCTTGATACTAACTTTACAGAACAACAAATTTTATCTTTCTATGACATTGCTAAAGATATAATGAGTAATGCCTTACAAAAAGATGATGCTGACCTTATTAACATTGAACAATTATATTTAGATGGTACTGGTCAAATGATTTATGATGAGAGAAGTAGAATGGTTTTATGGGATTATGTTCCAAATACTAAGAGTCGTGATGATATTATAAAGGCAATGAAAATAAATCTTGGTGAGAAAGAGCCTGACATGATTAAAGAGTTCTCCTTCTCTATCAATGATGAAGATTATGAGAAAACTGTAACAGGAACTGGTCCTTACAAAACAGCTTTTACTTATGATTTATTACCTGATTTTACAGGAGATAGTGAAAGCGCGGCAAGAAGTTATGCCAATGCTCATGGTATAAATGTTACATTTAAAGGAACTGGTGGCTATGTAGTAGCACAAAGCTATCCTGCTAATAAAAGAATAGATTTAATAAGTGGTAGTGTTGTGTTAACATTATCTGGAGGAAGCAGTTCTAGTGAAGCTGAAAACAATAATAGTAGTAGCAATAACACTACAACTACTAAACCGACATCACCAAGTACTGAACCTGAAGAAGATGATACTGATGATATAAAAACAGACCAAGAAGAAACACCACCTGCTCCACCAGAAGATAATGATAAAGATGATGAAATCATTGATGATATCACACAAACCATTCCAGGAGTTCCTACACCATAGAATAAAGAGATAAGCAAAATAACTTATCTCTTTTCTTATGGCTTTAAAGCTGTTATTGGTACTACATAAATAGAAGTATCAGGGTCTTTATAAGCAGCTTCTAAAACACCAACTATAACACACATAAATTTAGGTTTTTTTACCATATTATTATAAAATTCTTTTAAATTTTTAATAGCATCATCAACTTCATTATAACCTAGTTTTATTTCAACGGCAGCATATTCTCCATCCTCGAACTCTAATATTGTATCTACTTCTAAACCACTAACATTATCTCTGAAATGATATATTTTTCCATCTAAGTAATCCATATAAATTCTTAAATCTCTTTCAACGAGAGCTTCAAAAAGAAAGCCAAATGTATTTAAATCACCTATTAATTTATCAACATTAAGATTTAAAAGAGAACAAGCAAGAGAGGGATCAACAAAATGTCTTTTCACTGATTTACATACTCTTTCTGGAGAACGATAATTAGAACTATATGGCTCTTGATTTTCTATTAAATGCATTCTTTCAAGAAAATCTAAATAATCTAAAAGTGTAGTTCTACTAGATAAAATATTACTTTTGCTTTCATATTCTTTAATATCTCTTATAAGTGCTTTATTACTTACTATTCTAGATTCATTTCTTGCTAAAGTCCTTAATAACATCTTCATTTTATTCTTATCCCTAGACTTTTCTCCATCTAACTCTATATTTAAAATTGAATTAATATATTTCTTTAATATTAATGAATAATTTTCTTTCTTTGCTTTTAAACTTTCTTTCCATCCTCCCCTTATCAAGAGAGTAGCAAGTTCTCTAATTTTTACTTCTCCAGTGTTCTTATTAATATTCTTATTCTCTAACATATCAGTTATAGAAACAGCCCCGCTTGAATCACCTGATTCATAAAGACTCATTGTTTCCATGTAATATTTTTCTTTTAAGATCATAGTTTACTTCTCCTGTTATTAACTTATTATATTTTTATTATTTATTAAATCAAATGAACACTTTTTAAGACTTTTGATGGACACTTTTTAAGAATTTCATTCGGTGAGATTTTGTATTTTCATTCGGTGACTTTTTATTTTTTTAAACTATCTAAATACTCTACCGCTTCATCAAAAGTTCCTATCGCCTTAATTTCAATATCATAATCATGTTCTTCTTTCTCTTTTAAAGCTTCTTTATAATTATCACCTTTAGGCACCAAAAACAAGTCAGCTTTAGCTTTTACCGCTCCATTTAACTTATATTTAACACCACCAATCTCCCCAACAGTACCATCACTACTAATAGTACCTGTTCCAACTATCTTTAAATCATTAGTTAAGTCCCCTTTAGTTAATTTATCATATATTGCAAGAGTTAACATCAAGCCTCCACTAGGACCACCTTCACTATCTTTAAAATTAAGTTCTACTTTAGGATTAGTATCATATTCATAAATTGTACTAACAGAAACACCTGTTACTTTATAATCGTCTCCTTCTTTAATAGTCGCTGTTACATCTTTTTCTTTATCATCTCTTTTAACTGTTACCTTAATCTTCTCTCCTACTTCATGATTCTGTATCTCATTAGTGTAATCTTCTACATTTTCTATTTCCTTACCATTTACTTTTAGAAGTTCATCTCCTACTCTTAGACCATCTTCTTCTTTGTCTTCCACATAAATAATATAAAAGTGTTTATTCTTTATCCTAACCTCTTTTCCTGCTTTCTGATATGCTAACATAATAGCAGTTTGATTAGCATTTTCTAAGTATATTTTATTTCTAAACATAATATCTTCACTAGTCTCATCTTCATTTAACTCTACATCTTCCTGTTTTTCTATATCATAGCCAGGAATAATATTACCTAAGATGAATGATGCCACATTACCTTCTAATTCTTTTACATAAGCAAAGTTAAGAGAACCTTTACTCTTATCTTTATCCCCATCTATTACTACTCTATCATCAATATTAATAGTACCTCCCCCAGCATATATATAATAAGGCAAAGGAAAAGTAAAAACAAAGTAACATATCACTAGAAATATAATAGTTTTATAGTAATCTTTCATAAATTTTTTTAATCTTAAATAAACTTTATTAAGCATATCATCATTCCTTTACTATTAAATTATATCAAAGAAGGTAATATTATGAAAAGAAAATATCAAGAATTATTAGCAGTACTTATTATATTATTTCTCTACTTAGGTATTTTTATTAACCCTTCCCTAATTATAGAAAGTGGTATTAGTAGTATTAATATCTTTAAAACAAAACTCTTCCCTTCTATATTCCCCTTCTTTGTCCTTGCATCACTTCTTTTAGAACTAGGACTTGCTACTAAAATAAGTATAAAATTAAATCCCCTAATAAGAAAGATATTTCATGTTGAAGGTAATAGTTCTTTTATTATTTTAGTTAGTCTTATATCAGGCTTTCCTAGTGGTTCTAAATATGTAGTAGAAAGTTATAAAGATAAAACTATAGATAAAAATACTGCTAATTACCTCTTAACTTTTACTCACTTTGCCAATCCTCTTTTTGTTCTAGGAACCTGTGGGCTTATCTTAAATAGTCTATCTCTTGCCTATAAAATATTAATAATCCAAATACTATCTAATCTAATACTTGGTATTATCCTAAGGCCTAAAGAAATTATCCCATCTAAAATAACTAATAATCATCAAAATAAATCTTTCTTAGAAGCACTTCCTAAAGCGATAAATGATGCGATTAAAGTCCTTTTATTTATGCTAGGAAGTATTACTTTCTTTATGTTCTTTAGTAAATTACTCACAACTACTCTTTCTCTAAATCCTTTTTTTAATACATTAATTACAGGTCTTCTTGATATGACTAGTGGTATTAGTCTAGTAAATACAATTGATACAACTAATTACATAAAAGGATTACTTGTCCTAACCTTTATTACCTTTGGTAGTTTTTCAGTTCATCTACAAGTCCTAAACAATATAAAAGAAGAAGATATTGAATATAAATACTTCTTCATAGGTAGAATTATAGAAACATCTATCGCTTTAGTTCTTTACATTTTATTCTAATAAACATAATTAACTGGACAGTTTATCATAAAAGAATATGTCTCATCTTTAAAGTTTGGATGAGTTAAAATTATTGTTATCTTTAAATATCCATTAGTAGCAGGAAAATACTCAATTTTAGAATCAGGACTTATCATTAAATCAGCTATTTGCGGTATTTCATAATCTATGATATCAGAATCTCTACCATATCTAATAACATAATTATCAGGATCAATTGTAAGTGTTGTAGTGTAAGACTCTGGATTATCAAAAACAAGAACAGCACTATGTCCATCACTGCTTATATTAGTAACATCAGAAAGATGTCCCATAATTAAATCAGATTGAATAACTTGTTGTAAATTATTACTAAAAGCTATTACTTCATTATTTATCTCTTCTATTTGTTCTCTATTTCGATAATTTAATATTAAATTATACATACTAACAACTATTGTTGATATAATTATAAAACAAACCAACAACTCTACAGAAGTTATACCTTTTTTATTAAGATTCATAAATAATCACCTATCCTTTAAATACTTCAATAGTTCCATATTTATAAGTATTATTAGAAACATATTCAACTATTACCCTATAATATCCAGTAGCAGGTGTTTTACTAGTATTCTTACTATAAGTTGGTAAATAAGAAATATACTCTTTAAAGCTTCTTGTAAAAGGAGCATTATCTTGCTTTACATAATTTTTAAAAATCAAAGTAGAATAAGGTGTTAAATAAATTTTAGAAACATTATTAATTGTTTTAAAAGCTAAACAAGAATTAACTCCATCAGAGATAGTATATAAAGAGCAATTACTAATATCAAGATAACCTGTAGTACTAGCAGTTACATAACTAGAATCTTCTAAACCTTTTAAAGCTATCATTCGAGCCCAATGAGCGATATATATAGACTCTACTGTATCATAATCTCTATATCGTTCATACTCACCAATAAGAGGAAAAATATTAGTGTAAAGTAAAGAGAAAATTCCCATAATAAAAACACCTACAATTAATGTCTCAACTAAAATAAATCCTTTTTTATTTAATATTTTTTTCTTATTCATTTTATTAAGCTCCCTCTTGTAATTAAGTTATTCTTAATATATAATTATTATAGTAAAATAAAAGGATAAAGTAAAGGGGTTGATACTTTGGTAACTTATGATATGACTAAAACACCAATAGTTAATGTCGTTGATGATATTATAGCTCATGCTGCTAGTGTAGGAGCTAGTGATATTCATTTTGATCCAAGAGAAGATTATTTAATGGTTAGAATTAGAATCGATGGTGATTTGCAAGACTACACAAAAATACCTAAAATATATGAAAGAAATTTAATAACAAGAATTAAACTTATAGCCAATATGAATATAACTGAAAGTAGATTACCACAGGATGGATCTATTAAGGGTACTATTAAAGGAATTAATTTAGAAACTCGTGTATCTACCCTCCCTACTAATGAAGGAGAAAAGTGTGTTATTCGTATTCTTGATTATTCAAGAAGCTTAGAAGGAATAGAATCTCTTGGTTTTAATGAAGACAATTTTAATAAATTACAAAAAATGATAGCCGAACCCAATGGCATTATTTTAATAACAGGTGCTACCGGTAGTGGTAAAAGTACAACTGTATACTCTATTTTACAAGTTTTAAACAAAAAAGAAACTAACATTATAACAGTAGAAGATCCAATAGAAATGAATATTGAGGGATTAAATCAAGTTCAAGTAAATAGTGAAATAGGTCTTGATTTTGCTACTGTATTAAGATCTATTTTAAGACAAGATCCTAATATTATATTAATTGGAGAAATTCGTGACAGTGAAACTGCAAAAATTGCCGTAAGAGCATCTATTACAGGACATTTGGTATTATCTACAATCCATACTAATAACTCTTTAAGTACTATTGAAAGATTGCTTGATATGAATGTAGAAAGATATTTATTATCTAGTGCCCTATCAGGTATAATTTCTCAAAAGCTTGCCAAAATGATATGTCCCCATTGTAGAATAAAAGAGAAAACTACTCCTTATCAAAAAAAAGTATTTAAAATGGCTTTAAATATGGATATAGAAGAAATCTATAATGCTAATCCAGAAGGATGCGATAAGTGTAACAAAGGTTACCACGGACGTATCGCTATTCAAGAAGTATTAATGATTAACGATGAAATTAGAAATGCTTTAAATGAAGAAGGATTAGAAAAAGATGATTTAAATAAACTAGTATATACATCTGATGTTATTACAATGCTTCAAGATGGATTATTAAAAGTATTAAATGGTTCAACATCATTTGATGAAATATATAGGATTATTGATGTTGATGATGATTTAGACGTTTACAGCAAAATTAGAGGTATAGAATATAAGGAAAATAATATAAATAATCAATTACATGATACAGATATTAAGGAAGATAAAAATAATGCAACAACACCTAACATCATAACAATAGAAGAGAAACAAAAAGAGGAAGAAGTCTTATAACTTCTTTCTCTTTTTCCATTAAAGCTTTTTAACATCCTTTTTTGTATTTAACTCTCTACTCCATCCCATTACTTTAACATAACTAATAGTACTAATTATTATCATACTAATGTTAAGAATAAGAATTAAGATTGCAAAGAGATTAAAGTTAGTAAGTCCATTAATAAGACTTTCTACTTCATTTTCTGTTACTGCATTACGACCTTCAAAATAAACTAAAGTGAGTATTAATGTAATAAGAAAATAGATTGTAGAAAATATTCCTAACTTAATTTTTTTTAGTCTAAAAAACTTATATGCACAAACTACTTCAATAGCCATAAATAAGAATATAACTACTAAAAATAAATAATTACCCATAATTAATACCTCCTAATACAATTCTTTTGGTAATATTTTATCAAGTGCTTCACTAATTACTTCACTTGACTCTTCTAATTTTTCTTCTTCATCACTAGTTAATTTTATATTAATAACTTTCTCTATTCCATTTTTACCTATAATACATGGTGTTGAAAGGTATACATCATAAGTTGTATTATAATTTGATACTGGATATACTTTCTTTAAGTCATTTAGAATACATAAAGTAAGTTCTAAAAGACATGATGCTACTCCATCACTAGTATAACCTTTATGTTTAACAATAATGCCACCCATATGCCGCGTTTCATACTCAAGTTCTTCTTTTTCATCAAGTGATAAAAATCTATTTAAGTTTTCTAAACCTATATTAGCATTACTCCAGGCGACAAACTGACTATTACCATGTTCTCCTAAAACATAAACATTTATATCATTAGGTTTAACTTTAATTTTTTTACTGATTAATGACTTTAATCTTGCTGTATCTAACATTGTTCCAGTACCTATTACTCTATTATAAGGATAATCCGTATAATGAGCGATTAACTCTGTTATAACATCTAAAGGGTTACAAGCGACTAAAACAATACCTTTAAAGGATGTATCTCTTAATTTATTAGTAATATCAACTACTATCTCATTCGCTTTATCTAAATCACTCATTCTATCCTTTGTAGACTGGGGAACACCTGCAGTTATTACAACTATATCGGCATCATCACAATCACTATAATCACCAAGTTTTAAACTGATATTGCCATTTCTATAGACTAAAGATTGTTCTAAATCAAGTATTTCACCTTCAAGTCTCTCTTCATCTACATCAATTAAACTTATATCAACATTTATATCAGTCATACATAACTTTTTTAAGTACGCAAGTCCTACATTACCACAACCTATAATTACAACTTTCTTCATCTTCATCAATCCTTCTATAATTAGTCTATCACAGTTTTTAATAATTATAAAGAAAAAGACGAATGCATTTACTCGTCTTCTCTTTAACTGTTTCTATATCAAGTTATTTTGTTAAAACGAAATAACTTTTTTAAAGCAGTTATACATCTTTACTCTTAAAAGCTTTAAAGAACTTACTCCATACTTTTTCATTAGAATAATTAAGTATTCCTACTTTATATACTTTAA
>CAMMBO010000008.1 GCA_946494435.1 uncultured Mycoplasmatota bacterium
TTGCTTGGTGTCAATACAGGAACATCTTATGACATGACTAGTGTTGCTACAAGCTAATGTAGTTGGTGTTTTCTTATTTTGTTTTTTCTTGTCGTTCATATCTAAATCTATATCAATAACAGGTGTATTAAAATCAAAATATATAGTTAATTTTATATGTTTTCTACTATTATCTATTTTTTCAACAATTACTTTATCAATTAACAATTTTACTAAATTTGGAAGGTTTTCTTTTATATCTAGTTTTGTTGTTAAATAATTTTCTATTGCTTTTATTTTGTTCTTTAACTTTTTTTCTTCTATATCGCTATTTTGCAAATTATTTATTTCTGATTCTAATTGTTTTAATTCAACATTAAATTTATCATTTCTCTTTTTTAACTCATAATCGCTTATTATTCCCTTTAAATTTAAATCTAACAACTTATCTTTTTGTTGTTCTATTTGCTCTATCTTATTCTTTGCTTTATCTATGTCTATTGTCGGTGTATATTTCATTATGATATTTTCATATTCCTTTAAAACTTGCTTTAAATATTCCTTTTTATGTGCCATAAAATCACTAAAAACAGAAATAAAAATATTATCAAGTTGGCTTTCCTGTATAATTGGAGAAGCACAAACAGAAACTCCTTTTCTCTTATAAGTATTGCATGACCAAGTTGGCTTCAACGATCTATTACTACCACCATTCCTAGTATATATATCATTACAGTCACCACAATATATCTTACAAGAGTATTTAGAATGTTTTAGTACTTCATCAGAATTCAAAATATGTCTAGCACGTAATTTTTTTCTACTTTCATACAGTTCGTTACAACCATCCCACAATTCCTCAGAAACAAGAGCTGGTATTCTATCATCCTTATAACAAATTTGTCTTTCTTTAGGCACTTTCTTTTTTCTATGAGTTTTATAATCTTCAACTTCACTTAATCTAGCAGTATAAAACCCCTTATATCTAGCATTTGTTAAAAACTTTGCTAAGGAAGTAGAGGAATAAGGCTGTCCTTTAGAATTTAAGTATCCCATATCAGCTAACTCTAATCCAATTTGTGTCAAACTTACAATACCAGTTATATAAGTATTAAATATATACCTTATCATTATAGCTTCATGTTCATTGATATAAAATACACCATCTTTTTTATCGTATCCAGTGAGTTTTCCTCCAATTAATTTTCCTTCTTTTATATTTCTATTGATACCAAATTTAACTCTTTCTGATAAACGACGAACTTCGTCTTGAGCTAAACTAGACATAATAGTAAGCCTAAGCTCTGCATCAGGTTGTATTGTTATTAGATTATCATTTAAGAAAAAGACAACAACACCATTTCTTAATAAATACTCTGTATATCTTATACTATCTACTGTATTTCTAGCAAATCTTGAAATCTCTTTAGTTATAATTAAATCAACTTTTCCAAAAGTAGCATCTTCTACCATTTGTAAGAAAGAATCACGATGCTCTACAGCAGTACCACTAATACCTTCATCAATATAACCACAAACAAAAACCCAATTTTCATTTTCTTTTATCATATCTTCAAAATAGCCTTGCTGGTTTTCCAAAGAGTTAAGCTGGTCGTCCTTATCAGTAGAAACACGAGCATAATATGCAACTCTTAAAGGCATATCATATATCGTTTTACCTTTTTTTAAATCTTCCTTAGCAGTTATTATATTCATATATCACCCTCTCTTTCGCATATATCTTTCTTTATGCTTTACCATAAATGAATGTAGCATCATTATAAAATGATGTCAAACAATTAATTATTTTTTGAAATACTTTCCAATTTTATTTTTTTCAAACGTGCCATTATAGTTTTTTCCATTTCGTTATAGGTTTTTAAATCTATAATTTTCTCATCATATAATCCTTTGTTAATAATCAACCTATACTCTAACAACTTATATTCAAAAGGTAAATTCTTAGTACTAAATCTTACTTCTATGTCTTTATCATCCATACAAGCCTCCACACTAAAAACTATGAATAACTAGACATATTTATTCAGTAAAAACATTATTTTCAATAACCTCTTGATCCATACCATTATTTATTTCAATGAGATTATTTAAATGTATTTCTATTAAGTTTTTAGTACTATCAACATTGATATAATAAGTATTTTTATTTATTTTACCTTTTATATAAGCATTTTCCTTTTGAGTTATTTTTTTACTACTTATACACACTGCATAAGTCCTATTATTGTTTTCTTTAAAGTCTATTGTTTTTATTTTATCTTTTAAAATATCTTTAATAACATCTATAGCAGGTTTTAACTTTTCTACTTCATATTTTTTAAATTCAGAAAACCACTCATCATCATTTAAGTTAATATCTCTATTTTTATTATTAGTAATATTTTCTACAGTAAAATAAGTATCTTTTAAATCTTCTAAAGGTCTTACTTTTCTTATTATCTCTCCACTTAAATAACAAGATAGATTTTTATAAATTACTGTATCTCTAAATATTGGAAAACCTATATTAGGAAATATAATAGTTTTATAATGCAAGTTTTTAACTTCATCAGGTGTCATTACATCTCTAGCCATTAAAGAAGTAGAATGATTACCATTATAATTAGAAATACTAAACGACTGACTAAGTGAAGATGATTCTATTGTTTTCTTCCCTAGTCTTTTACTTATTTCTTCAGCTGTACTCATAGTGTTAGTCTTAAGGTACTGGATTCCTGAGTTATCAAGAATAATTTGAGCGACTTCTTTACCATAAACATTATCTAGTTGAGCGAATGACTGTATAAAGAAATGAAACCTCATACCTCGAGAACGAGAAACAGAAACAATAGACTCTATATCAGAAAGTGGTGGACAATTAGCAAACTCATCTAATAGCCAGTCCATTTGTATTGGTAATTTTTTAGTTTTCTCTTTGTTTGCTAATTTAACTAATTCTCTATAAAGTAAACCTACTATTAAAGTTACAAGTGTATAATATACTTTATCTTCATCAGGTACTATTACGAATAATGCTGTAGGTTCTCTACCAAGAATATCAAGTTTAAAATCAGATTTACTAGTGATGTTTGCTACATTTATATCATCAAATATAGCCATCTTTTCACTAAAGACACCTGTAATAGAACGATAGGTATTATCACTAGTAGATAAGATAGGCATTAAGCTATCTTTAGACTTACTACCATATTTTTTACGTTCAATATATGATTTAAAGAATCTACTATTCTTTTCTTCCATAGTAGAGTTTTGAAACTTACGAATGGAAGTCATAGTAATTTGGTCTCTTGTTATTTTTCCATCTTTATATTCTTCTAAAAAGAAACCTATAAGTCCTTCTAATAGGTTTTTAGCACTATTATTCCAAAATGGATCTTTACCTGGAATTTCTTCCTGCATAACCATAGTGGCAATAGAACTAATTAACCTATTCGCTTCTGCATAGTGCGACAAAGAAATATTCTTGTAATTTAAGTTTTCTTCTTGTTGTTCTGTTTTATTAGATAAGTCCTCATACTCTATATACTTTTCATATTCGCAGATAATAGGTTCTAATATATTAATATGATTAGATAACTGAGGCTCTCTAAAATCTATTGTTAAGATATTATAGCCTTTTTCTTTAAGCATTTTAGAAGTATGATGATAAATTTCCCCTTTCGGATCCGTTATAAAAATACTCCTTTTTTCTTTTGCATTGGCAAGAAAAGTAACTGTAGGAATAACAGCAGTTACACTTTTACCACTACCACTACTTCCTAGATAAACATAATGTGGAGTTTCATTATCAAACCATACTTTCTTAAAATCTTTACTATAATAAATAGGTATTCCTACTTTTTTAATATTAGATATATTCGCTTTAGTAAAATTCTTCTTTATTTCACTTTTAGTAGCGAATCTACCTGAACCATATTCGTTATTATTCTTTATCTTATAGTTATTAATTAAAGGTTCGCCATAAACAAAAAAGATTATAAATAATATAAATATGATTAATAAAACAATAAGAGGAAAACTCATTTGTTTTCCTCCTCTAATATATAAATGCTTCTGTGATAAACTAAAATTTTATATTTTACTTTTCCATTTTCAATTATTCTATATTTATTACCCCAAAAGCATTTATGTTTCCATATTAACTTTTTTATAATGGGCTTAAATTTCATAACCATTATCCAAACCCTCTGTTACCAATAAATCTTTATGGTAATCTAACATTTCTTTTTCCATTATTTCAAAAGGATTTAAGTTCTTCTTTGGTATTTCGTATCCTTCTCTTATAGAGTTCCACACGTCACTCTCATAACTAAATAAATATTCATCACTGTTTAAATCATATATCATATATTCTTTCCCATCAGGTGTTTGAAGATTCCCTGAGCCACCATAATATTTAACCCAATACCAGCCTTCAGGCAAGTTTTTAGCTTTAACTTTTACTACTTCTTCTTCATCAATGTTATCAAAATCTTCATAATCCATATCTAAATCAACATACATTTTTTGAAACATATCTTTATCTATTTTATTTAAATCAATTATTATTTCATTATCTCCGAACTCCTTTGTTTGTTTTAACTTTAATATTCTCGGTGTAATAAACGTATATTCATTAGGAGTACGAATAATATCTCTAAATTCATTATAAACTTCATTAATATCATCTTTGTTCACTATTATTCATCTCCTTTTTTGTTTCTTCAATTCTTTTAAGTGCAATATCATAATATTTCTTATTCACTTCAAAACCTATATAATTTCTATTTTCTAAAATACAAGCGACTGCTGTTGTTCCACTACCCATAAAAGAATCTAAAACTACATCACCCTCAACACTACTATTTCTAATTATTTTTCTAATAAACTCTAATGGCTTTATAGTAGGATGCCCATATCTTTTTTTATCAGACATATTAGTAGTAGAAAAATAAACAGTTCTTGCATCAGAATAACTTTTAGGCTTACAGTATCCTTTCTTTCTAAAATATAAACAATACTCTTTATCACTTAAATATGTATTAGAATATAAAGGCATTGCATTAGTCTTATTCCATAAAAGAACTTCATAATTACATCCTAACTTTTTAACGAAATAATCAAAATAAAATAGTAATTGTTTTTTACTACACCAAATATAAATGTTTATTGTTTTCATTACTCTTACTAATTCATCTAGTATCACATAATCATAGCCATTAACCAAACTACCTTTTATCAATTCCTCTTGTAGTTTATAAATATCTCTTGTTATCTTATTCTTATTAAAACTTTCATCTTTTTTACGAGTAGATAACTCATAAGGTGGATCAATTACAACGAGGTCAATAGATGCTGTTGGTATTTTCTTAATACCCTCTAAACAATCCTCATTGTATATTTTATTTAATTCTAGCAATTATTTTCCCCCATAAAAAAAGACTGGGAATAACTCCCACCTTTTCCTTAATAAATTTTCATAATCAACATTAAATGCTTTAGCCAACCGATATATAAATATATTCTTAATATTCTTTACTTTATTATTTTCAATACTCCATAATGTACTTACCGAAATATTAGTAATTTTGGAAAGTTCACTCAAACTCATATTTTTACTTAATCGCATATTCTTTATATATTTTCCGAACACTTTCATTTTCAACCTCCTTTACTATAATTGATATTCATTATTAAACAGCTTACTAAATTCTTTAGTAGCTTCTTCCATTTCATAATTAATGTTTCTAATAGCATTTTCTATTTCATACTTATTCTTAAATCTTTGTCTTGCTGTACTTTTTGATAAATAATTCTTTAAAATATCATACTTATTTTGCTTTTTATTTTTTAAGTAATGTTTTAAAATAATCTCTTGTATTAAATCGTTTTCACTAATTTTATTAAACTTTTTCTTACCATTTTCATAATTATAAAGAGCATTATTAACAATAGCATTATATACATAATTATCTACATATTTATTTTTAGAATCAATTAATGATGTATCAACTTCAATATTCTTAATATTATTATCTTCATATATTTTATGAAAGTAAGAATTAATTTTATTTAATGATGTTTTAAAATTAGCATATTCTCTTTTAAAATCTTTATTATCTTTAGAAAAGATATAATTCTTAATCTCTCTAGTAAGAGCCTGTATTTCTTTATCTTTAATAGAACCATATTTTATTTTACCTAAACTACCCTCTCTATAAAAATAAAGTTTTTGCCCTAAAGTTAGTATCTTTTCTTCTAATAGTAAATCTTTTTTATCATATAATAAAAAGTTTTTCTCTTTTGGGTTAAAATATTTTTTTAACTTATCTATTTCTTTATTAGTTTCTTTTAATAATGGTGTATAAATCTTTTCTTTTTCTATTGCATGAACAACTTGAGCTTTTAAAAAATCAATTTCACTTTGCTTTAGATTACCACTTCTTCTATAGCCTACCTTATTTTTAGAATATAGATAATTAGGTTCTTTTTCCATAAATGAGAAATGAAAGTGAAGATTATCAGTATCAGTATGAAGAGCTAGTTGATAAAACATTTTATTAGTATCTTTAAAACCACACTTTTTAAAAAACATAGGTAATATGCTAGTAGCAAGTTCTTTTTCTAATTTATGTATATCAATATTTTGAGTTAAATAATCATTATTAAATGATAATACACCTTGCCAAAGATTAGAGTTTTCTAAATACTTAACAGCTCGTTTTTTTCTTCTTTCTACTTCATCAGCTGTTGCATATTTACCATTTTCTAAAACTAAATTAACAGTATTTTCTTTTGTTAATTTACCAGTATAATAATCATACATTGACATTGCTCTTTTTTCTTCATTTGTATAATAATCATACATACCTAATACCCTTTTTATAGACTTCATATTATTACTAAATTTATTATCTACATTATTAAACCCTAAAGTATATAAACTATTAAATATAACTTTAGGGCTTTTCTTTTTAGTCATAATATTTCTTACCTCTTAACTTAGCATTAAACTTAGATAAAGAAACACTATCTTTCGGATCTACTATATTTTCAAAATCTAAATCAGCATATAACTGCTCTAACAATAAATAAGTAACATTTAATTTTTTAGATAAATATTCTATATTCTTTTCAAACTTTTCTAATTTACTAAGTAACTCATTATCAGTTAAAGCAAGTTCTAATAATTTAGATACACCTTTAGAAAATGAAAGATTATTATTAATACAATAATTATTTATATTAGCATATTCTTCATAAGAAAAATAAATATGCTTATCTACCTTCTTTTTCATTTAATCTTCCCAAGATGAACTCTAATAATTGTTCTTTCATAGAATCAACTTGTATTTCTTTATCTTTAGTTAGTTTTTTAATACTGTAATATGGCGTATTAACTGGTAAGAAATAAGCGACTCCAAACTTTTGATAATTAGTTAACCACTCTCTTATTCTTCTTTGTGGTAATTTATTATGTAAAATAGTAACATCAAAACCACCTAACTTAAATATTTCTCTAGCTGTTAATTCAGGATGTTCTAATCTCATCATTATAGTCCATAACTTAAAAATAGGATCATAAACTATTTCTCTTTTATATTTAACATCTAATACAAAGATATTTTGCTTTAATATTTCAAGTTCTTCTTTTGTATAAATTCTTGTTTTCATCTACATCAACTCCATATCGTTATCATATTCTTTTATTTCATCAACTAATTCTTTATTTAAAGTTTTACTATTTAGTACTTTATCAGCTATATCTTTAACATCATTATAATCTAATGATATATTAAGTCCTCTAGCTTTATCATATACGTTTTTTTCAAAGTCAGTCATTAAGTTTTCCCAAAAGAAAATCATATCTAATTCTTTAGTTTCTTTATCAACTTCTAAATCAACAATTTTCTCATTTGCATATATATTATCTATAATACTATTTATATTTTTAGATATATATGTCCTAGTAGAATAATCACACTTATTTAAGTATGTATCTAGTGAAAGTATATAGTTTTCACTTATAGCATCACTTAAAGCATATTCTACTATATCATTTGCAATTATCTTATTTAGTGTCAGTTTCATTGTAACCTCCATTCTGCAATATATTTATATAACCAATTTCTAATAATTTAATCATCATTTTAGCTCTACTTAAATGATAAAACTCTGCCATTAAACTAATCCTATTGTATAAATCAATAGGTATTAAAAACTCGAATCTTCTAATGCTATTACCTCCCAACTAATATAATAAATTCTATTTAAAAAAAGCAGGATAAGATACTTACGGACTATAAACTAATTAACCCTTATAAAATAAGGCTTTATAGTTCCGTAAGTCTTATTTTGCACTTGCAAAATTCATCCTATAATATAGGAAGTTTTACTAATATAAAGGGAGAAATTACCCTTATATATCAACAAATTTATTTAGGAGTTAAAATCTACCAAACTCATACCATCAACTAGTTTACCATCAAGTGATACTTGATAATGTAAATGATTATTGGTAGAAGTTCCTGTCGTTCCTACTCCTGCTATTTCTTGTCCTTTATTAACTACTTGACCTTGTGTTATTTTATTACTATTAGGGAAAAGATGAGCATAAGTTACTAGATAATTAGTATCATCACAACGTATTCTAATCTCATTACCATTACTACCTATATCTTGAACATTTACTTGATATGGAAAAGACACTTTTTCAGCTATGCCATTGCAAGTTGCATATACTGGGGTAAGAGCTTCGGCAGATAAATCCCAACCATTATGCTGGTCGCTTTTACCAAACACAACTCTTTCTTCCATAAAAAAACTAGACACTCTTTTAATTTTAGAAAAATCTATTGGTGGTGCAAAAGGCTTAGCTTGAGTAACATTTATTTGATTACTTTCTTCAATTCTATCTTCATCACAAACATCTAAAGAACTATATTTACCTAAATCACAAACTTCACTTATAGGTAACATTTGTTTAGAATCATTATCTAAATTATCTTTATATATTTCTTCAAAAGATAAACTGTTATCAGCATTATAAAAATATAGTACTCTTTCTAAAGATACATAGCCTTTTTTTGCTTTAATATAATCACTTACAACATTTCTATAATCATCAGCATACTCACTATTATTCTCGACATAACCATCAGTAACATTAGAATCAAAATAACCTAATACTTTTAATATAGGGGCAAGTAAAATTATAAATATTACTGCTATAATAATTATTCCAATAATAACTCCATAAACTATTTTCTTCGACATTTATCTTTCCATTTCAAATTCTTTGGCTTTATATAAAGTATAAGTATAGTCATTTAACTCTAACATTAATGACAATGCCTCTTTTGCTAAAGCTTCCTTTTCAGCATTGTTATAAGCTCCTTCAAAAATCAATTTATATATATCGAAATAAAGTTTTTCCATTGTATCTTCTACTCCTTTATTATTTGAAAGAAGAATATTCATCATTTCAAAAGCAAACTCGTCAGTTCCAAGATAAAGTGAAAACTTATAAGGATCCGACTTCTTTATATACTTAACTAATAAGTCAGCTACTTCTTTTCTTTTATTAATATTTTCTTTTAGTGGATTAAATATATAATTTCTTTTAATAAGTTCTTGTTTTAAATTATGTTCTATAACACTATCATAATTTTTATGCATAGTATCAATATATTTCCATACACCATCTTCATAAACATATAAAATATTTTCACTTGATTTAATAGAATATTTAATAAGTTCTTCTCTTGTCAAAAAATCTTTACTATGAAACTTTTCTCCACGGTCACGATGGTAAGCTACTGTTACGTCATCTTGTCGTTCTTTAAAATTATGTGGCTTAGAAGAATCAGGAGATACCTCTTTACCTAATTTTGAAATATCTCCTAGTTTTATTAAATCTTCTACTTTACTTTTATCTTTATAATAAGTATATAAAATAACACCGTTATGCTCTAAATAACCATCACTATGACAATAAATAGATTTATAAGTGTTATCGTCTTGTTTCATTGCAATTCTTGAAATCGTACTCATATCTACCTCCTATGCTTCGCCCATCATTTGTCTTTCAAGTTCAGTCGCTCGAATCCAAATTCTTAATCTATCTTTACTACTAACATTTAATAAAAACTCGCCCCTTTTAGCAGATAATAAAAAAGCCTTTTGAGTATCAGTCAAAGGACTATTTTCAAACAAAGTTAAATAGGCTTTTAAATCATCTTCTTTTAAAATACCTACCATTGTATATTGACAGTTGTTAAAAATAGCAGTTGCGTGTCTTAAAACGCCTGCATTACCTATAAAGTCTTTAATACTTTGAGTACACACTATCATATTAGCAAAATATTTACGAACTCGCCTAGCAAGTTGTCCGAAGTTCTTAATAACTTCATTATTCTTCTCATCTATGAATAAATGAAACTCATCTACTATAATACTAATATGTTTATGCTTATTACCTAGCTTTTCATTTTTTATTTTATTAGAAACAATACTATTATTAAGATAAGTTAATAAGTTCAGTGTTTGGGTATTAATTAGTCTTTGATTACCACTATATAGTAACTCTTGTAAGTTAAAAGAGATTAAATCATTTGATAAATCTATATCAGTATAACCATCAAAAAGATAAGCATCCGTTCCAGTTAAAAATCTTGATAATATTATTTCTAACTGCACTATTAACTTTCTTTTTTCTTCACTATCTAAACTTTTTTTATATTCAGGTAAATACTCATAAAGTTCACTAAATATAGGGTAATCTTCAGGCTTTAAAGTTTCTAAAGTATTTATAGATGTATTCTTATAAATACCTTTTTTATTATATAAAGACTCTACTACTGCTAATAACATAATTAATTCTTTTTCAGTTATATCTTCAAAAGCAGTTTTAAAAAAAGCTTCTAAAAAGCCTAAATGTTTAGCAAGAGGACAGTCAGTTTCTTTAAGTTCCTTATTATCGTCAGATGGAATATATCTTATTTGTAAGGGGTTAATCATACCACCTTTTCTTGAATATAAATCTATATATTCCCCACCATTTTCAAGTACTAAATTCTTATATTCGTTTTCAGCATCTATTATAAATATTTTAGTACCACGAGCAAACTCATTTATAATCATTTTCTTAACAGTAAAACTTTTACCACTACCAGTTGAAGCAACTACTGCTAAGTTATGAGATGGTCTTTCATTATTTGTAACAAATGGATCAAAAAATATTGGTAAAGAAGTATGTAAATCTATACCTAACATATAACCAGTAGAATCATTAAAATATGTTTTAGTAAAAGGAAAACCTGCACCTAATGTAAGTGTAGGTAAATAGATAGAATAATCATTTAAAGATTTTGTAGTTAAATCAAAAGTTTGGAAACACTCCATTTGTCTTAATTTTGGAATATCTAGTTTTATTTGATAACGGTCAGTTATAATCTTTAAATCTCTAAATATATTCTCTCTTTCCTTTTTAGTACCAGTAATTATTAAAGTAAGTGCTACTTCTTTAATCTTTTCATCACCATTTTTAATATCATACATTAATTGTTGAAAGTTCTCTTTTTGAGTATCAAGCTCTGTAGCATCACTTAACTTTCTAGTAGTATTACGATCCGATAATAAGAACTGATATTGCGAATTAACCCACCTAATTAATTCTTCTTGACTAATAGCATCTTTAATACTAATACAAGCTCTAACATTAGGAACATTAAATATTTCCTCAAAAAATAATCCCTCTACAAAAGGGGGAATACTTTTAATAGTAACTATTTGTGTATCTATGTTATCTATTTTTAACATATTAACTTTTTCAGTTAGATTTAAAGGCGAAATTAATGTAGGCAAATCACTCCAAACTAGATTATCTAAAGAAACAGGATTCATATACAAATTAGTTAAAAACTTATATATTTCTAACCTATTAGTAATTATCTCTATATTTAATTTTGGAACAATATTAGCAACTATTTCTTCAAGTTCATCTAACTGTTTTTCTAAAGTCTCAACGTCTTTAGCAATAATAACCCAATAATAAATACTAGATACTGTATAATTATTATCTTCTAGTTCTTCTATTAGTCTTTTACTTTCATCAAGTAACTTACTTTTCTTTTCATCATCTTTATAGTCATTTACAAGATTTTCTAAATTAATCTTATTATTATTTAAGTTAATTTTTTGGTCTAACTTATAACATTTCATAGTTAGTCCTTTTATTTGATATAAAGATTTTAAACCATAGAAGAAATTCTCTTTTTCTCTTTTACTAGTCAAAGATAAGTCAATAGCTTTTACTTCTATTAAAGAGGCAACCTCTCCTGTTTTAAGTTCTATTAAACCATCTTCGCCTACATCTTTTACGTTAGAGAAATACTGAGAGTTCTTGGCTCTTTTCTTCATTTTATGTTTATCTATATATTTAACTTTTTTTTGTCCTTTATTTGATAAATGCACTTATAGACATCACCTTACTTTCTTTTAACTTTTCATTGAAAAAATAATAATTTTTAGTTCTAAATAGATATTGAAAAAGCATAATGATTACTTTATACATCCTATTCTTTTTAGAAATATTTATAGGAATTAGTAAGAACACACATATTGCTAGAAAGACTAAGGCTTCAATTTTAGAATCAGTAAAAGAAAATAAAATTAAGAAAATAATAAACATAGGTAAGCCTATATATAAATCCATTACTTCAATAAATTTACCTAAAGTCTTTTTAATTGAACTTATTGTTATATACATAAAATTCACTTCCTTTGTCTATATCTTCCAGTAGGAATATTTCTACCTGGCATTACACTACCAACTGCACCTTTAATATTACTTTTACCAAAACTTCGTAAGTTCTTACCAATATTAGATGGTGTTGCTTTACTAATTCCACTACCAAACTTCTCTATAGCAGTACCGATACCTTTTCCTATTACATTATTACTTGCTTGACTATTACTACTAATTTTAGAACCAAAATTTTGAATAGCACTACCTACTTTAGATACTGCTTTATTTCCACCAGCTAGTCCTATTGTCGAAGTTGCAACACCTAAACCATAAGCACCTACTCCACTAGCAGATATGCCTCCTGCTGTTGCAACAGTATTAGCGACATGACCAAAACTCATCAAACTCATAAATTGTTCTCTACCACTATTAGCACTTACATTATTACCAATAAATCTATTAACAACTTGCGAACCAGTTAGTAAAAAGATACCACAACCTAAAAACATTATTGATTTTAAAGCTGTATCTTTTAGAGTAGAATCGGTAAAGAAAGTAGTATTGTTAATAGCATTCATTACTATTACAGTTAATCCTATAATTAACATTACAACAGCACTTTGGAGCATTAGAGAAACAAGTTGCTCAAAGACAGCAGAACGTCTTTGTTTATTTCCTATAGATGTAGCAAAGATAATCGGACTAATTAAGAATAAAAATAAAAACTCAATTTGTCGTCTTGCTAACATCATCCCACTAAAGAATAAAGTATATAAGAAAAAGCCACCTACTAAGATAGCCATTATCCAGTCAATATCATATTTATAATCTTTTTTATCAGGAAGAATCCATCTAGCCGAAGTAACATATTTATCATTATACATTTCTTTCTTTCCAAAAGTGTCATTTGTTATATTCTTCTTAATATCTTCATTTTTAAACTCATCACTATCTACATAACCTTCAGAATGAGTAACATACATATTTAACATTGTAGAAGATAAATTAGTATTACTTGTAACCATATTAGAAGTATAACCACTTAAAGTAGTAGAAAATGTATTTGCCTGACTAAATAAAAAGACACTTAAAATTACTAGAAAACTACACTTAACTATTTCCATAACTATTTGTCTTGTTTCTAGTCCTTCATCAGGCTCTAATATTTTCATTATAAATCGCCATATAATGAATAAAGCTAGGAGTGTTACTGCTATTGCTAATACTCCTGTATGAAAGTTAGAAAAGGATGTATTATCAGCTACACTACTAATAATGTCATATAAATTTAACTGTTTTAAAATTTCAAAAACAATATCAATTAAGGAATATATGAAACTTATAATTCCCCAACCTAAAGTTCTTAATAAATCTAAGGCACTTAGCATAAACTATAATCCTTAAAATAAACCAATAATTAAATTAACTATTGATACAGCAATAATTATACCAACTATACCAAACATAGTTTGAATAATACCATGTTTAACCTGTTGTTTTCTATCAACATCAACAACAGAATATAGAGCAAAACCAATAACTAGAGCAAGTCCTGCTGCTGTTATACCAATTCTTAAAGCCCAGTCAGTTATAGTTTCTATAGCACTTATAATACTATCAATATTATAAGTACCACCACTTAATTTAGAAATTCCATTACCAATAAAAAAGTTCTTCCCCATTACATCATCCTTTACTTAATAAATAAACAAATGATATAATAGAAAAGAGTTAATTTGCGTGGGGCATTTTAACTCTTTTTTCTATTAATAACTACTGATTTAATTCTTGTTCTATTTTTTTACTCTTATTTGAAAGAAAAGTTACTTTCTCGGCAACGAACTCTATATTATATCTTGAGCCCTCATTAGTTTTTACTATATGACTTTCAGCACGACCTCTAACACCAACAATATCTCCCTTTTGACAATACATAGCTGTCACATCTGCTTTATCTCCCCATAGGGTACAATTTATAAAATCTGTTTCATAAACTCCATCACTATTTTTAAAACTACGAGGAACTGCTAAACATATATTAGCAACTTTTTTTCCATCTTCTAATTCTTTTACTTCAACATCTTTTGTTAATCTACCTACAAACAATATACTATTCATCATTTTATCACGATCCTTTCTTACAATAATTTCACATAATTAGTTCATTTAAACAATTATCTAATTCTTCTTGTTCTTCTTTTGTTAAAGGTTTTGTTTCTATTTTTTTAGTATTCCAATATTCATTGCCCTGCTCATCTTTATAATAAATAGGTTTATCTTCTCTTTCCTTATAGTCCTCAACATTACAGTTATACTTTTCTTTAAAAGCAATAGAAGTTGGTAAAGTACATATATTCTTTTTAAAACATTTAGTACAAGACTCAACCTTTTCTTTAAAATTAAGATGACATTTAATCTTTTTATCTTTATCTTCTAACTCTTTATCTTTACTCTTATTATCTATATCTATCTCTTGCGTTACCTCGTTGTTACATTGTAACGCTTTTTGTCTAGCACGATATTCCCTTACTCTTTTCGCACTTGAACTTTCACTACCGACCATTTGATTAAAATTAGTAATTTTAAAAACATTTTCTTCCTTATAGATCAGTCCTAGTTTTTTAAATATATCTAGGGCTACTGCGACTGTATCATAATCGAAGTACTTTGTATCTCTTACTATTTTATCAATATCATAAGGTATAAACATATCTCCTACTTTATTACTTAACTCGCCATTATTATTGGCAGTAAGCACACACAACATTTGATATAAGACAATATATTCACAACCATTTTTCTGTGATAGTAAGAAATCTATTTCTTCCCTATTAAAGAAATCAGTTCTTAACTTGATCCAGTAATATCTTTTATCGTTCGTAACCTACTTCCTTTACTTTATCAAAAACTAGGACTTTATTCATATTTTTTATTACCATTTTATGCCTTTCCTAAAAGTTCAGCAATAATAACAATTTGTTTATCAGTACCGTCTTTACAAGTAATTAAAGTTAAAGTAGTAATACCTTTATTTCTTACTATTTTAGCTTTTCCAGTTTTATCTATTTCATATATATTTTTTACATTGTATATATACTTATAACCTTTATAGTAAATATTTATAGTATCTTCTAACTCTAGCTTATCTAAATCATTAAAATAAGCAGTTCTACCACTACCAGAATGTCCTGCCAAAATAAAATTACCTCCGTCTATATCAGGGTAATCAGATTCCTTTAATATTTCTATATTTTTATCTACATCATTTAATTTAGAATCTTTACTATACATACCTCTTTTTAAAGATATTTTAGGTATTTCTATAACAGATATATAATTCTCTGTCTTTAAAGATTCCTTTTCTTTTACTGTATTATCAGTATTAGAAGTACTTTCTTTAGAATCTTCTAACTCTTGGAAAAATATTTCAAGTTTATAATCTTCTTCTTTTGTAATATAACTATCTTTAAACTCATCATAGATTATAAATGAAATAATGGAAAATATAAGTAATGGAACTATTAGACATAATGCAAGAAAGATTTTATTTTTTCTGTTTCTTTTTTGCATAAACAATTAAAGCTATTCCAGTACCTGCTAAAGCAAGTAATATAATATCTAATAAATAGTCATCACTTACATTTGTATCAGGAACATCAATGATTTCAGTTTCAACCTCTATTTTTTTATCTTTCATATTAATTTTAACTACTTCCCCATTTTCATCTATGGAAAAATAGATTTTATCAGGATTAACTTCATAGCCTTCAGGAGCGATTTTCTCGATTATATAGAAATCCCCATATTCAAAGTCTTTTAAGATAATACTACCATCATCACTTGTAGTACCTGTATATACTAGTTCATCAGTTTCAGCATCATATATTTCTATTACAGCACCACCCAAACCTACATTAGTTTCAGCATCTACTTTATCAAAGACTAAATCAGATTTAATCTTTTCATTTTGTAGATAGACTTCAATTTTAGTAGTAGTATCATCAATAGTAAAATAATAATCATCAATAAATTGATAACCCTCTTTGCCTTCAACTTGATGTAGTTTATAATTTCCAAAGCCTAAGTAAACAGACATTTCCCCATTAATATCAGAAGTTAAAGTAGTAATTAGTTCATTTGTATCAACATTATATAGCTCAAAGACTGCACCTTCCTCAGGTATATAAGTTCCACTATTACTTGAGCCCATTACTTTTTTAGAAGTAAATTCTACGTTTACTTTTAACTTAATATTACCATTAATAAAAGTTGGATCGCCTCTACTTAAACATTTTTGATTAGCACCATCATAAATTAGTGGTACATTATTATTAGTTTTAGCTTTTAATGAAATAGTTCCATCAAAGCCTTTTTTAGCTGTTACAACTAAATTGTTACCTTCAATTCTTAAATCTAAATTATCATTAGATTCTACTTCAAAGTAGTTTCCTAATACTCCATTAGTATCAGTTAAAGTTTTTGTTTCGCCTACGTTCATAGTAAGTTCTTGATTATTAAAACTTACAGTATTACCGTGTTTATTAACTAGCTCCATTATTTCAGACATCATACTATCATATCTAGTACTTCTTGTTAATGTTTGGTCGTTAGGTTCAACTGGGTATGGTGCATTTTCTTTATCAGTTACTTGCCAAATTAAAAACTGAGTCGCTGCATACCAACTTGTATCAGTATGACCTGTATAACCATAACCATAATAACTAATTAACTCTATTTGTCTTAGTTCTTCTCTTGTTAAACCTGTAAGACCTAACTTCTCGCTTTCACTTTCATAGCCTGTAATAAGAGAGCCATCATATACTTCAACATGAGCTTGTATGCAATAAATAAGCTGATTATCGCTTGTTCTTCTAATACCATATTCTTCAGTTGCTACCCATTTATTAGGATTATTAAATGGTGTAGTAGCCATCCAAAAGCTAACAGATTTATCAACATAAAGTTGATCGTTCACAGTTTGAGCTTGAACTACTGGTATAGAAAATAAACTTATTACCAATACAAGCATTCCTTTAATTAAATTTTTAACTTTGTTTTTAATAATTCATCATTCCTTTCCACAAAAAAACACCACTTAAAGTGATGCATTTTTTTTAATTATATCCTAAATTTTTAAACTCATTTAAATAGTACTCTGTACCATTAACATATATTGTTACCCAACAACCTACTGTATTAACATATTTACCACTTACAGTACCATAATTAGTTACAAAACCATAAGTTGTATTAATACGAGAAGCCTCGCTTATACATTGGTTAATATCTTTATAAGCAACTTCTTCCCACTCAAACAACTTTGCATTGTAATATTCATATTCACTAATGCCTAACTTTTCCCACTCCGTTAAAGGCTCTTGTGGAACACTTGGAGTAGTTGTAGTTTCAGGTGGTGTAGTTGAAACACTTGGAGTATTACCATTTACATCATTATTATTAGAACTACTAGAGTTAGAATTAGAGTTTGAACTTGAATTAGCATTAGCATTACTATTACTACTATCAGTTTGTTGATTTTGATTACTAATAGAATCCTCTTGCTTATCACTAACTTCATTACTCTCTTCTTGTTCTGTCGATACTTCTTCTTTACTATCTTTTTCCTTATCAGCTTTCTTTTCTTTTTTATTAGTTTCTACTTCTTCGCTTTTATTATTGTTTTCGGTAGTATTACTACTCCTATTATAAAAAACTAAAATAGATCCACTTATTACTACCAATAATAAAACTACAGAAAAAACTAATATAATTTTTTTCTTTTTATACATAATCCCCTCACAATAAATATATTACTTATAATATTTATTGCTCATCTTCAGTATTTTGTCAATACTCATGGTATCTTTTGCCTCTTATATTCGTACATAGAATCCCCTCCTAACAAAAAAACAGTAGATTTATTTCTCTACTGCTTTATCAAAAGCTAATGCTACTTTAATAATACAACTTACTTTTACTCTCGATAAGGAACTAGAGCTCATGGTAAGTTTTTCACATATAAAAGACTCTGACTTCTTCCTAAAATAAGAATCTATAAAATATATTTTTTCAGTATAAGTCATAGTATTAATTATATTGCTTAACTTATCATAGAAAGCACTTATCTCTTTAAACTTATCTAATTTAGTAGCAACATAATTACCTACTTTATCAGTTATATTATTAGTAAACATTTCATATTTTACTTCGTAATTAGGTGTAATGGTAGGCTGTGGCAGTTCGCTATATTTATAACGAGCCATTTCAAACTTTAGCATCATTTTATCAATTTCTTTTTTACTTTCGGCATAATTGTATTGTTCTACAATTCTAAGGCTTAATAAAGTGTTATCTTCCATAGTTCCACAACCTTTCTACAAATTTCTACAAAAAAAGAGGATAGTATCTTTACTATTCTCTCGTTTTAGGGGCTAAAAGTCTTAAATCAGTTTGTTGTGATTTTTTCTTTTTAGATCTAGTATGATGATTACTATAATAATTGTTACTCATAATACGTCTAAAGCCCCCCCAAATATTAACTATTGAAAACTATTCTAACAATGAGTTACCTAAATGTCAACAACTAATTTCCATTAATTGGAATAATTTCAATTTAACCATATTATATCACTTGACAAATCAATATCAACTATAAATTTACACCAAATTCACACCAGATTTACTCCAAAAGATTATCTTCTACTTTTAGAACCTCCATTTATGGTAATGACAATACCTATCAATATTCCAGCTATTAGTCCAACTATAACATAACCTAAAACTTCATCATCACTATCATTTGAAGAATATGAGTTATAACTACTTCTTGAATAGCTTGATGAACTTGAAGAACTACCAGCAACTCCACCATGATGAGAACAACAACCTGGTCCTGATACAGTGCAAGAACTTTCCCAACCATCAGCACATCTAATACCTGCATTTACATTTAATGGAATAAATAATAATGCAAATAAAAATAAAACCACTATAATTTTTTGCATGACACCAATTACACCTCTAAATAATTATATCAGATGTGTAGAAAAACAAAAAGAGACTATAAAGATATTTCTATCATTATAGTCCTTCATTGACATATTTAAGAATTTTAAATAAATCTTTAGATTTAACTAATTCTTTAAGTTTATTAAAATATGCCTTAGCATTTTCCATCTTAGTTAATGGAAATTCCTTTTGAAGTAAATTAGAGGTAACTTCATTACTTCGTTCAACATAAAGATAAACCTTACATATATCGTTGTGCTTACAAGTGATACACCCAAAAGCATAAATTCCATCTTGTAATTGAAATATATCAAGTACATTTTGAGAATCTATATCAGATATTTCTAGGTCATTATCTATGTTGTAATCATTACTATTAATATTCATTACTACATCACCTCGAATATCAATATAAACATTATAACATCATATCACTAGCATAACAACAAAATATTTCACATATTTAAAAAGAGTAAGTCAATTAAATGATTTACTCTCTAATTCATATTCTTTTCATTATTTTTACCTATAGCAATACATCCTACTCCTACTAAAGAAACAACTATTCCAATATTTCTTACCGTATAAAATTCTTGCTCATACATTTCAATACTACAGTCAATAGTACCTCCACTACAATGTTCCTCTTCATTTTCTCTAACTGGTACAACACCAGTTATATATTCTACTGTTGCAAAAATCAAACATAGAACACCAATAATTAATACAATTTTTCCTATTAAAAAAATACTACTTTTTTTCTTTTTTAACCGTTTACCACAATGTGGACATAAAGTTGCTGTATCAGAAACTTCTTTTTTACACTCGCTACATTTTACTAATGCCATATATACACATCTCCCTCATCTAAATCAATTATATATATACATATATATTGTCAAGATATTTCAGAGAAAGAAAAAAGACTATCTTTGTGATAATCTTTATTGCTTATTATTTATGTAGTTTAAAGGTTTTTCCATTAATATTATATAAATCACAGTCACCACCGTTAAAGTTTGATTCACAATTATAAACTATATCTTGATAAATACCATTTAATTCTGTATCGCTTAAATCTATCAATTCTTTATTTCCATTTATATCTACCTTATAATAATCTTCATCAATTAAAGCAAGAATCGTCTTATTTTCGCCATCAACAGCTACTACCTCTCCTTTAATAGGATCAAACATTTTATTATCGTCAGACGAAAATACACTAAAGTAACCATTATTGCTATCCACATAATAATAGCCATCTTGTGAAATATAACTACCATCTATTATTGTAAACTCAGGGAAATCATCATCAATACAAGTTTTAGCCATATTTTCCACTTTATAACTACTATCTACTTCTTCTATATTTTTGCTGTTTAAATCATATAATACATATTTCTTTTCTGCATCATAGTCATCAGAAGATAATGTAATATAAACTTTTGAATCAGTAGTTAATATCATATTTTGAATAATATATTTTTTTTCATTTTGTAAAGGTTCAAATACATCTCCTATTTTAAATAGCTCTCCATCTTTTACATGAATTAAAGTCTTTTCATCACTACTTAATGCATAAATAAAATAATCATTATAAACACCTGTAGTATTACTTTCTGATATACTACTTAATCCATATATGACTTTACCATTTGTATCTACTAAAGTATAATTTCTAATTTTATCATCAGAATTATATAATTCTAACCAACCATAACCATTTCTAAAACTTAAAACTTCTTTAACATCATAACCATCAGGAAATTCTTCTTTTTCTTCTTTATTAGAGGAAGTTTGATTATGATTTATTTCTTTAGTACTACCACATCCAGTTACTCCTAATAACAATACTCCACACAATAAACATAAAAGTATTTTCTTTTTCATTTTTTACTCCTTTTAAATTTCATCTAATAATTCTTTTTTCTTTTTCTCATATTCTTCTTTTGTGATAACCTTTTCATCATATAATTTTTTTAGTTCTTTTATTTTATCTACACTATTCCCTTTAGTTTTTGTATATTCTTTATCTATGGCAAGTAATCGTGCTTTAGCACTATTCTTGTATATAAAGCTAACTACACATAAACCCACTCCAACAAATAGTAAGACTGTTCCTATTGTTTCATTTTCTTCATTAATTTCTGCTACATCATCAGTTAAAAAGTATCCACTTGGTGCAGTACGGATTTCATTCAAAGCAGATATGCCACCTATTATTAATAGGACTCCTACAATAAGTATTATCATAAAGTTTCTTTTTAACAGTTTTTCTTTCATATATTCTCTCACTCCTCCATACCATAAGTATATATATATATATATATACTGTCAAGGGTTTTCAGAGAAAGAAAAAAGACTATCTTTTACGATAATCTTTATTGTATATTACAAATTATGCCTTTTTC
>CAMMBO010000009.1 GCA_946494435.1 uncultured Mycoplasmatota bacterium
TAGCATTGTCATTTCTACTGTTTAAATGAGAAATGTTGAAAGTTCTATGCTTTTGGTTATAGAAACCAACATTATCTATTTTCCATCTTTTTCTTCCAAGAGATACTATTTCTTTAATACTATTATCATTAATATCCATATTACTAATATAACGAAAAAAAGTTGTTTTTTTATTTTTAGATTCTATATATTTAAATGCACTAAGTATGTAATTTCTATAATTGATTTTAGTAGAAAGATAATAGTTTTGATGTTTAACTTCATTGAAGTACAGTATATTTCCTTCAAAAGTACTATTAATTTCTTTCAATCTATCAGGTTTTAAATTAAAAATATAATTCCACTTATTTTTTTCACAAATTTCTATAATTGGTTCTACAGCATATAATGCATCACCAGTAATAAAGAATTTATATTTTGGATAATTCTTTTTAATACGTTTAATCATTCTTTTGAAAGCTTTAATTTCACAATTTTGTTTTTTGTTTTTCTGTAGTCATTTTTTCATTTTCAATGAATTATGAATCTAAACTGATAATAATATTACCAACAATTAATTTACATTCTAAAACATACTTATAGTAAGAGACTTTACCGTCTTTATGCTTTCTAATAAGACAGTTATTATTAAGATTATAATCATTATTAGATAGACCAGTACCATCAAATACTAATTGGAATGCACCATTATGTTTAAACTTATCAAACATTTTAGAACGTATTAAAGTTTTAACAATATACTTTTGAATGTTTCTTAATTCATTAATATTTATATTAACAAATACATCTTGAATAGTTTCCCAGTAAGGAAGTTCTCTTAAATCCTGTCCACAGATTTTAGATAAATTTTTAATACAATTATCAGTATTAAAAGTATCAGAAGAAATGTCAGTCATCGTAGTAAGACCGCAAAGAAGACTAAAAAGGCGAGTAACACATATTGTTTTCATCTTATATGTTATATAGCTTTTATTTCTACCATCAGTTAAATTACTAAACATATTTAATAAATTAGGAAGATATTTATTAATAATAGAATATAATTCCTTTATCAAATCTTTATTTTTTCTTAATTCTCTTCTTTGCTTTCTGTTCATTACTACATACCACCTTTTTATTATGTAGTAATTATATCAAATTTATTGCGAAAAAAATTTACTCTTTTTTACTGATATTTGTATTTATTATTGAAATAATACAAATAATAAGATATAATTATTCTAAGGTATTAAGATAACAAAAAGGGAGTAAGAGTAATGGCAATTTTAAATAGTTATGTAGTTAATAAAAAATTAAACTGTTTTAAAAATCTTGGTAATAATATTACTCTATTTTATTGTATATTTAGAAGGTAAATGACTCGGTCTATTCTTTTTATAGTATGAAAATATAATCACAGTGTAAGAGAATTTTAAATATTTAATGGAGGTAGAGATGAGAAACAAAATAAAAAAAATTGTTAAAAGTCATACAAAAGAAGTTATTATTTTTGGTTTTTTTATAATAGCGATAATTATTTATTTTATTGCTCCAGCCTTTGCAACATTGATACCGGTTAAAAGTGTAGTTATTACATCAGAAAATACCAGCTACGAAGATAATGAAGCAGGCTCTTGGCAAGTTACAAAGAGTGGAGAATGGACAGGAAAAGGGGAAGCGACTGTTACTTTTGATATTGATACAACTTTGAAAACTAGCACCCGCTATACAGATGTTATTTTTGTCTTAGACATATCTGGATCTATGAGTGGTAATAAATTAGATAGAGTAAAATCTGATTCCATTGATTTAATAAATATTTTGCTTTCCAATACCAATAATAGAGCTGCTTTAATTACTTTTGACACAACATCTACAATTATCTCTGGTTTAACTAACGATGTAGAAAGTCTTACTAATCAAATTAATGAGCTTACTACAACAGGCTCGACAAATTATTATCAGGCTTTAGTAAATGTTGATTCGATATTGCAAAATTATACTAAAGAAGATGATAGAGAAACGGTAGTCTTGTTTTTAACAGATGGCTATCCAAATGTAGGTACCCCTAATCAAATTTCTCAGTATGAATATTTAAAAGAACAGTATCCATATATTACCATAAATGGTATTCAATATGAAATGGGTAATACAATTTTAGACCCAATTACTCAAATTAGTGATAACCAATACATAGCGGATATGGAAACTTTAAATAATGTTTTATTTGATGCGAGTATTATTCCTTACATTTATGAAGAGTACAAGATAGTAGATTATATTGAGAACGATTATTTTTATTTAGACAGTGTAGATGATATTACAGTAAGTCAAGGAACAGTAGACTTAACAGAAGAAAATGGCAGACAAAAAGTTACGTGGACAATTACAGATTTTAGATCTGGCGGTAATGCCAATCTTTCTATGAAACTGCAATTAAAAGACGAATTTCTTGGTCAAGGAGGAATTTATCCAACAAATGAAAGTGAAGAAATTACTAGTAAAATAGAAGATACACCAGACGAGGATGTTTTAAGCACACTAACACCAGTATTAGAAGATGACTACAGAGTCATATATGATGGAAATAATCCAGGAGGATGTACGATTTCTAATGTGCCTGAAGCTGCAAATTATTCTGTTTATGATACTGTAGCTATTTCTCAAGAAGAACCAACTTGTAGTGGTTATGAATTTAAAGGATGGGAAATTACAACAGATAACATTACAAAAGTAAATGATGATTACTTTATCATGCCAGAGAGTGATGTTACATTAAGAGCTGTTTGGTCCAAAGTAGGTCTAGAAAAGTCTATGGATGGAACGGTTAATAGTGCCCCTAATTTTTATGATGTTATAGCAAGTCAATCAGTAATGGATAACGTTTCAAGTGAATTTGTTAATTCGTCTTCTGGAATTGACTTCAGTCAAATATCTTCTGATACTAACGGAAAAGGGGTATATGAAAGAGCTGGTACAGAAGATGATGATTATCCAATTTATTATTATCGAGGTGATATTGATAATAACCATGTAAATTTTGCAGGATTTTGCTGGAGAGCGGTAAGAACTACTTCAACAGGAGGAGTTAAGCTAATTTATGATGGAGAGCTAAATGAAGATGGTATTTGTGATAATACAGGGACTTCTTCGCAAATAGGAACAAGTAAATTTAATGAAAGTGTTCAAGATGCTGCTCAAGCTGGATATATGTATGGAATGGCTTATAGAGGGAACTCTGCTACTTATAACAGCAGTACTGGTTATTTATATAGTACAGATGTAACTTATAATGGAAGCAATTATACTTTAACAGGAACATTTTACACCGCTAGTACTACTCCAACAGCTCCAGATGGCTATTATACATGTCTATCTTCAGCTAACACATGTACACAGGTTTATTATGTAATTAACTCTACGTATTTTACTACTTTTAATGGATATTTATTTACTAATGGTGTTACTATGAAAAATGCAGACTTTTTAGATTCAACTAGATTAACTAGTAGCAATTCTAATAGTTCTACAGTAAAGTCCTATATAGATTCATGGTATAGTAACAATATGAATAATTATACTGATTATTTGGAGGATACAATTTGGTGTAATGATAGGGGGATTAATATATATAATGCTGATGAATGGAGTATTTATAATTTAAAATTTAATGCTTATAATAGAATGAATAATGGTAATCCTAATCTAAGCTGTAGTTATGCACAAGATTCCTTTACAGTAAATAGTCAGACTGGAAATGGTAAATTAACATTTCCTGTTGGTTTGTTAACAGCTGATGAAGTAATGTTGGCAGGACAATTATATAATTCTAATAATCAAAAATATTATTTATATACAGGACAAAAATGGTGGACTCTTTCTCCTGCTAGCCATGTTTATTATCGTGGTATTTCTACTGATGTGTATTCTTCTGATGATATAAGTCTTGTAACCTCTAGTCTAGGTGTTCGCCCAACTGTTTCACTTATACCTGAAATGAAAGTTATAAGTGGCGATGGAAGTAGTAGTTATCCATATATATTGGATGTGCAATAATAAACTATTTATATTAATTCGCAGAAAGGAGAATTAAGATGAAAGACAAGAAAAAATTAATAATTGGACTAATCATTTTAGCTATTGTTGCTATTATTGTCGCAGTTATAGCCTCTCCTTCTTTAGCTGCACCAATTGAAAATGATGTTAGAGTTGAGGAAAACAGTGAATTAATATATTACATTGATGTTATTTATGACGGAAAAGATGCAGAAGCCACCACTTCTAGTGATAGTGCTACAGCCAAAGTTTATAGTGATTACATCTATGTAGAAGATAAAATACCAGCTGGTTTAACATTTAAAGGTTTTGTATCTCCAGCTGAAGGTGATGGAATTAGTGCTGTTAAACGTAGTGATGGAACATTCTGCTCAGGTTATGTTGTCGATGGTGTGAATGGATTAAATTATAATGAATTAACTCGTACAGTATCCTTCAGAGTTAAAAATTTACAAGCTGGTTGTAAATTAACAGTAGGTATTATCACCCAGACTCCAACTTTACCAACTGGTATTAATAGAATGGATTTTTATAATACTGCCTATGGAAGAGAAGGTAATAGTACTGTTAATTCTAATACTGTTCATACTTTTATAGGTAATAATAATGTAGCAACATACCAAGTAATGTATCAATATGAAGGGGATGTTCCTGAAGGAGCACCTTCACCACCTCCTACTACTTCTTATATAGCAGGAAGTATTGTTGGTGTTAGCCAAGATATAACAGTAGATGGTTATGATTTTAGCGGCTGGACAACAGATGATGCAATTGTATCTAATGGCTCATTTACGATGCCTTCTAATACTGTAACTTTTGTAGGAAGTTTTACCGCTAAAAACGATAAATATAATGTAAGTTATACTATTTCTGGCGATGCTCCAGAAGGCTATGCTGTTCCCCTTGAAAAAAGTTATGCAGTTGGTAGTGATGTTAAATTGGATTCCCTAAAACCAGGAGATGTCATCAATGGCTATCGTTTTCTTGGTTGGACATCAACTGATGTTGAACTCCCAGATACTTCTGATGATGAATCTACTATCTTTACGATGCCAAAACACGATGTCGAGATAGTAGGAAGTTTTGAAAGAATCAGTTATACAGTTACTTATCAGTTTCAAGGTTCAGTAATACCACCAAATGCTGATAGTCTATTGCCAGAAGTGGAAAGTCATTATCCAGGAGATAAAGTAACACTTGCTTCCTATCCAGAAGCATCTGGCTATCGCTTCCTTGGTTGGTATTATGCAGATGAATTTACAATGCCTGAAGAAAATATTGTGATCTATGGTGAATGGGCAGTTGAGACTGGTACATTTTCCCCAACAATTATAAAAAGTATTTCCAATAAGCAAGATTCTTATAAAAAAGGTGATATAGTCACTTTTGATATTACAGTAACCAATACAGCTGATTTTGCAATTAAAGACGTTATTTTGGAGGAGAAAACAGATGGTTCTTCCTTTGTGAGTGGTGATAATTATACAGTTAGAAATGATAGTTATGTCTTAATACCAACAATATCTCCAGGAAACAGTGTCACAGTACATGCTAGGTATGAAGCAGGAAGTGAAGTTGTTAAAAATATTACAAATGTAGTAGAGTTAACTGGAGCTTTAGCAGATAATAATTATTATTTAGATACAAGTCAAGATTATATTGCCAAAGCAGATTTTACTGTAGCAAATATATCTTTAGAAATTACTAAAATTAATGAAGATCAACAAATGATAGATGGATCAGAATTTACTTTGTATCGTAATCAAGAATTAACAAATATTGTTTCAAAAGGTTTATCTTTTAGTGGTTTATCCCCAAATACTACTTATTATTTGGAAGAAACAAGAGTTCCTACTGGTTATCAATCTTTAGGTAAAGTGTTAGAAATAACAGTGGGCAGTGATGGAACTATTACAATACCTGATTATGATGTTTCTACTGAAGATGGAAAAAATAAAGTGTCAATTATAAATCATGCAATTAATGTATTACCTAATACTGGAGGTGTTGGTGTTATTCCTTATATAGTTATTGGGTTATTATTAGTAATTATTGGTGGAATATGCTTAATTTTAGTAATAAGAAAAAGAGGTGAAAAAAATGAAAAAACTGATATGTAGTTTATTGTTGTTTCTGTCTATCTTTAGTTTTGGAATTATAGATGTTAAAGCAGAAAGTATTGATATTTCTAGAACATCAAGTCTTTCTTTTACTTATCAGTATGATAATATATTACTTTCTGATGCAGGCGTTTCTTTATACTATTTAGCTAGCATAGATGAAGGATATAACTACAAGTTTATTGATGAGTATCAAGATGTAGCCTTTGATACTACTGATATCAGTGCTTCTGATCTTACCTTTCAAGCCGAGGTAATTGAACGCTATATTAAAGATAATAAGCTGCAAGCTAATAGAGTTTTAAAGACAAATCAGAATGGTGTTGCTAATTTTTCTTCTTTGGTACCCGGTTTGTACTTACTAATTGTTGATAGTAAAGTTGTTGATAATTATCAATATAATGTTTCTCCAACTATTATTAATATTCCAACGTTTGAGAATGGTAATTATCAGTATGATGTGCAAATAAATTTGAAGACACAACGAGATAAATTAAATGAAGAAATTACACCTCCGGGTGAAAATGATAATGAGAGTTTGGGTTCAGTACCAAATACTATTGATAACATTTATTTTTATATAATTTTATTAATTATGTCAATTATTATTATATTTGGAGTTGTAATTTATATTTCAAAAAAGAAGGGTGAGAAAAAATGAAAAAAAGAAAAAAAATATTATTAATGAGTGTGTTTACTATATTTTTATTTTTGGGGATGCTTAATGTATATGCTATTACCACAAATGGTACTGCTGGTACAATTGATCCTGATAGTAAGCTTGTAACAGATACTGCTACTTTGTCCGTTACTGGAGTAGAAACTAATGATACATTTAGAGCTTATAAAATTTTAGATACATTTTATAATAGTTCTACTAATGTTATTAGTTATGAATTTACTACCAACTTTAGAAACTTTTTAAGTAGTAGTTATGGTGAAGATTATAATGATATAACAATAGATGATTATTATAATTATACTAGTGGAAATATTACATCTGGTTCTACCTTGTCTGCATCAGATATAGATAAACTAGCTAGTGCTTATACTGGTTACATCAGAGCAAATGATATATCTGGAGTAGATATGCTTGTTTCTGGAACTGTTGCAAGTGCTACTGTCGATGCTGGTTCTTATTTAGTATTACCAACTAGTACAGTTAAGGTATATGCAGTTATGGTTGGAAACATTGATTTTACAGCCAATGGAAATGATTGGCAGATTAATAATGAAGAAATTGTTGCTAAAGTAAGCGAAGCAGGTATTACAAAATCTGTTGGAGAAGATGGCTATAATAGTGGATCATATTCTATTGGTGATAATATCCCATTTATTATTGTAGGTACAGTTCCTACTTATCCAACAAATGCAACTAATAGAGTCTATACAATTACCGATACTATTAGTGAAGGCTTAGATTTTACATCAATTACTAATGTTACGATTAAAGATGGAGCAGAGACCTTAGTTACAGCAAGCAATGGCACAGTAACAAATAGTGAAGATGATACTGTTGCCACTATAGAGATATCAGGAAGAAAAATGACAATTGTGTTTAATGTAGCTAATATTAATAGCACTACTGTGACAATTAATTATACAGCAAAATTAAATAGTAATGCTGGAGTAGGAGTAGATGGTGGCAATAGTAATAATGCTCAACTAACTTACTCTAACGATCCATATGGTAATGGAAGTTATACAACATCTCCAGAAGATGGTGGTACTGTTGATATTTATATGTATGGTCTTGAAATTTATAAATATAAAGATGGTAATAATGCTACTTCATTAAAAGGTGCAGAATTCATTATATATAAAGATAGTGGTCTAGAAAATGCTATTACAACTATTACCACTAATGATGATGGACTTGCTAGTTATGCTGGATTAGCTGAAGGTACTTATTATGTTCAAGAAACAAAAGCTCCTACAGGTTATCGTTTAGATAATACAATTAGAGAAATTAAAATTGGTCCAGGAGTAGGAAGTCTAGATGAAGCCGATACACCAGGATATTACCGTTTGGAGGTTTCTAATACAGAATTAGGAGTTTTACCTGTTACTGGTGGTATTGGAACTATTGCAATTTCTTTAGTAGGTTTAGGAATTGTTGCCGTAGCAATTTATTTTATCTTTGTTTATCGCAAGAAAAATAAGGATAAAGAGGAGGAACATAATTGATTTATGAATAAAGCGATAAAAGAAAAAGTTATTATTTTTCTATTTGTCCTTATGATTATTTTAGGGTTAGGGATAATCCTTTTTCCTATAATTAGTAATTATGCTAACAAATTACAGTATAAAAGAGTTATTGGTGATTATGCTGATAAGATTGAAAAAAATAGTGAAACCAAAAACAATCAAATGTTAAAGGAAGCTAGAGAATATAATTCTTCTCTTATTACAACAAACATTGTTGATGTTTTTCAAAATCCTAGTCAAACAAATTCTCCTAAATATTTATCAATTTTGAATGTTGATGATAATAAAATGATAGGGTATATTTCCATACCTAAGATTGATGTTAGAATACCAATTTACCATGGTACTAGTTCTGATATATTACAAAAAGGTGTTGGACATTTAGAAGGAAGCTCTTTTCCTGTTGGAGGAAAAAGTACACATGCTATTTTATCTGCACATAGGGGTCTACCTTCTTCTCGTCTTTTTACAGATTTAGATCAACTTAAAGAAGGCGATATTTTTTATATTTATGTTTTGGATGAGGTTCTTGCCTATCAAGTAGATCAAATTTTAGTTACAGAGCCATCGGAGACTGATGCTTTAAAGATAGTAGATGGTAAAGATTATGTTACCTTAGTTACATGTACACCATATGCTATTAATACACATCGTTTATTAGTTCGTGGAGAGAGAATCGAGTATAACAAACAAGTTGAAGAACAAACGGTAGAAGACAGATCTTTATCTACTGCTGATATTATTTTATATATTAGTTTGATAATTGCTATTTTATTAATAATAATTACAATAATTATGTATATTCGTTATAATAAAAATAAAAAACGATTAATTAAGACAGCTGATAAGACATCTGATGTTTCTGTACAGCCTTTTCCTGAACCTGAAAAAAAAGAGGAGAAAATATTATCTGATTACCAAGATATGTCTAATAATGTTTCTAACCCACAATTTAATAATAAAACTAATGACGTGGAAGTAGAGGTATTATCTGATAATGAAGATCAAGTGCTGGTAAAAGAAGATACTAAAGAAAAAGAAGATGAAGTTCTATCTGACAGTCATAATATATTTGATGATGATGAGATAATTTAAGGAGGGATACTGTGAAAAAATGGAAAATTAAAATTGCATTTATTGTTTTATTCATTTTTCTCATAGTATTCTTTTTTTCTTTATACCATATTATACTTTGGTATAAAGATAATCAAGCGACAAATGAGCAAATTGAAAACTTGCAAAATATTATTAAAATTAAAGAATCAAAAGACACTACTACTACAGAAATGGTAGATAGTAGTAATTATTATAATGTAGATTTATTAAGCGTTGATTTTACAAACTTATTATCTTTAAATAATGAAACTATGGGATGGATTCAAATTCCTAATACTGGTATTAATTATCCTTTTGTAAAACATAAAGATAATTCTTATTATCTAACTCATTCATTTGATAAAAGTTATAATAATGCTGGGTGGTTATTTTTAGATTATCGTAATCATTTGGATCCTCTTGATACCAATACTATTATTTATGCTCATGGTAGAATTGATGGTACTATGTTTGGAAGTTTAAAAAATGTGTTGACTGATGAATGGTTAGAAAAAGAACAATATTATATTAAAGTATCTACGTTAAGTTATAATTACTTATTTGAAATATTTAGTGCTTATCATATTAAGACGACCAATGATTATTTATATACTAATTTCAGTAATAATGTAGAATATGATAACTTTCTAAAAAAGATTAAAAATCGTAGTATGGTGTTTTTTGATACTAGTGTAAATACCAAAAATAAAATTCTTACTTTATCAACCTGTTATAACAACAGTGAAAAAATGGTTGTTCATGCTAAGTTAGTGAAGCAAGAAAAACGTTATTAACTTTTTAACAGTAGATTTTTACAATTAAATTTTAAACATAAAGAGGAAGATTTTAGAGAATCTTTCTCTTTATAAATTAGTAAAAAAATTAAATTATAATTATCTATGTTACCTATAATATTGATAGAGAACTTTAATATTTTTTTAATGTGGCAATTGTTTAAAAAAATGTAAAGATATGTTACACTATACTTACTGGAGGCATTGTTATGATTAGTAAAAATGATTTGGAATGTATAAGGGCTGACTTTAGTGATATTGATGAACAATATAGAAATATAGAACAAGAAATATGGGGATTAGAAGAAACTTCAATAGTAAAAAAATATTTAGGGCTAAAAAAATGAAAAGTGAATTAGCTACTAAAAGGAAAAACCTATATAGATTAATGAAATATGGAGAGTATGAAAACTGTGAGCACTTATGGGGTCTTTCTATGGATGAATATAGAGAATACGATTGTTTTTGTGTTAAATGCGGTATAAATGATAAAACCATGAGATTAACTACTAGCAATTATATTAACTAGCTTTGGAATTCATTTTGTCGATGGATTAGTAGGTGTCTTAATAGCTTTATGGATACTAATCAGTGGCCTTAAGATATTTAAAGAAAGTTATGATGTCCTAATGGATAAAGCTATAGATGATGATACTAAAGATAAAGTTTTAGAAGTAGTAAAGAAATATAGTGAAGTAAAGAAGATAACTCACTTTAACGCTACATCAGTAGGCTATAAATATCAAATATCTTTTACTATCTTTGTCGATGGTAACATGTCTACTTATGAATCTCATGATATTGCTAATAAAATAGAAAGAGAACTTGAAAAGATTGAAGAAATATATTTAACAGTGATACATGTTAATCCAATTTAGAAAAGAGTGGCTGTTTATGGAGGATAATAATAAATTTAGTATAGTAAAGTACTTTAATGGTATAAAAGAACAACTATATAGTCTAGGTTATGGAAATAAATTAGTTGATGTTTCCATAGTAGAAGAACTATATAAAAAATTTGGTACTGGTTTTAATATTGAAACATTTGTAATGGAAGTTTTAGACATTACAGCAGAAAATTATAAAGCTGCTAAAAGGTATAATAGAAAGATAACGATTTTAAAAGCAAAGGATACAATGTCGGATGAAGATATTTATAATTTAAGAAATCATTTAATAAAGATGGGCTATTCTATGAAAAGAGTTAACTATGATGAGTTGATAAATTTGTATCAAGATTTTGGACAAGGTTTAACTTTAACAACTTTTGTTACTAGAGTATTAAATGTAAATTATGGTACATATAGAAAAGCACACTCTGATAAAAATTATAGATTAGTAATTTTAAAAAATATAGAGAGTGTAGAAGATGTAAAAAATATTATGATAAGTGATGGATACGAAAATTATACAATAACATCATATGATGAGTTCCTAAATTTATATAATTCCTATGGTTATACTTTCTCTGAAACAGTATTTGCAACTGAAATTATTAATATATCTTATGATAGTTATCGAAAATTAAAATATACAAGTGAGAATTATAAAGTAAAAATCTTATCTAATGATTTAATAGAAGAAAAAATAAATGAAATAAGTACAGTTCTAGTGAATAAAGGCTACTCTAATAAATCAATTAATTATAATGAATTTATGGATTTGTATAGTTTATATGGAGGTGGGTTAACAGAAAAAGATTTTGCTTTAAAAGTTTTAAAAATTAATCTAGATAATTTTAAATCAATAAAATATAAAAATAGGAACTGCTTTATATTAAAAGAAAGCAAAAATAAGAGGAGATCCTATGAGCATATTATTCAAAAAATGATTGATGATAAATTAATTAATAAAGCGATTACATATGAAGACCTAAAACAATTACATATAAAATATAGTGAGGACTTAAGTGAGAAAGATTTTGCTTTAGAAGTTCTTGGAGTTTCTCTAGATAGTTATAGATTGCTGCGTAGAGTTAATAATAAAGATAAAATTAGAATTTTGAAAAAAGAAATAGAAAAAGAAATACAAACAACAGAATTACTATTAATTGAAAAGGGTTATACAAATAAGAAAATATCTTATCAAGAATGGCAAGATTTGTATTTACAATATGGATATTTTCTTAGTCAAAGAGCATTTAGCAATAAAGTATTAAAAATCAGTTATTCAGCATATCAAAATATAAAAAGAAATAAAACTTTTATTACTATATTTCCATATAAAGAAAAGCCTATTATGCAATTAGAAATGATAAAAAAGAAATTAGTAGAAACAGATACATTGTATTTAGATAAAATAGAAGAGATAAAACAAAAGATTTTTTCTATAGGATATTATCAAAAAAGAGTATCACCATTTACAATAGAAAATTTATATAACAAATATAGTTATGGACTTACTTTTAATACATTTATATATAGAGTTCTAGGTATTACAAGAAAACAGTTTGATGATGCCAAAAGCAAGAAGACATTTACAAGAGTTATTGATATAAATGTTAAGAATACTATGGAATTTATTACTAAAATGCATATAAAAGAAGAAGGATATTATAGTAAGAAAAAAATAAATTTGTTGTGTGATTATTATAATATCAGTTTAGATGACTTCCTTTCTTATACAGTTTTAAAGACAGTTAATAATTATAATGATGAATATTACGATGCATATAAGAAAATACTCAATAATCATAATCAATTATGGATTGGCAATGGCAGAGTAGATATGGATATTATTTCAAAACACTATAAAGAAATAGAAACTAAAATTCGTATGGCTATTTATGCTTTAAAAGAAACATATCCATCTGTATTTAATAGTAAAAATGAGCGTGATGATGCTTTTCAGGATGCATTACTATTTTTTTTAGAAAATGGTTCTGAACTTCAAAATAATTTTATGGTTTATAATGAAAGAAATGATTGGGAAAGATATTTATATGGAAAAATAAAGAGGCATTTAATAATTTATGTTAATATAAAGTATAAAAAACAAAAATTGCAAGCTAGCCTTTACTATTCTAGTTATTCCGAAGACCAAAGAGAATTAGCTGATGAAAAGACTAATACAGAGTTGGATGCTTTAAATATTTTACAAATAGATGATTTAAAAAAAGTTGATGAGTGTATTACTAGTTTAGGTAATTTAATATTAGAAGGATATAGTATAAAAGAATCTAAAGAATTAATATGTAAAAAAATGAATATTGATGAAATTACTTTGAAGAGATTTATGGAAATATATGTAGAAGAACATAATGTTGTTAATTTTGATATGAGCCTTTTAGATGATATGAAAGATGAAGATATAAATGATTATCAAAAGGTTAAAGTAAGGTAAAGGAGACTATTTATATGGAAAATAATGATTTATTTAAAGAATTAGAAACAGAAAGATTATATTTAAAAAAGATAGATTTAAATAATGCTAAGGATTTGTATGATAATATTTATCATGATATAGATTATTATAAATATTATTATAGTGTGGCATTTGAAAATTTTGAAGAGTATCAAAAATTAATAGAAACTTATGCTGAATATTATCTTAAAGGCAATTACTTTAGATGGGGATTAGTTTTAAAAGAAACAAATGAAATGATAGGTATGGTTCAATTGCATGGAAAAGATACTTTAAATGACTCATGTAAATTAGGATATACTTTAGGAAAGAAATATCAAGGCAATGGTTATATGAAGGAAGCACTAGAAAAAATTATTGACTTTACATTTACATCTTTACCAGTTCATAGAATAGAAGCTGAAGTAGTCACTGAAAATAAAAAATCTTTAAAATTGGTAAAAAAACTTAATATGACTTATGAAGGAATAAGAAGAGAAAGTTATAAATATCAAGATAATTATTATAACCAAGCTATATTTTCTTTGTTAAATCATAAAAATAATATATAATAAGTCCAAGGAGTGGTTATGTTGAATGAAGATTATGAAAAAGTTTTTGTAAAAACAGTTTTAAATGAATTTATTAATGAAATTAAAATCCTTGTAAGACAAAATAAAATGAAAATTGAAGGAGATAAGGAAAAAGAAGTAGATTTAAAGTTGGAAGAAGTTATAAGAGAGCTCTTTTTTGAAAACAGTTTCAATGTTACTAAATATATGGCAAGGATAATGTTTCCTAATAATAATGATGAAATAGAAAGAGTTATTTCTACATTAACAGTGTACTATGCTGCATTATATAATGATAATGTTGATTTACTAAAAGAGCTTTTAGATAAGAAATTTTATTTTAATAGTAGGAGATATAAACTTAATATAAGCGTTTTAGATAAAAGACTATCTTCTAAGTTTGAAAAAGATGATTATATTAAATTAGTAAAATGTCAAAGCGACTCATTTAATAGATTTTATCATGGTTTATCAAATGTTAATAGAAAAACAGATGATGAATTTTATATAGATAAGTTTTCTAATATTATGAAAAAAGCACTACCTTCACTAGATAGTGAAGTAATGAAAACACCTTTTGATGAAGTGGAATCAATAAATATTGTAAAAGCATTAGAATATTTTGATGAAGAAGCAATACTAAATACTAGTAAATCCCAAAGAGAATTTATCATTAATGAAAGTTATATGTATTTAAAAGATATGAACTTAAATGATGTTAATAGAGTTAATAATTTTCTTAGAAACACTAATATTAACTTAGCATTGTCTCAACTTATTAAACTTTTACCAAACTTTACTGATGAAGAGATTTTAAAAATTGATGAATTATTTAATGAAAATAGTAGATTATATCAGGATTTAATAGTAAAAGATAGAGAAAATAACATTGAATACTTTGATGTAGATAGACTTAAAGATATACTTAATGGTAAAGACAGTGCTTTAGAAGAAGCAGTTACTAAAAAGAAAAGATTTCCATGGTTTAGGAGAAATAAATAGTTATTTTTCCTTTTAAATGCAACAAAAGTGTGATATAATCTACAAGTAGAAAGAAGGAGTAATATGGAAAAAATATATGTTTTTGGGCATCGTAAACCTGATACAGACTCAGTTAGTGCAGCGATAAGCTATTCTTATTTAAAAAAACAATTAGGTTTTAATGTAGAGCCTCGTGTATTAAGTGCAATTAATAAAGAAACTAAATACGCTTTAAATTACTTTAAAGTAAAAGAGCCTGCATATTTAAATGATGTTAAATTGCAACTTAAAGATATTAATTATCATAAGGGTTATTTCTTAAATGAAAAGAAATCTATTTTTGATAGTTATATCTATATGTTAAATGAAGGGTTAACTGGTGTACCAATAGTTGATGATAAAAATAAATTTAAAGGAATAGTTACAATTAAAGATTTAGCACATACTTTTATTAATACAAAAGTAGAGAAGCTTGAAACTAGTTATGATAACTTACTTAATGTTTTAAATGCTGAAGAAGTAAATAGAGCGGATGATGAGATAGTTGGTAATATTCTAGCCGCTGCTTATCGTAGTACAACTTTTATAAATACAGTTAAACTAACTAGTGATGATATCTTAATAGTAGGAGATAGACATAGTGTTATAGAATATGCTGTTAATTCTAAAGTTAAGATGATTATACTATCAGGATTTAGTGAAATAAAAGATGAACATATAGAACTTGCTAAAGAAAATGGCGTTAATATTATTAGAAGTAGTTATGATACATATCATATTGCCAAATTAATAGGTTTAACTAATTATATTAGAACAATGGAAAGAACTACTAAAGATGCTGTTTACTTTGATGAAAATAGTTATGTTGATGATATATTAGATGTTAATAAGAAACTAAGACATACTAATTATCCTGTTATCAATGGAAGAACAGGTAAATGTTTAGGACTTCTAAGAATAACAGATTTAGATTCTAAAAATCCTAAGAAAGTAATCCTTGTTGACCATAATGAAGAAAAGCAAAGTGCTGAAGGATTAGAGGAAGCAGAAATAATTGAGATAGTTGACCATCATAATTTAAGTAGTTTATCAACTGCAAGTCCTATTAACTTTAGAAATATGGCTGTTGGTTCAAGTAATACTATTATTTATTCGCTATATAAAGAAAGAAATATTGAAATACCTAAAGAAATAGCGGGTATGATGTTATCGGGAATTTTATCAGATACATTAATACTTAAATCACCTACAACTACAGAATTAGATAGAAAAGCTGTTAAAGAGTTATCTAGTATCGCTGGAGTAGATTATGAAGAATATGGACTTAATCTAATTAAAGCGGGAACATCACTTGATGGTATGACTCATGAAGATGTACTATATAATGACTTTAAACTATATACAGTAGATGATAAGACTTTAGGTATAGGACAATTCTTTACTACTAATTTTGATGATATTAAGAAAGATATGGATGCTTATCTTGATACCTTAGATAGAGAAGCAGAGGGTAATAACTATTCATTAATCGCTTTATATATAACAGATATCATTAAGAATGGTTCTTATGTTCTATTCAATAGAAAAGCTAAAGATATAATGGATAATGCTTATGATAAAGATATGAGTGAAGGAGAATATTTACAAGACTGTGTTTCTCGTAAGAAGAATGTAGTACCTGTAATAATGGCAAGTTTTGAGAAATAGTATAGTTTAGACTATGCTTTTTCTTTTTGATAAATTTGTTTAGATGTGTCTAATTTGTTTTCTAGTTCTTTTAATTATTCTTTTTTAATGATATACTTAATTAGTAGAAAAGAGGTTAATTATGACAGATATTATTAATACAATTATTTTAGGAATTATTCAAGGAATTGCGGAGTTTTTGCCTATTTCAAGTAGTGCCCATTTAATTATTTTTAGGGACCTTTTTGGAATTGGCGCTGATATGTCTACTAAAGTGGCTTTATGCTTTGATTTAGCATTACACTTAGGTACTTTGTTAGCGATAGCGGTATTCTTCTTTAAAGACTTTTTAAATATGGTTATAAAAGGAGTAACTAAAGGTGTTAAAGATAAGGATGGTAAACTATTCTGGCAAATAGTAGTTGCTACTATTCCTGCTGCTATTGTAGGAGTTTTATTTGAAGATGTTATTGAAGATGCTATTAGAACTAACTATCTTTTAATTGCAACAGCTCTAATAGTAATGGGTATTATCATCTATCTTGTAGATAAAAATAGTAAAGAAGAGAAAAATACTAAAGAACTATCTTTTAAAGATGCTATTATTATTGGTTGTTCTCAAGTCTTTGCCTTAATACCAGGTTTTTCTCGTAGTGGTACAACAATTGCAAGCGCTAGATGTTTAAAAGTAGATAGAGAAAGTGCAGCTAAGTTTTCCTTTTATCTATCAGCACCTGTTGTTCTTGGAGCCTGTGTTCTTCAGTTACTTGATGATGGAGCAGTAGAATTAATAATGCAAAACGCCACTATCTTTATCTTAGGAATTGTTGTATCGTTTGTTACTGGTTTAATTTGTATTAAATTCTTATTACAATATCTTAAAAAACATGACTTTAAACTATTTATGATTTATCGTATTATCTTAGCTTTAATTGTTATTTTAACAGTAATACTTTAAATTTTAAGGAGGAAACACTATGTTAGATAAGTCATTTCAAGAAATATATAATAATATAAAAAATGATGTTAAAAGTACTCAATTAAAAGTTATGACAAACGCCAATGCTGATTTGGTAAATTTGTACTACAGAATTGGTAAAACAATTAATGAAAATTATACTTGGGGAAATAAGTTTGTAGAAAATTTGGCTTTAGAATTAAAACTAACATTTCCTAATTTAAAGGGATTTTCTGTTCGTAATTTAAATTATATGAAAGCATTTTATAATGAGTATAAAAATGATAATGAATTTTTGCAACTGGTTGCAAAATTACCGTGGAAACATAATATTACCTTAATGCAAAAAGTTAAGGATAAGAATATTCGTAAATGGTATATAGAGAAATGTTTAGAAGAAGGATGGTCTGATAGTATTCTTGTTTATCAGATAGATACTGATTTATATAAAAGACAGGTTAAAAATGTAAAACATAATAATTTTAAAGTAACTTTAAAAGAAAATAGTGATCTTGCTAATAATATTATGAAAGAACCTTATGTATTTGATTTAATTGAATTAACTGAAGACTATAAAGAAAGAGAACTTGAAAATAAGATGCTAGAACGTTTAAAAAATGTGTTATTAGAATTGGGTAGTGGTTTTTCTTTTGTGGGTAACCAATATAAAATAACAGTAGGTGATGAAGATTTTTATATAGATTTATTATTTTATCATATTAAACTAAAATGTTATATCGCTGTAGAACTTAAAGTAGGTAAGTTTAAACCTGAATTTGGCAGTAAGATGGGCTTTTATTTAACAGCATTAGATGAACAAGTTAAAGATGATAATGATAATCCATCTATTGGTATTATTTTATGTTCTAGCAAAAATAACCAAATAGTAGACTATACTTTAAAATATATTAATAAACCCGTAGGAGTTAGTGAAAATAAAATATTTAATGAACTTCCTGATAACTTGTTAAAAGATTTCCCAACTGAAGATGAAATAAATTTATATATGGATATAGATGAGGAGTGATAACTTATGCATAATACACTTGCTTTATTTATAACATTCTTATTAGGATTTTTTATCATTATAGGTGTTATAATAGCATTCTTTTTAAAGAAACAAAAGAAAGTCTTAGACTTTATCTTTGCCTTTGCACTTTCAATCCTTACAATGCTAATATTAACAGATTTATTAGGACATACTATAGAGCATTTAGGTATTAAACATATTTATCTATTTATTCTTTTCACTTGTCTTGGACTTTTAATCTTTAAAATAATAGATGATTTTGTTCCTGAACATGAAGATGTTAAGATGACTAAGAAAGAAGAGAAGAAAAATATTGTTCATATTGGTGTTCTTGCTACTATTGCCTTAATCATTCATAATTTTGTTGAAGGTATGGCTATTTATTTAACTGCTACTAATGATATTAATTTAGGTATAATGATGGCTTTAGGGGTTGGACTTCATAATGTACCTTTAGGAATAATTGTTACTACAACCTTAAATAATGATGAAAAACTAGGTAAATATCTATTTTGTATAATATCTTTATTTATTTCCAGTTTTGTAGGAGGTTTATTACTTTACTTATTAAATATTAATGCTGTTAGTGATATTGTAATAGGTTCCTTACTTGCTCTTACTATAGGTATGCTTTTATATATTATTATCTTTGAGTTATATCCTAAAGTTAAGAAGACTTCTAATAAAAAGATTACTATTATTGGGTTAGGCTGTGGTGTTATAATCGCAATACTTGCAATGCTTATAGGTTAGGTGAAGTTTTATGTTTGATTCAGTTTGTTATATTTTTCTTTTATTTATGTTTTATTCTTTCTTTGGTTATATTGTAGAAATAATTAGTTGTACTATACATGATAAAAAGCTTGTTTTAAATAGAGGTTTCTTTTTGGGACCATATTTACCAATATACGGAATATGTTGTTTGTTAATGGGCTCATTTATTATAAGATATAAATCTGATTTAGTTACAGTCTTTGTCATGAGTGCTTTTGTCTGTACCACTGTTGAATATATTACCAGTTATGTCTTAGAAAAGATCTTTAAAGCTAGATGGTGGGATTATAGTGATAGAAGATTTAACATTGAAGGAAGAGTCTGTCTATTTAATGCCTTTCTTTTTGGTATAGGTGGAGTCTTCTTTACCTATATACTTAATCCTGTAGTGGTATCTATTGTAGATAAACTTCCTATACTAGCTTTAAGAATAGTAGCGGTTATTTTAATGTTTATTTTTCTTAGTGATGTTATTATTACTATTAGAACTCTTTATCAAGTTAAAGTATCATCGCGTAAGTTTAAAAGTCGTGATGTAACCGCTGAGATTACAAAACTAATAAGAGAAGAACTTACTAAGAAACGAGATATTAAGACTAATTTCTTTGTTAGACATATGTTAAATGCCTTTCCTTGGATAAATATTAGTGATTACAATAACCCTCTTAGTAAATTAAAAAGATATAGTTTAAAAGGAATAAAAAAGAAGCAAAAATAATTGTCAAGTTGTGTAGAAATAGTTTAAAGACTATGATAAATCTTAAAAAGATGATATACTTTAAAGTTAGAAAGGAATAAATATGAAAATAAAAGAAGATATTAATAAATATATATTTAGAGGTTATGATATTAGAGGAGTTGTACCTACTGATATAGATGTAGATACTGCTTATACAATAGGAGTTGGTTTTGGTAGTAAATTAATAGATTTAGGAAAAGATAAATGTGTTGTAGGGCATGATAATAGATTATCTTCTCCTGATTTACATCAAGCTTTAATTCAAGGACTTATTGATACAGGAATTAATGTTTATGATTTAGGACTATGTACAACGCCAATGTATTATTTTGGTTGTATTGATTTAAGTATTGATTCAGGTATTATGATAACAGCAAGTCATAATCCTAAAGACGAAAATGGTTTTAAGTTTGCCTTTAAAAATTATGATAATGCTAAAGGAAAAGAGATAGAGGACTTCTATAACTATATAAAGCAAGGTAAGTTTCATTATGGAGAAGGCTCTATTACTAAAAAAGATGTAAAAGAAGATTATTTAAGTACTTTGACAGATAATTTATCTTTTGGTAAAAGAAAAGTTAAAGTAGTACTTGACCCTGGTAATGGAACAACTTCTATTCTTTTAGATGATGTCTTTAAAAGAGTAGATGTAGATTATACCATTATTAACGGAGAAAGTGATGGAAGTTTTCCTAATCATCATCCAGACCCATCTATTGAAAGTAATTTAGACGAGTTAAAACAAGCAGTTATAGATAGAAAAGCAGATGTTGGTCTTGCTTTTGATGGTGATGGTGATAGAGTAGGAGTTATTTCAGGTAGTGGTAAGTATATACCAATAGATTACTATATGATTATAATTATTAGAGATATCATTAATAAAGTAAGTAATAAGACTTTTCTTTATGATGTTAAATGTAGTAAGAGTCTAGAAGATGAGATAATTAAACTAGGAGGAACACCTTACTGTTATAGAACAGGTAATTCATATACTAAAGCGAAAGTTAAAGAGTTAGACCTTGCTTTTGGAGGAGAACTATCTGGTCATGTTTACTTTAGAGATAAATTCTTAGGCTTTGATAGTGGTATTTATGCTGGACTTAGATTATTAGAGATACTTTCTAATACTAAAAAATCTGTTGATGAATTATTAGAGGGTATTAATAGATATTATTCTACACCAGAGACTAAATATAAAACTCATGATGAGATAAAATTTGAGGTTGTTAAAAAAATAGAAGATTATTGTAAAGAAAAAGGTTATACTTATAATAATATAGATGGAGTAAGAGTTACTTTTGATGATTCATGGGCTAGTGTAAGAGCCTCTAATACAGGACCTAATTTGACGGCAAGATTTGAAGCATCTAGTGAAGAGAGACTCGAAGAAATTAAAAATGAATTTGAAAACTTAATTTTTAAGTACAATAAATAATTTTAAAACATATCTTATAATAGGAAGGACGATAATCTGAAAAATAAAACTAAATTTATTTTAGGAAAAAACCTAAAAAAGGGCAG
>CAMMBO010000010.1 GCA_946494435.1 uncultured Mycoplasmatota bacterium
ACTTGTCTATTGATACCACTTATTTTATCACGGGCATTTACTTTGAGAATTCACTCAAAATATTTTTGATATACTATATATAAGAATTGGAGAGATATTTATGTTAGCAGTAATAAAAAAGAATAAGAAAATAATTCTATTTTTCATATTTTGTTATATTATGATCTTTTGTTTTAACTTTTTTAGACCCGTAGATCTAGATTTATTATGGAATTATGGTTTCAGTAAAAACGTAAGTGATGGACTAATTATGTATAAAGACTTCAATATGGTAATTACCCCACTTTACCCAACCATAACCGGACTATTTATGAAACTTTTAGGTAATAACATGATAATATTTTATATAATAAATACCTTCTATGCCATGTTAACTTTATTTGTAATATACAAATTAGATAAAAAGATAATCTTTCCTTTCTTTATATATTTTCTCTTTAATACTGCCCCAGGCTACAACACATTAACTGTTTTCTATGTATTTTTATTAATCTATCTAGAAAAGAATAACAAAAGTGATTATTTAATAGGTCTAGTAATAAGTCTTGCTTTCTTAACTAAATCAAGTATTGGCGTTTTCCTAGCCCTTCCTACTCTTTATTATTTAAAAAAGCCTAAAAAGATATTAAAAAGAGTAATACCAGTTATCATAACAAATCTATTAGTAATAGGATATTTATATTTAAATAATGCTCTATATGATTATATAAACTATGCTTTTCTAGGATTATTAGACTTTTCTAATGGCAATGGAAACTATAATTTTATAACTATTATAGTAGTACTAGTATTAATATATTTAATAAGAGAATATATAAAAACAAAAGATAAAGATTTACTCTATATCATAGCATTCCAAATAATGTCATATCCCCTATTTAACATAAGTCACACTCTTCTAGCATTTACCCCAGTAGTTTATTATCTATTAAGAAAGTATCCTAAAATAAACAAATTAATTATTAAAACTGCCCCTATTTTTATTATAATACCAATTATCTCTTTAATAATTAATTATAACTTATGTCAACCTACTTATGATAATAAACTCTTTAAATATCGTTATCTTCAAAAGGAATATCGTAATGATTTAAATGCTTTAGAAAATTACTTTAAAGATGATTATGATAATGTTTACTTTTTTATGATGGAAGCATATTTATATAAATTAAGTCTTAATATTCCCATAACAGAATATGATCTAACTCTAAAAGGTAACCTAGGATATAATGGTGAAGAAGAAATGATTAAAAAGATAAAAAATCTAGATAATGGTAGTATTATAGTAACTTCTCTAGTATTTGAAGAAAGTAAAAATAAAATAATAAAAACACAAGCTAGTAAAAAAATATATGATTACATAACAAACAACTTAAGTCCTATAGGTCAATTCTATAAATTTAGAGTCTATGTAAAGTGATGAATAGACAAAACTAAAAAAATAGTGTATAATCTATATCGGTTAGTTCTTCGAGGTTTTATTAAAAAGAAAGGAGAAACAATGAATAAAAAGTCAGATGAAACAAAGATAATTGTTTTAGGTGGCTTAGGAGAAGTAGGAAAAAACATGTATTGTGTAATGCATGAAGATGAAATTATTGTTATAGACGCGGGAGTATGTTTTGCAGAAGGAGAACTTTTAGGTATAGATTATGTCCTTCCAGATTACTCATTTTTAAAAGACAATGAAGATAAAATTAAAGCTCTATTAATAACACATGGTCATGAAGACCATATAGGAGCGATACCTTTTTTATTACAAAGTGTAAAAATTCCTGCTATCTATGCCCCTAATCAAGCTAAAGAATTAATTAAATTAAAATTAGAAGACAGAAACATTAGATATGATAATTTATATGCATATGATGAAAATACAAAATTAAAATTTAAGTATATGGAAGTAGAGTTTATTAGAACTACTCACTCTATTCCAGATTCTCATGGTATTTGTATTACTACACCTAATGGTAGAATTGTTACAACTGGAGACTTTAAATTTGACCTAACTCCAATTGGACCAATGGCGGACCTTTATAAAATGGCTAAACTTGGTGAAGAAGGAGTAGATTTACTAATAAGTGATAGTACTAACGCTTTAAATGAAGGAATGTCTATTAGTGAATCTCGTGTTGATGATGCTATTATAGATATCTTTGATAAGTACAAATATAACCGCATTATTATTGCAACTTTCGCTTCTAATATCTACAGATTAAAGCATATATTTGAATCCTGCTATCAACATGGTAGAAAGATATGTGTCTTTGGACGTAGTATGGAAAATAATATAGATATCTCTATTAAAGGTGGCTATATTGACCATAAAGAATTATTAGTATCCCCAGAAGTTGCCAATACTTTAAAGCCTGGAGAAGTAACAATACTATGTACTGGTTCCCAAGGAGAACCTCTAGCAGCCTTATCAAGAATAGCAGATGGTACTCATAAACAAATTAAATTAAGACCAGATGATATTGTCATATTTTCATCAAGTGCTATTCCTGGAAATGCTTTAAGTATTCATAAAACTATTAACAAGTTATATTTAAAAGGTGTTAAAGTATTTACTAACATGACTATGAATAATTTACATACCTCAGGTCATGCTAACCAAGAAGAACTAAAGTTAATGATAAGATTATTAAAACCTAAATACTTAATGCCATTCCATGGAGACTATAGAATGTTAAAACAACATGCAAATCTAGGAATAGATTGTGGTATTCCTAAGGAAAATACTTTTATTCTAAAGAATGGTGACAGTCTAATCTTAAAGAATCACAAAATAACCAAAGGAGAAAGTTATCCAAATAGTGATATTTATGTAGATGGTTCTAGAATTGGTGAAGTTGGTAGTGCTGTTATTCGTGACAGAAAAATAATGGCTAGTGATGGTATTTTAGTAGTAATAGCTAATATCAATTCTAAAGAAAGAACACTACTTACAAAACCTAATATTACAACAAGAGGTTTTGTCTTAGTAAATGAAAATGAAGAATTAATTAGAAAAATTGAAAGAGAAGCTAGTAACGTTATTACTGAAACATTAAAAGATAAGAAAGCAACTTTCACAGATATTAAAAATCAACTAAGTCTAGACTTAATACCATTTATCATGAACTTAACTGGTAGAAGGCCATTAATATTACCAATAATACTAGATATAAAGAAATAATGTTTATAGATTAAGATAAAACATGCATATTAAAAGAGCTCAAAACTAATTGAACTCTTTTTTCTTGCTTAACTTTAAAACTTTTCCACAAGACTCTTTTCCTTCCTTACATATACCCTGTGTTTCACAAGAAGGCCCTAAAATACTACTAAAATATTTAGCTTCATCTAACTTTCTAATTTCATCATGTAATCCATTTGCCATTTCTCTAGTCTCCCACTGTGATTTATTACATTCTCTTAAGCTTAATATATGTTCTAAAGTCTTACCATCCATATTTGTAAGAACATTTACCATATTACCCGATAAAGTAAAAGCTATTAAATCTTCATCTCTTATTTGATAATCTCTTTTAAAATGATTATACATTTCTATATTATTTTTGAATATCTCATTAAACTTATCATTGCATATAGATTTAATTTTAGGTGGAGTCTTATACTGACTTAAATCAACAACAGGACTAAAATCAGGTATCATAATATGATGAGTTCTATGTCTAGTTAAATGAGTTAAAATCGCAAAAGAAAGAAGTATTTGAAACTCAAAACTAACTTGTGATAATTCTAATTTATCTGACTCAAAAGCAATCTTTTTCATTAATTCTTGTTTAAATGATGAATCCTTACTAAGTACATCATAAACTTTTAATGCTCTTTCTTTATCAAACTGATATCTACGCATTATAGCAGATAAAAGAATAGTATCGTCTACATTAGATGAACAAGATAACAATTTGGGTTTATCTAAAACCTTATAACTCTTTTTATCAATCAATTTGTCCAAATAATCATCAACACTATCTACTGTATTAATAGGAATATTATCTATCTCATCTATAATATAAGGTACATTTTCTTTGGCAATATCATATAACAAATTTCCTAATTGATTAAGTTCTTCTACTTTACTATATTTTGTTTTAGTAAATTTAATAATCATATCTTTCAAAGTATGTGCATCAATACCCATAATAAAATTAGAATGATAACTATATGGCAATATATAACGAGCATCTTCTAAAGGAATACCCATAGATACTAATTTCTCATAATCATTAAATAAATACTTTTCATGTTCAGAAAATTCATTCCTTATTTCTTCATTATTCGCAAGTAAATTACCATTAATATCATGGAAATTAGGAACATAATAACCTACTTTAGAAAAATCAACTTCTCTTCTCGATTTAATTGTAAATGAAGAATATCTTTCTGCAATTACTGTTTGTTCAACTACAATAGAAACATCTTGAAGAGCAAATACAAGATAATCATGATCAGTAATTGAATCATGTCCCATCTTAATAACTCTTTTTATAAAGGATAAATTTTTATCAAAAGAATTATTCTCTGATATACCTAAAACATCAAATACATTACCTTTATTTCTAGATAATCTACCAGCAGTAGATACAATCTCTAATCTTCTTTCAACTTCCATATTATGTATTAATTCTATTATATTATCAATATCAGTACCACTAACTTTTCCTTTTAACTCTTCTTTCAATTTAGCATAATCCAATGCTCCTATTAACTCAACCTTCATATAACACACATCCTTTACTTAAATATGACCAAAATAAAAGAACAAGTCTTTTATTTTGCTTCTTCAACAGCTCTAGTCTCTCTTACTACAGTAATTTTAATAGTACCAGGATAGTTCAAAATAGATTCTATTTTTTCTTTAATATCACGAGCTACTCTATGAGCTTCTAAGTCATCTATCTCATCTGGTTCTACTATAACTCTTAACTCTCTTCCTGCTTGCATTGCATATGCTTTAGAAACACCTTCTATATCATTAGCAACTTCTTCAAGTTGAGCAAGACGCTTAACATAATTCTCTAATGAATCATTTCGAGCCCCAGGTCTACTAGCAGAAAGTGCATCAGCAACTGCTACTAAAGAAGATATAACTGATGTAGCTTCAGTATCACCATGATGTGATGCTATTGCATTAATAACGACATCATTTTCCCCATATTTTTTGGCAAGCTCAACTCCTATACTAACATGACTTCCTTCAATCTCATGGTCAACAGCTTTACCAATATCATGTAATAGTCCTGCTCTTTTCGCAAGAGATACATCTTCACCTATCTCTCCTGCCATAAGTCCAGTTAAATTAGCAACTTCAATTGAATGTTGTAAAGCATTTTGCCCATAACTAGTTCTAAAATGAAGTCTACCAATTATCTCTATTAACTCAGGAGCCATTTTCGTAATACCAAGTTCAAACAAAGCATTATTACCATACTCTAAAATTTTCTCTTTAGTCTCTTTACATACTTTATCATAAACTTCTTCAATTCTTGTAGGATGAACTCTTCCATCTTTTATTAAAGTCTCAAGTGTTAATCTAGCCATCTCTCTTCTTAAAGGATCAAAACTAGATAACACCACTGCTTCTGGAGTATCATCAATAATAAGGTCAACCCCAGTAACGGCTTCAATAGTTCTAATATTTCTACCTTCTCTACCTATTAATCTACCTTTCATCTCATCATTAGGTAAACTAACAACCGTAACTGTCTCACTACTTGCAATATCTGCTGAGTATCTTTGCATTGAACTAACTATCATCTCTTGAGCTTTTTTATCAGCAGTTAACTTAGCTTCATTTTCCTGTTCACTAATATAAACAGAAATCTCTCTACTCATAGACTCTTTTACATTTTTCATAATCAAATCATGAGCTTTCTCTTTACTATAGCCTGAAATTTCTTCAAGCAAACTAATTTGTTGTTTCTTAATTTCCTCCACTTTTGCTTCTTTTTCTTGAATATCTTTTTGTCTTTGAATTATCTTCTCTTCTCTTTCATCTAAAGTAGCCTCACGTCTCTGACAAATTTCATCACGTTTATCCAAACTAGACTCTCTTTGTAATAGTTTATTTTCACTATCTTTAAGTTCTGACTTTTTCTCTTTAATATCTTTTTCGACTTCAAGTTTTAACTGATAAGACTTTTCTTTCGCTTCCATAACAGCATCTCTTTTAATCTTATCAGCATTTTTCTCTGCATCGCTTAACATTTTATCTATCTTTTTAGAAGTTGTCCCTTCTCTTATATAGGTAACTAAAAAAGTTAATCCAAAACCACAAATTAATCCAAAAATTATCAGTAAAATGGAGAGTAACATTTCATTCATTTTATACCTCCATTAGATATATACTTTAAATAAAAATCTAAACTATAATCTAATTCTATTGTAAGTTTTAATTAGCATCTTGTCAAGGGACTTAAACTAAGGGTAATGCAAGTATCTTATTTATATTTATCTTTTTTTATAAAATTTTATTAACGGGTGATAACTAAAATGATTAAGGTAAATATTGAAAAACTATTAAAACAAAACAAGAGAAGTAAATACTGGTTATGTCAAAGAATGAATATAACATCAAGGAATTTAAACAGAATTATAAGAGGAGAAACTACCTCTATTAGTTTCAAATATATTGAAGAAATATGTTTATTATTAAACTGCACCCCTGGAGATTTACTTACCCTAGAAGAAGAAAAAATAAAAGAAGCCATCTGACTTCTTTTTATTCTTCACTAGTTTTATTTAAGCTAATACCATAGTACTCTCTAACTTTTTCTTCTATCTCATCTCTTAACTCAGGTTTATCTTTAAGTAATAACTTAACATTCTCTTTACCTTGACCAAGTTTCTCACCATTATAAGAGTACCAAGAACCAGTTTTCTCAAGTATTCCTGCTTCACTACCTAAATCAATAAGTTCTCCTTCACGAGATATTCCCTCACCATACATAATATCAACAACAGCAGTTTTAAATGGAGGTGCTACTTTATTTTTAACAACTTTAACTGTCGTTTTATTACCCATAACTTTATCTCCAACTTTTAACTGTTCATTACGTCTAATATCAAGTCTAATCGTAGAATAGAATTTCAAAGCTCTACCACCAGGAGTAGTCTCAGGATTACCAAACATAACCCCAACTTTCTCTCTTAACTGGTTAATAAAAATAGCAATTGTATTAGTCTTATTAATAGTACCACTTAACTTACGTAAAGCCTGTGACATAAGTCTAGCTTGTAATCCCACATGAGAGTCCCCCATCTCACCATCTATTTCTGCTTGTGGAACTAAAGCTGCTACAGAGTCAATTACAATAATATTAACAGCTTCACTTCTAACTAACGCTTCACATATCTCTAAAGCCTGCTCACCAGTATCAGGTTGTGATAAAATAAGCTCATTAGTATTAACCCCAAGTCTTTTCGCATAAACAGGGTCAAGAGCATGTTCTGCATCAATAAATGCCGCTCTTCCACCAGTCTTTTGTACTTCAGCAATCGCTTGAAGAGCAAAAGTAGTTTTACCACTAGACTCAGGTCCATATATTTCTATAATACGTCCTTTAGGATATCCTCCTATTCCTAAAGCAATATCAAGACTTAAACAACCACTAGATACTACATCCATCTTCATATGAGGATTATCTCCTAACCTCATAACTGCCCCTTTACCAAATTGTTTCTCTATATCCGCAAGCACTGCCTCCAAATTTTTATCTTTACTAACTTTACTAGTCATTTTACTCATAATGTCCTCCTCAAATAAATATTACAATATTATTTTATAAGGATAAAATTAAATTGTCAAGCATTTTTTCGAACAAAGGTTTGCGATAATCCGTTATTCATCAAAAAAACACCCTGAATTTTAAAAATCTGCCTAGAGAATTTTCAAAATTCGCATAAAAAAAGAACCAAATTTTAATTTTCTTTTGGTCCTAAAATAAGCTTCTTATTAAGATTAAAATACTCTATCATAGAAATTATTGACATGATAGTTGCAAAATATACTAGAAAATCTGCAACTCTAATATTCCAAAGTTCAAATGGTAAATTATAAAAGAATACTAAAACTAATCCCACCATCATAGAAGCAGTTTTAATCTTACCAGATTTAATCGCTGCCACAACTTTACCTTTACTAGAAGCTTGCATCTTAATAGCATCTACAATAGTATCTCTAAATATAATAATAACAGGAATAGCAACAGGAATAAATCCTTTATAAGAAAGTATTATTAAAGCACTATTTACTAATACTTTATCAGCTATTGCATCTAACATTTTTCCTAAATCAGTAACCTCGTTATTCTTTCTAGCCAAATGTCCATCTAAGAAATCCGTTAAACTTGCAATTATAAAGATAACTCCCGCAATTATATATTCTGTTTTTATATAGATACCACTAACTTCAATCTGTGGAAAACTAAATCCCACCAAATAAAATGGAAATATTAAAATAATAATCATTATAATAGTTAATATAATTCTTAAAACAGTTAACTTAGTAGGTGTATTCATAAACACTTATTCCTTTCAATTCACTTGTAACTGCAGGTTCCCTATTTATAGTTTTAATAACAATTATTGAAATAATAATTGCAAGTAAAAAAATGATACCTGTAATTACAAATGGCAACTTCTTAATTTTTCTTTTATATTCTTTTGTATAAGGGGACTGAATTTTCTTTGTATTTTCTAATCTCTCCTCTTCTTCTTTCTTCTTCTTCGCATTCCTAATATCATCTAAAGAAATCTTAGAGGTATGTTCAAATAAAAAATCATTAAATTCATCCTGTATCTTATCTTCACTAAGTCCTAAGTATTTAGCATATTCCTTAACTAGTTCTCTCATATAATAAACATCTTTAAAAGCTCTTACATTAGCACTCTCTATATTTTCAAGATAAGAAACATCAACATTCAAGTCACTCGCTGCCTCTTCTAAACTAACACCATTACTTCTTCTTGTATCCTGAAGATAATATCCTAACTCTTTCATAGACTTATCTATTCTCCAATCTATAATTAATATTTAATAAGCCATGTTCTGTACCTATTTCTAGGTGACAAGTATTTATCTACTATTTCTAGTCCTTAAGAAGATTCATTTCTCTTCTTAAAGCTCCCCTACCATAATTTGGGTTTCTCACTCGTGGGGTTTACCGCGTTTCATCCATCTAGTTTCCTAGATGCTCGTCTCTGTGGCACTTTACAAGTCTTCACCATAGAAACTCCTTAGGTAAAGACTAAGCCGTTAGTGTTAAACACTACCTTAAGTTATTTTTTCCTTAAGCACGAACACTACAATCATCGCAGACTGTGTGAGCATGGACTTTCCTCTAGGAATTAATCCCAGCACTTGTCTAAAATACTAATTATCATCTCTTCCGTAAACTTCTTTTTCAAGTTGACTAAGTCTTCTTAGAATATCAAGATTACTAACTTCAGTTGTATCAGTACTCTTTCTAGCAATCTCCACATTCATCTTAGCATTTCTAAGGTCCTGTTTCAAAGCCATAATCTCTCTTAATAATTCAGCTTTCTCTTTCTCTAAACTATCAATAATCGCAAAAAATTGTTCATAATCACCAATTATAACATCAAGAAACTGATCAACTTCTTTAAGACGATATCCTCTTGTATCAATCTTAAAATCCTTTTCTAAAATTTCCTGGGGTGTTAATGTTATTTTATTCTGATACATCCAAATCACCAATCCCTTTACACTCTTATTTTAGAAAATATTAGAGTTTTTGTCAATCTTTTCTAGAAGAACTTCTGCATCTCTTAATATTAAGGCTTCTTTAATTTTATTACTAAGACTAGACAATATTAATATTACATCATTATTATTCATAAGTATCAAGCTCCTTAAATACATAGTAATATAATAAGGAAATAATAACAACAAATTCGACAAAACAAGTTTTTCTTTGACATTATACTAAATAGTAGTATAATAGTAAGCAAATTTTAGGGAGGAAAAATTATGGATATACTTAATTACATAGAAAGTTTTACAAACAACAAAGATTTAATGGAATTATTTGCACTAAACAACTATGAACCTATAGGATGGTTTGGATTAAAAAATATAAAAAGTAAAAAAATAGAAAGATTAGCTATCAATATAGATAAAAGCGATCCAAATCGAGTTCACTTTAAAGGGAAAAATATTTACTTCACCCTTAATACAAATAGTAAAGGAGAAATATATTTAGATCATCTATTAATTGGTGATGTAGAAAAAGAAGAATTTGATTTCAGTTTTAGACACAATATCACTGAAAATAAAATAATTGTTAAACTAGTAGATGATAAAAATGTAAAGCATGCATATAAAATAAAAAATAATACTGTTAATATAGAAAGACAATCTATTAAAAATAAACTACCAAAATATCAAACTAGAAACTACAATATAAAAGATTATGCCAAACAAAAAGATAAATATGAATACAAACACTTCTATATTTTTAAAGATGAAGATGGTAATACTGAATTACCTGATTCAAGTAAAGAATATACAGATAACGGTTTAAAAGAATTTTTAATTTTAGAAAAATCATTTATAGGTATTACATCATATATTGAAAAAAGAATTTTATTTTTAAGTGAAGCTATTAACACTGTTGCATATTCTGATGCAAGACTATATGAAATAAAAAGAAAAAGAAAAAAAGGTATAACAAAAACTACTGAAGAAAATCCTAAAATCTATAAATTTACTAAAAATAAAAATAATCAATAATTATAGATATTTCTAAAAAGATATAGTATAATTGTTAATAGGTGATAAAGATGAATTATCCTAATGGGATAAAAAAAAGTCATGAACAAGTAATTAACTATTCACATCGTGGTATGACTCTAGAAGATGATATAAACGAAACAAATAGTTATTATAGAGATAAAGATATTGCATATATATATAAGAAACCAACTCCTATAAAAGTCACTAAAGTTGATTTTAGAAAAGATAGAACTTCTACTATTAAAGAAGCTTTCTATATGGAACCATCAACTACTGACTATAATGGTATCTATAAAGGTTATTATATCGACTTTGAAGCAAAAGAGACAAAAAATAAAACTTCATTCCCACTAGCTAATATTCATAAGCACCAAATAAAGCACTTAGAAAATATTACAAATCATGGGGGAATCGGCTTTATAATTGTACGTTTTAGTGTACTTAATAAAACATATCTATTAAAAGCAGAGGACCTTTTTTCTTTTACTAAAGATAATAAGAGAAAATCTATTCCTTTAGATTTCTTTAATAAGAAAGGATATTTATTAAAAGAAAAGTATCGTCCTAGGCTTGACTACTTAACTGTAGTAGATGAATTTTTGGAGGTAAAAGATAATGGCAAAAACAAAGAAAAGTAAATCTAGTAAAACTAGAAAACTTAAGCAAGATAAAAAATTATTTATAATAAGCACAGCAATGTTTATTATTTTAATGATTGTAGGATATTTTGTCCTAGGATTATTATTCACAGTCTTTATGGGAGTTGGAATACTAATAATAGCAGGAATTGCTAAATTAGTAGATAGTGTAAAAAATAAACCAAAACAGAAAAAGATAGTCAATACAATTTTAATTATTATACTATCTCTTGGTATATTAGTAATGTTAGCAGGTATTGTCTTTATGATTTATATTGCAATATCATCTAATCCTAAATTTGATGCCGAAAAGCTAGATAGTAGTGAACCAACTATTTTATATGATGCAAATGGTGAAGAATTTGCAAAACTAGGTAGTGAAATGCGAGATAAAGTAACTTATGATGAATTACCAGAAGTACTTGTAGATGCTATAATCGCTACAGAAGATTCAAGATTCTTCCAACATAATGGTTTTGATGCCCCAAGATTTTTAAGAGCATCAATTGGTCAAGTATTTGGTAACTCAGATGCCGGTGGAGCTTCTACTCTATCAATGCAAGTTGTTAAAAATAGCTTAACATCTAGTATCGCTACAGGACTTGATGGAGTTATCAGAAAGTTCCAAGACATTTATTTATCAATATTTAAACTAGAAAAAAATTATACAAAAGAACAAATTATAGAGTTTTATGTTAATAACCATAACTTAGGTGGTAATGTCTATGGTGTTAGTCAAGCTGCTAGAGTTTACTTTAATAAAGACGTACAAGATTTAAATTTAGCAGAAGCTAGTATTATAGCAGGAATGTTCCAAGCACCTAATGCCTATCGACCAGTAGAAGAAGAAAATTTGGAAGCTGTTACTAAAAGACGTGATACAGTATTATATTTAATGGAACGTCATGGTTATATTACAGAAGAGGAAAAAGAACTAGCTAGTTCAATCAGTATTGAAAGTCTTGTAAATTATAATGCTTCTGCAGATACAAGTGGAAATAGTGAATATCAAGGATATATTGATACAGTTGTTGCAGAAGTAGAAGAAAAAATTGGTGAAAACCCATATACAGTTTCAATGCAAATATATACTAACTTAGATAGAGAAAAACAAGATGGATTAAATAGAGTTATGAATGGTGAAAGCTATAATTGGGTTAATGATGTTATCCAAAGCGGTGTTACCGTTTTAGATAGTGAAACTGGTAAAATCCAAGCAATTGGAGCTGGAAGAAATAAAACTGGTGTAAATACCTTAAACTTCGCAACTAGTGATACAATTAGAAGACAGCCAGGTTCAACTGCAAAACCATTATTTGATTATGGACCATTAATTGAATATAATAATGCTTCTACATTTGGTTATAATGATGGTAACGATAACTATAGAATGTTTGTAGATGAACCTTATTCATATAGTACAGGTCAAGAAATAAACAACTGGGACGGAAAATTTATGGGTAATATGACGACAAGAAGAGCCTTATCTTTATCAAGAAATATTCCTGCCCTTAAAGCTTTCCAACAAGTAGATAATTCAAAAATAATTGAATTTGTACAAAAACTAGGAATAGAACCAGAAATAGAAAATGGAAAAATCCATGAAGCACACGCCTTAGGAGCTTTTACTGGAGTTAATTCCCTAGATATGGCAGGGGCTTATGCAGCTTTCTCTAATGGTGGATATTATAATGAACCTTATGCTGTTAGTAGAGTTATTATTAATACATCAGGTGAAGAATATACCCACGAAAGTGAAAAAACAAAAGCCATGGAAGACTCTACTGCTTATATGATTACAAGTATATTAGATGACACTAGTATAACTGGTGGTGGTGCGATGGATAGAGTTGCCATGAAAACTGGTACTACTAACTTTGATGAAGCAACTAGAGAAAGACTTGGTATGGCTGATGATGCTATTAGAGATTCCTGGGTAGTTGGATATACTACAAAAACTGTTATTGCAATGTGGTATGGTTATGAAAAAACTAATGAAGAGTTAGTTAGCCAAGGTTATTATTTTCATAACCTATCAGGAACAGTACAACGTGATAGATTATTTACAGCCATCGCTAATGAAGTATTTGAAGAAGATAAAGAAGAATTTAAAATGCCAGATAGCGTTGTTAGAGTACCTTTAGTATCAGGTAGCTCTACAGCAAAAGTTGCTGGAACAGGATACTCAGGAAGTACAATTTATGAATATTTCAAAAAAGACCATGAACCTAAAGGAAATGCTGAAACAAGTAATTTAGCAACACCAACTGGCTTAACCGCTACATATTCTAATGGTAGTGTTAAACTTTCATGGAATGCAGTTAATCCAGGCAATACTAATTCATCTTATGGTGACTTTGGATATAATGTTTACTTTAATAATACATTACTAGGATTTACAACTAATACAAGTTATACTATTAACAATCCAAGTAATCCTTATGGTACTTATAGAGTAATTGCAACCTTCCAAAAATATGATGGACTAAATAGTGAGGCTGCTACTTACACATTAGAAAAACAAAGTGCAAATCTAAGAATAACAGCAAGTGCTATTAATGTACCAACATTTAATATAAGTGATATAACAAAATATGTAACCGTCTATAATGGTTCAACAGATGTAACGAGTGAAACTAGCAATTGGACCTTATCAAGTATATCAGGACCAGTTACTAGTACATCCGTCTCCACATTAACAGAACCAGGAACTTATACATTAAAATATAGATTTACTTATAATGGTGAAACCAAAGAAACAGGAAATATTACTGTAACAGTTACTGGAACTAATACAGATGGCGGTGAAGAAGAACCTACTACTCCTGATGGAACTTAAAAAGAAGCTAACACCTAGCTTCTTTTCTTATACTTACAAATACTACTTAACTTACATTCATCACAATTGGGACTAACCGCTTTACAATGATATCTTCCAAATAAAACAAGTTGTAAATGTCTCTTAGCCCAATCTTCTCTTTTAAATTTTCTCTTTAACTTCTCTTCTACTTTCCTAACACTATCCTCATCTTTAGCAAGCCCAAGCCTCTTAGAAACTCTTTCAACATGAGTATCAACTGCAATAGCAGGAATATTATAAAACTCTCCTAAAAACACATTAACAGTCTTTCTTCCTATCCCTGGCATCGCCTCTAAACACTTTCTATTAGTTGGAACTTTTCCATTATATTTAGAAACTAATATTCTAGCAATCTCTTTAACATAAACTGCTTTCTTTCTAAAAGAGCCAAGTGGTCTTAAAATACTTTCTATATCACTAATATCGGCATTCATTAACTTTTCCAAGCTATCATATCTATCAAATAATATTGGTGTAACACTATTAACTCTCTTATCAGTAGTCTGTGCACTAAGAACAATAGCAATTAAAAGTTCATAATCATTATTATAATTAAGTTCACATTTAGGTTCTTCAAATAATTCATCTAAATAGTCTTCTATAATCTCTACTTTACTCATCTTCATCATCAAACCAATCATAATCGAAAACCTCTACTGGTTCTTTTTCTTTAATCTCCTTATTTTTATTATTAAGAAAATGTCTAACATCTTCACTTGTCTTTATTCCCAATTTACTCCATTCATATAAAATCTTATCTATATATCTAATACTAGATACCCCATTAAGTACTGCTTCCTTAACAGCCTCAATAATAACACCATTATCAAATGTACTAGCCCAAGCTTTAATAAACTCTATCTCACTAGAATTAAGAGTCCTACCAAACTCTTTTTCAATAGTAGAAAAGATACTAGTATCAAGCACATCTTCATTATCTTTAATAACCTCATCACTAATAATAGAAGCTATTTTTTCATAGAATAAAGATATATCTACCTTCTCCTCCCCTATTCCTTTATCGTTTTTATAAGTATCTATCATAAGTAATTTCTTATCAGTAAGAGAAGAAATTAACACTAATATATCTTTAACACTAAGACCTAACTCTTCACTCATTTCCTTAGGATCAAAGGTAAAAGTATTACCCTTATCTTTTAAATACATTAAAAACATAAACTCTTCTAAACTTATATTTAATTTCTTATACTCTTTAAAAAAAAGAAGAGGTACTACTATACTTTTATTTTCTAATAAACTAACCAGTTGTTTCTGTTTCATCAGCATCCTCCTTAACTAAATTAATACTAGTATATATCTTTTTAGCAAGATTTAAAAGCTCTTCTTTATTATTATTAACTTCTAAATTTAATAGTTTAATCTCTAACTCCTTCCATAACTTACTTATAATAGGACCATCTTCTATCTTTAAATAATCAATTAAATCATAACTATCTATAACTATATCACTTCTCTTATGAATAGGCATAGATTTATAATTATCCATAATCTCTTTCTTAGGAATAGAAAGAATCTCTCCTGCTACTGTACAAGGATATAAATCATAATAATAAAGAGTAGTAAAGGCAAGTGGATTATTCTTAATAGACTCCCTTATATCTTTCATTAATTTTAACTCATTTCTAGTAAAAGGATATATATTATCAACATCTAACATTGTCCATATTCCTATAACTTGACTACAAGGCTTTACTTTATTAATATTATCTAAATATAATACATAGATTAAATCTAACTCTTTTATTAACTTAATTCCCTTCTCTATATTAGGACTACTAAATATCTTATCTAACTCACTCTTTTTTCTATTAATAGATAAATCTTTAAGTAAATATTTAGATTGCATAATCGCTTCTTTAACATCCAAAGCAAGTTCAAAGTCAAGAGTAGTAGCAAACCTAATCGCTCTTAATATCCTAAGAGAATCTATTTTAAAGGACTCTAAAGGCTCTATAACCGTTTTAATTATCTTATTATCTATATCACTCTTACTATTAAGTAAATCAACGATATTACCATCTTTATCCATACAAATAGTATTAATAGTAAAGTCTCTTCTTTTAAGGTCTATCTTTAAGTCATCAACATAATTAACAGTATCAGGATGTCTATTATCTAAATAATTACCCTCATCTCTATAAGTAGTTATTTCAAATCTAATATTATTTAAATAGACTATAACACTACCATAGACTTCATTATCTATATTAGCATTAGGAAATATCTTAATTAAATCCTTTGGTTTAGCATTAGTAGTAATATCAACATCATTAGATTTAATACCCATTATATAGTCACGAACAAATCCTCCTATGATATAAGCTTCATAAGAGTTATCTTCTATCATTTTTAAAACATTAAAAGCTGTATCTAACATTATTTATATCACTGCTTTCTATTTATTTATATATATATATTTTACCATTTAATTAATCTTTTTTAAATATATAATAATATAACCCATCCCACTAAAAATATAATATTAACAAGATAAAACTTTAATTTTAAGGTCTTATGTCTAAAGAAAAACATTCCCAAAAGTGCTCCTAATGCTCCTCCAAATATACTAAACAAATATAGAAGCTTTTCACTAATTCTATAGTAATGTTTAACAGCAAGAAATTTATCTACTCCATATATAACAAAAGTAACCGTATTAATAATAATTAAATATATTAACATAAAGAAAAAAAGCCATCACTGGCTTATTTCTAGTTTACTGCATCTTTAAGAGCAGATCCTGCTTTAAATGAAACAGCATTTCTTGCTGCGATTTGAACAGTCTCACCAGTTCTAGGATTACGTCCTTCACGAGCAGCTCTTTTTGAAACACTAAATGTACCAAATCCAACTAGTGGAATTTTATCTCCTTTAGCTAATGTTTCAGTAACAGTTTCACAGAATGCATCAATAGCACGAGTTGCATCAGCTTTAGTTAAACCAGCTTTTTCTGCAACAGCTTCAACTAATTCTACTTTTTTCATTTATAAAACCTCCTATTAATTTAAGCATGTATCTTGCTTACATAATAAGGATAGCATGAAAGCCTTGGTAAATCAATGCTTTTTACTAGATTTTACATCAATTATTTGGTATTTGTAAGACTTGACCAATGGATAGTAAATTAGATGTCAAATTATTTAAAGTTTTAATAGTATCAACTGTAGTTCCAAAACGATTAGCAATACTCCATAAACTGTCACCTGAGGCTACTGTATAGGTATTATAGGTTGGACTTCCTGGAGTACTAGAACCTGCTGTAGGAATAATTAATACTTGGCCAACTGATAATAAGTTAGATGTTAAACCATTAGCAGATTTTAAATCATTGACAGTTACCCCAAAACGATTAGCAATACTCCATAAGCTATCACCAGAGGCTACTGTATAAGTAGTAGGAACTGTATCATTTTCTTCATTATCTTCTAAGTCATCTCCCGCACTAATCCCTGGTATTATTAAAGATTGTCCAACACTTAAAGTATCACTAGTAAGATCATTAGCATCTCTTATTTCTTGAACCGTAACGCCAAAACGTCTTGCTATACTCCAAAGACTATCTCCTCGCTCTACAGTATAATAAAAGACTGCTCCATTATCCTCATCTTCACCATTATCTTCTTCTCCACTAACACCTGGTATAGTTAATACTTGCCCCACACTTAACACATCACTAGTTAAGTTGTTAGCATCTCTTAAAGCTTGGACTGTAACCCCGAAACGATTAGCAATGCTCCACAAGCTATCACCTTTTACTACAGTATAAGTAGTAGATGGTCCTGTAATATTATCATTACCTTCATTACCGCTACCTACTCCTGGAATTATTAAAACTTGCCCTATGCTTAAAGTATCACTAGTAAGATTATTAGCACGTCTTAAATCATTAACACTTATTCCATAACGACTTGCTATGCTCCAAAGGCTATCTCCCCTTTGCACAGTATAAGTGACATTACCACTTGGAGGAACAATTTCATCACCTTCATTACTACCAGGTATTCTTAAAATTTGTCCAACGCTTAACACATCACTAGTTAAGTTATTAGCATCTCTTAAAGCTTGGACTGTAACTCCAAAACGATTAGCAATACTCCATAAGCTATCACCTTTTACTACAGTATAGAAGTTATTACCACTGCCCTCAGGAGGAACATAAGGAACCCCCGCATACTCTGCTATCGCTCTAACTACCGCTTCCACATAGTTTAATAAATCATTTTGCAATTTAACTCTATCATTAGCATTATCAATAAAACCATATTCTACTAACACTGACTGCATAGGAGTAGTTTCTCTAATAATGTAATAGTAGTCTTTTGATGGATCTTCAGGAAGCCTTCTTTGATAGTATTTACGCATAATTTGTCCTTCACTACCTATTTCTTCCAAGATAGACTGTGCTAAAGTAGAATTATTACGTAAAGCATAAATAACTTCAGCCCCTTCTCCACCTGGTGATAGTCATTGTGTAGTATTATTAAAAATGTTTATTAAATTTATAATTTTTATAATTTAACATATTTGAAAAAAGTATATCCAAAACTACATCATATAAAATTTTAGTTCTTTCATATATCCATTTAACATCAACATTGTTTACAGTATAATTTTTAGGATTAGGTGTTGTTTCATCAATATTTTTAAATGTAATTTTTAAACTTTTATTTTTTATATAATATCCTGAGTGAACATAATGATTCCTTAAAGAGATAATTTCTTGTGATAGATTCTCAATTTCGTCACTGTTCATTTCAGTAACTTTTTTATAGTTATTCTCTATACTATATCTAATAAACATATTTGCAATTCCTTTTTTATTTTGTTTTTTGTAATAACATTCTATAAATCTATAAAACATTAAAAAATTATCTTCAAGGCCACGATATGTATTTAACACAATATATGGAATGTTTCTAACCTCTGTTTTACTTTTCCTATATGGAATAAGATCATAACATTTTTTTAAAAAATGTAATATATCATCTTTTACCGTTGTTTGCACACTGCCCACTTTATATATTCTATCTTCTAATGGTACATATAAACTATATTGAATATCATCAACATAAACAGAAATTCTTGAAATATTAAACATATCAGGAACTAGCAATTGAATGAATATGATAAGTTCATAAACATAATCATATACTTCTTTATAATTAACACGTTTATTTAGTTCTAACTCAATATAACCATTCAATTTTATATCAATGCTATGGTCATTACCGTTGTGTTTACTATACCAACAATCACCAATAATTACATTTTTGATATTATGATTATTTATCTCAATTGTTTTTGATTGACTATCTTTTTTTAAATTAATTGCATATTCATCATCATTTGTTAATGTCAATAAACTTGGATAACCTATAAACTCATTTACAAGATTACTATAAACCTTAATTTTATTTACTTTTGGAGTTTTCTTTAGATCACATAACTTATCAAAATCAGCATGTGAAAAATACCAGTTAGAATAAAATTTTGTCTTAGCCCCACCATCTGGAGTTCCCCAAACTTCACTTTGGCCTCTATAATAGGCATCTTTTAACAAATAGTTTTTCCTATTTTTATAGTCAACAAATGAATACTCCCCGCAGCAAGCTACGGGGTATCTTCCCAAAGCGATGTTATTT
>CAMMBO010000011.1 GCA_946494435.1 uncultured Mycoplasmatota bacterium
AGTCGGGGCAGTTGATTCTATTATTGATATTGTATCAGTTGCTTTCTCTATAGTAAATCTTGGAGTAGAAAATGTTTATGTTTCAACTCTTTATGAAGGAAAGGGATTTGTACACTGTGCTCATGGGGATATGCCTGTTCCTGTTCCTGCTGTTTTAAATATAGTAAGCAATTATGGTTTAGATATTAAAATTACTGATAGAGAAGGAGAGTTAATTACACCAACTGGTGCTGCCATAGTTGCAACATTAAAGAATAAAGAAAAATTACCTGAAAAATATAAGATTAAGAAAATAGGGCTTGGTGCTGGTAAAAGGTATCCCGATAGACCTAGTATGGTTAGAGCAATGTTAATAGAGGAAGATTAAAATATTATGAATAAAAAAATAATTTATATTATTGGGGTTATACTAGTATTAGCAGTAATTTTCATAATATTTTTTCTATTAAATAAGGATGAATGTGATAATAAAAAGATGGATAATATTAAAGAAAATGCATCTAATGATATTACTTTTGATTTTGATACTCATACTGTATTGTTAAATAGTGGTTATAAAATGCCTTTAAATGGAATTGGTACTTATAGTCTAACAGGTGATACTTGTTATAATGCCATAAGCAGTGCTTTAGATTCAGGCGTTAGGTTAATTGATACTGCCTATATGTATAATAATGAAGAAGAAGTAGGTAGAGCGATAAGAGATTCTAATGTACCAAGAGAGGAAATCTTTGTTATTACAAAAATATATCCAACTCAGTATGATAATCCTGAACAAGCGATAGAAATGGCTTTAGAGAAATTAGATATTGGCTACATTGATATGATGCTTTTACATCATCCAGGAGAAGGAGATGTAGAAGCTTATAAAGCAATGGAAAAATATGTAGAGCAAGGTAAGATTAGGTCTCTTGGTTTATCAAACTGGTATGTAGAAGAGTTAGAAGAGTTTTTACCACAAGTAGATATAATGCCTGCTTTAGTTCAAAATGAAATTCATCCCTATTATCAAGAAAATGATGTTATTCCTTATATTCAAAGTTTAGGTATTGTCGTACAAGGATGGTATCCATTTGGAGGAAGAGGACATACTAGTGAATTATTAAATGATGAGGTGATAGTTGATATTGCAAAGAATCATAATGTAAGTGCTGCTCAAGTAATACTTAGATGGAACTTACAAAAAGGAGTAGTAGTTATACCAGGTTCATCTAATCCCGAACATATTAAAGAAAATACAGAACTTTATGATTTTGAATTAACTATTGATGAGATGAATAGAATTAATGCTTTAGATAGAAATGAAAAACATGATTGGTATTAAAAAAAAAGGAAAGAGATAAAATGAAAGAAGAAAAATTAAATTTAACTAATGAATGGGATAAAACATTTCCTAAAAGTGATAAGGTAAATCATAGAAAGGTAACATTTCATAATCGTTATGGAATTACGTTAGCAGCAGACCTTTATGAACCTAAAGAACATAAGGATAAATACACAGCTATTGCTATTTGTGGACCTTTTGGAGCAGTTAAAGAACAAGCATCAGGATTATATGCACAAGAGTTAGCAGAAAGAGGATTCTTAACAATTGCTTTTGACCCATCGTTTACAGGTGAAAGCGGAGGAACTCCTCGTTATATGGCTAGTCCTGATATAAATACTGAAGACTTTCAAGCAGCAGTTGACTTTTTATCTGTTCAAGATAATGTTGATTCTGAAAAAATTGGTATTTTAGGTATTTGTGGGTGGGGTGGTATGGCTCTTAATACCACTTGCATTGATACAAGAGTAAAAGCCACTGTTACATCAACAATGTATGATATGTCAAGAATTAATGTTAAAGGTTATTTTGATAATGATGACAATGAAGAAGCAAGATATAATCAAAAAGCTACTTTAAATAATGAAAGAACAGAAGACTATAAAACTAATAATTATAAAAGAGCAGGTGGAGTTGTAGATCCTCTTCCAGATGATGCTCCATTCTTTGTAAAAGATTATTATGATTATTATAAAACTAAAAGAGGTTATCATAAGAGAAGTTTAAACTCTAATGAAGGTTGGAATGTTATTGGAACAATGTCCTTTATAAATCAACCAATTTTAACTTATAGTAATGAAATAAGAAGTGCTGTTTTAATGATTCATGGTGAAAAAGCTCACTCTTGTTATATGAGTCGTGATGCTTATAAGAATATGACCGAAAATAGCAATTATACTGATAATAAAGAATTAATGATAATTCCTAATGCTGTTCATACAGATCTATATGATAGAAAAGATATTATTCCTTTTGATAAGATAGAAGAATTCTTTAAAAACAATTTGAAATAGGAGAGTACTAGACTCTTCTTTTAGTAAGGTAAGAAACTATGAAAAAGAAAGTGTTGTTAGGTGTATTAATAGTTATTATAATATTAGTAGTAACTTTAGTAGTAATTAATTTAAAAGATGGTAACAATGATACTAATCAAGATAGGGAAATAAACACTAGTGAAGAAATAGATGGAGATGATTTAAGTATGAAGATAAATTTATCAATAAATGGAAATGATTTTATAGCAACGCTTGAAGATAACGAAACAACAAGAGAGCTTTTAAATAGCCTTCCACTAGAAGTTAGTATGAGTGAATTAAATGGTAATGAAAAGTATTATTATTTTGATGAGAGTCTTCCTACTAATAGTTATAGACCTGGTAGTATAAGTACAGGAGATATTATGTTATATGGAAGTGACTGCTTAGTTATCTTTTATGAAGATTTTGATACTCCTTATAGTTATACAAGACTTGGTAAGATAGACAATGTAGATAACTTAAAAAATGCTTTAGGAAAAGGGAATGTTAATGTTACAATAAGTATAGATGGGTAGTGATATTATGAACTTAATTGAAAATAAAACTTATGATGAAGAAAGAGCTTTATATAACCTAAAGAATAGTGAGGTTAAAAACTGTACTTTCGCTGGCCCTAAAGATGGGTAATCAGTTTTAAAAGAGGCTCGTAATATTAAAGTAGTTGACTGTAACTTTTCTTTAAGATATCCTTTATGGCATGATAAGAAGTTTGAACTTATTAATAGTACTTTAGATGAACTAACAAGAGCCCCTATTTGGTATGCTAGTGATGGACTTATAGATAATGTTACAATTACTTCTGTGAAAGCTGTAAGAGAGTGCAATAATATTGTAGTTAAAAACTCTAACATTAATTCAAGAGAGTTTGGCTGGAAGTCTCATCATCTAACGATAGGAGACTCAACTATTAATTCAGAATATATTTTATTTGATAGTAGTGATGTTATTATAAATAATTTAAACTTTACTGGTAAATATTCTTTTCAATATATGGAGAATTTAACTATTGATAACTCTAATTTAGATACTAAAGATGCTTTTTGGCATAGTAAGAATGTGGTAGTTAAAAATTCTTTAGTCAAAGGAGAATATCTTGGATGGTTTTCTGATGGACTAACTTTAATTAATTGTAAGATTATTGGAACCCAGCCTCTTTGTTACTGTAAAAATCTTAAGTTAATTAATTGTACAATGGAAGAGACTGATTTATCTTTTGAGTATTCTGATGTGGAAGCTGATATAAAAGGTAATATCATGTCTATTAAAAATCCTAAATCAGGTAGAATAATTGCCGATAGTATTGGTGAGATAATTAAAGAAGATTCTATTATGGAAGACACTTGTGATATTATAATTAGAAATAGTTAGTATAGAAATGCTAACTATTTTTATAAATGAAGTATCTAATTATTGAAATCAATCTGAATGTATTATACAATAATTATATGGAGGTTCACTATGATAGAAAAAAATATTATAAGAGAAAAATTAAAAAAAGAAAATCTTGGTTTACCTATTGAACTAAGTTTAGTTGATGTAGAGGAGGGAATTGCTTTATATAAATTGCATAAAATAGGGTTATCTAGTGAAGATAGCTACTTTTATACTGACTTAGATGGTAATATTTTATTTTCTAAAAATACTTTTAAGTATGCAACACCATTTTCAGATTCTTTATCATACATTATAATGCATGATAATAAGCATTGTATTATTGATATCAAAGATAAAAAATTAGTAGAAATACCAATGATTAATAAACCTTGGGAAAATATAAATGGATTTAGAAATGGCAATTTAGCAGCTTTAAATAAGAAAAGTAAGAAATGGGGAAGCTATTTCTATGACAGAGATGAAAATATATTTTGTAAAGATATTCCGCCTATCTGGAATAATTTAGAGTTTTCTCGTGATAAAGATATTGTATATGCTGGTATTAGTAATATTCACCAACTTTGTCCTTCTAATTATGATGTTCAAACTAAATGGAGTGAAATAACTGATTTAGAACTTACTATAAGAGTTATTAGAATGTTAAAAGACAATGCCTACAATTTAAAATATTATAATTATATTATTGATATTTTTAAAATGGCAATTGAACAAGATAAAATAAGATATATAAGAGAAAAAGTCTCTATTTCTAGACAAAAAGAGGAAACTGAAAAAATATTATCAACACCATATAATTTAGCTGATTATTATTTTGATGAAAAAGTTAAAGATAGCAGGGATATTTACACTAGTCAAGTTATTAGTGATGACGAAAGCTTAGATGATTATCAAAAAAAGTTATGTAAAATAGTAAATAACAATTAGAAATGGTTTTATTTTTCTTTATACCAGAACTAATTGAAAGCAGGTTATAAAGAAAAATATATTCAACATTTGAATATTCAGAAGTCAATATTTTATCTATTAAAAATCCTAATCCAGGTAAGATAGTAGTAGATAATATTGGTGAAATAATTAAAGAAGATTCTATTATGGAAGATACTTGTGATATTGTAATTAGAAATAGTTAGGATGGAAATGCTAACTGTTTTTTAATTCATCAAATTTTTGATAAATATGATTAATAATATGTTAGAATATATATTAAGAAATTATTTGGGAGGTTTATTTTATATGAGAATTGTAAGAAGTAATAATAATTGGAATAGAGTTAATACAAAGGAAGAACTATTAGAATTATTAAAGACTTATAGGGGAATATTATCTAATCCTATGCAAGATTATTTAAATTCTTTAATAGAATTAGAATTTTCTGTTATAAGAGATTATATTAAAGATGAAGATAGAGAAGCTTTATCTGAATTAGATGTATATAAGAAAGTAGCGATATATAATATCTATAATAGAGCTTTAACCCTATTTAAAAAGCAAGAAATGCAGTTTAATATTTCTGGTAATGAAGAGGGCTTTGAAAGGTTATATGTTTCTACACGTTTAAGTGATAGGAATGTTAGCTTATTTGATTTTTATTATGGTGAAAGAAGAAGCTTTAATGACAAAATACCTGATGAATATAAAACAATGATAATTGGTAGTATTAGTCTATCTAAAACATTAGAAAGTAAAGAATTAAGAGAAAAAGAATTAAATAGAGTAATGAATAAGTTAGAAATGTTATATGATGCTAAGAATCCTTATCCATCTTCTCGTAAAAAAATAGGTGGACCTAGTTCACAATGGAGATATGAACACTCTATAGAGATAAAAAAATATGAAGATATGTTTACAGAATTAGATAGTAAAAAAGAATTAACTGATGAAGATAAAAGAGAAATTGAGATAACAAATGAAATATATAATTTATTATTAGAAGATTATGGACTAACTAAAGATAGTTTTGAAGAAGTAAAAAGTAGGGCTAAATTTGGATTTGAATCTTATAGTAACCTTCAAAAAAAACTTGTTAAAAGGCAACCTAATTTAACTATTACAACTGATATTAAATATATATAAATTTGTTATATTAATAAACATATTAAAGGAGGTATCATCTATGAAAGGTAAAAATATGTATCTAGCATTTGGTAGTGAAGTCATCTATGATGATGCTTCCTTTTTAATTGAAGATAATGATAAAGTAGGTGTTGTTGGGGTAAATGGAGCAGGGAAGACTACTTTATTTAAGATTATCTTAAAAGAGGAATCTTTAGATGCTGGTAAGATTACAATAAATAATAAAAAGATAGGCTATCTTCCGCAAGAGATTAATTTTACTGATAAAGAGAAAAATGTTTTAGATTATTTATATAGTGGAAGACCTATTGAAAAGCTAGAACAAGAGTTAAATAAAGTCTATGAGAAATTAAGTAATGCTAGTGAACTTGAACAAAATAAACTTTTAAGACAAGCGGAAAAGATTCAAAGTGAACTTGATAGTTTAAATCAATATACGGCAGAAGATGAATTATTATCATTAATTGAAAACATGAAGATAGATAGTGAATTGTTAGAGATGAAAGTAGGAGATTTATCAGGAGGACAAAAGTCTAAAATCGCCTTTGCAAGACTGCTTTTTTCAAACTCTGATATTTTACTTTTAGATGAACCTACTAATCATTTAGATGCTAAGACTAAAGACTTTGTTATTAATTATTTAAAGAATTATCATGGTATGGTTTTAGTTATTAGTCACGATATAGACTTTTTAAATGAAGTAGTTACTAAGACCATGTTTATTAATAAAGTTACTCATAAAATAAAAGTATATAAGGGTAATTATAAAGAATTTAAAAGGCTCTATGCTAATGAGATGATAGAAAAAGAGTTAAGAATAAAAGAACAAGAAAGAGAAATAAAAAAACTTGAAGAAGTTGTTAAAAGAGCAGAGGGAGCATCTCGTACTAATCATAATTTGAAAAGATTAGGGCAGTCTAGGAAAAAAATGTTAGAAAAAAAGTTGGATGAGTTAGAAGTAAGAGAAGAAAAATATAAGACTGTTACAATGAAAGTAGAGCCTAAAGAAGTCAGTGGTAAAATACCTTTAGAAGTAAAACATTTAACTTTTCATTATCCAGGTAAGAGTGATTTATATCATAATTTATCATTTCAGATGGCTAGAGGAGAGAAGTTTTTAATAATTGGAGAAAATGGTGTTGGTAAATCAACTTTATTAAAACTAATTGTTGGTAAATTAAAACCTATTAAAGGAGAAATAGATTATGGTTATCATGCCTCTATTGCTTATTACGCCCAGGAGTTAGAGATATTAGATGAAGATAAGACTATCTTAGAAAATATAGATAATCCTAATTATAGTGATAATGAACTTAGGACTTTCTTAGGTAACTTTCTATTTTCTAATAATGATGTCTTTAAGAAAGTAAAAGTATTATCACCTGGAGAGAAAGCACGAGTTGCCTTATGTAAAATACTTATTCAAAGAACTAATATCATTATATTAGATGAACCTACTAATCACTTTGACCCAGAGACCCAAGCTATTATTGGTGAAAACTTTAAGAATTATACCGGTACTTTAATTATTGTTAGTCATAATCCATCTTTTGTAGAACAAATAGGAGTTACTAGGATGTTAGTCTTACCAGAAGGTAAAATTGTGGAATATAAAAAAGAATTACTACATTACTATTATTACTTAAATACTGAATTGTTGTAGTATTGAATAAATAAATATTCAGTTTTATAATGATAGTAGGAGATGATAAAAATGACTAAAAAAGATTTAGATGTAAAACCTTATTTATTTCCAATGCCTGTTTTAATGATTGCAACATACTGTGAAGATGGTAGTGTTGATGTTATGAATATGGCTTGGGGAGGTATTTGTGATAACAATAAAGTAGCTTTAAATATTACAGAAAGTCATAAGACTTCACAAAATATTAAGGAAAGAGGGGCTTTTACAATTAGTGTTGCTGATATTCCTCATTTGAGAGAATCAGACTTCTTTGGCACATCATCAGGTAATAGAATGAAAGATAAGTTTGAACGAAGTGGCATGCATGCAGTTAAAAGTGAAAGAGTAGATGCTCCAATAATTGAAGAGTATCCAATTACTTTAGAATGTAAAGTTGATAAGATTCAAAAAGATGAAGATGGTTTTAGAGTAGTTGGAGAAATAGTTAATGTTTTAGCAGATGAGTCTGTTCTTGATTCAAATGGTAAAGTTGACCCTACTAAATTAAATGCTTTTGTCTTTGACCAATTCCAAAATGGCTATTATGCAATTGGTGAAAAAGTAGGAGAAGCTTGGAAAAGTGGAAATAAGTATATGAAGTAGGTTTTAACTACTTGAAAATATTATATATTTATGATACTATGAATATGTAAAAGAAATTTACATATAATAAAAAAAGGGAATACCTAGTTTTGGAGCGTTAGGTACTATTCCCTAAAAAAAAGTTTGGTTAATAGTACCACTCTAAGGAGTAGGTACTAATTTTATTATAATGAAATAAATCAGAATAATAAGAAGGATAATGATTAAACAAAGAAACTTTTCTATTTTTCTCATATCCATCTCCCCTTTCAACAGTATAAAATTATAAGTTAGAAAGGGATAGTACCTAAACAACTAGATATTCCATTAATAATGTAACACATATATTAAGATAAAACAATCGAACAAGATACATTTTTTATTAGAAAATTTGTTTCATATATTTTAATCTAACTAGAAGAATAGAAAGTTATTCTAGTTTTGTTGTTTAGGATAATTTTTTCTATGTTATAATTTTACTTGGAGGGAATAAGATGCAGTTTTATAGTTTGAATCATGAAGCTTCTTTTGAAGATTTAAAAAAATTTAATTACCCTAATCAAAAGATAGGAGTAATTGCACACATAGAAAATGAAAATGGTGAAATTTTACTACAGCAAAGAGGAGTAAAATCTCGTGATGAAAATGGTCTTTACGAGGATATAGGTGGTAAAGTAGAACCAGAAGATATAAACTTCTTATCAGCAATTAAGCGTGAAATCAAAGAAGCAGCAGGAGATGAAATTGAATTAGTTTTCAGTAATTCCATAGGAATTTATCATTGCTATAAAAATAATATTAATTGGGTTTTTGTAATATATTTTGTTAAATATATTGAAGGAAAAATTAAAATAATGGAGCCTTTGAAATGTATGGATTATCATTTTTTTAAATATAATGAGGCAATTGATTCAGAATTAGTTACGGAAAGCTGTAAGTATTTAATTAAAAGTATAAAACATAATTATAGATAATAATTTAATTAATGATTATGAAATTATTTTATTTAATGTTATTTACATATTACCTTGAAAATATTATATATTTATGATACTATGAATATGTAAAGAAAAATTACATATAATTAAAAAGGGAATACCTAGCTTTGGAGTGTTAGGTACTATCCCAATATTTTGGTAGAGTACCTACTCTAAGGAGTTGGTACTATTTTTATTAACATAAATAATAAAACTATTATTACGAAAATAAGTGAAAATATGACATAGCATAGAAATTTCTCTATTTTTCTCATATTATCAGACCCCTTTCACACTATTTTTAAGTAAGTTCGAGGGGATAGCACCTAAACAACTAGATATTCCATTAATAATGTAACATATATATTAAGATAAAACAATCGAACAAGATACATTTTTTAATAGAAAATTTGTTTTATATATTTTAATTTAACTAGAAGAGTGTAAAGTTCTTCTTTTTTCTTGATTAGCATATTTTTCCTATGATATAATTTTGCCTGGAAGAGGTGAATTATGTTAGAAGTTAAAGACTTAAAGAAAAAGTTTGTTAAGTATAATGCTAAACGTAAAAAAGAAGAATTTTATGCTGATAATGGCATTAGTTTTAAAGCTAAAGATGGAGAAATCATTGGTATATTAGGACCAAATGGGGCAGGGAAAACAACTCTACTTAGGATGATTGCAGGAATCCTTGAACCTACTAGTGGTACTATATCTTTTGATAAATTAGATTATCTTCATAATGAGATAGAAATTAAGAAGAGCATTGCCTATCTTTCTGGTAATACTAAACTTTATAATACTTTGTCTCCTTATGAATTATTAAAAATGTGTGGAAATATTTATGGAGTAGAAGAAGAAAAATTAGAAGATAGGATAAAAGAGATATCTAAAAAATTAAATATGGATAGTTTTCTATATAATAGAATTGAAAACTTATCAACAGGACAAACTCAAAGAGTTAATATTGCAAGATGTCTAGTGCACGATCCTAAATACTATATTTTAGATGAAGCGACTAGTGGACTTGATATTATTTCTAGTCAGATTATTTTAGACTTTATTAAAGAAGAAAAGAAACGTGGTAAGATAATTTTATATTCTACACACTATATGGAAGAAGCAGAAAATATATGTGACTATGTTATTATGATTAATAAAGGTAAAGTTATTAAAGAAGGTACTCCTAGTGAGATTAAAAAATCCACTAAAACTACTAATTTAAGAGATGCTTTCTTTACTTTAATAGGAGGTGCATCTAATGAGTAATTTAGGTAATATTTTAAAGAAAGAATTAAGAGAGATGTTTCGTGATAAAAAGTCTCTTGCCATGATGTTAATTATTCCTATTTTAATACCTGCTTTAGTAATAGGAATGTCTGCTTTATTCGAATCAGAAGTTAATAAGCCTATAACTGATTATAATAAAATTGGTTTTAATTATGAGTTAAGTGATATGGAAAAAGATATTGCAGAAAACTTAGATATAGAAGTTATTAATGGTACAACAGAAGAGTTAGAAAATAAATATAGTGATGGTAGTATAGATTTATATATTACAAAAGATGGTAGTACTTATACTATTAATGGTGAAGATAATGAGACTAGTACTTATGCTACTAGTTTAATGGACACTTACTTTGCTACTTATAAAGAGGCATTACAAACTAATTATTTAGCAAGTAATAATATAAATCCTACTGATGTTACTAATATTATTACTGTTAACAAAGAAATAACTGAGACAGAAAACTTTTATGGTAATTATATTGTAAACTATGGCTTTCTATTTATAATTATGGCTATTACAATATCTGCAACTTATCCTGCTACTGATACAACAGCAGGAGAGAAAGAAAGAGGAACACTTGAAACATTACTTACTTTTCCAATTAAGAGTAAAGATATTATCGTTGGTAAGTTCTTAAGTGTCTCTTTATCATCAATTATTACGGGTGTTATTAGTTTAATTTTAATGCTTGTTTCGTTAGCATATGCTAATAGTAGTTTTGAAATATATAAAGATACTAATTTAATGTTATCTCCTAGTAGTTTAATCTTTGCAATAGTTGTAATAATTGCTTACTCTTTATTAATAAGTGGTCTTTGTATTGCTATTGCTAGTAAATCTAAAACTTTTAAAGAAGCACAAAGTGCTCTAACTCCTTTAACATTTATATCTTTCTTTCCAGGCATGATTGCTTTTATGGCTGGTATTAGTTCATCACCACTTTTATCACTAGTACCTTTCTTAAACTTCACTCTATTATTCCAAGATATAGTTGTAGGTAATATAGATATTGTTAATATTTTATTAATGAGCTTATCTACAGTTGTTATTATTGCCTTAGTTTTAGTAGTAATAATTAAACAATATAAATCAGAAAAAGTATTATTTTAGGCTAGTTATCGCCCACTTTTAGCACATTAACACTCAAAATTGGTCGATAACTTGGTTTTTAAGTTAAAATAGGACTTTTAAGAGTTCTATTTTTTTATTATAATTTTAATAGAAAGAAAGTGATTATAGTGAAAATATATATTATAGGTTCACCTGCATCAGGTAAAACAACTTTATCAAAAATATTAAGTAAGAAATATAATATAGAAAGTTATGAGCTAGATAAATTAGTTTTTGATGATGATAATAATCATACTAGAAGAAGTGATGAAACTATTAAGAAAATGTTTAATGATATTTTAGTTAAAGATTCTTTTATAATAGAAGATGTAGGTAGAAGTAAATTTGTTAAAGGTTTAGAAGAATGTGATAAGATATATTATATAAGTTTAAATAAATATGAAGTTTATAAAAGAGTTATAAAAAGGTGGATTAATCAGAAAGTAGGTAAGGAGAGTTTTAATTATCCTCCAACAGTTGCCCAGTTAATAGATATGTTTAGAGTTGTTAATAGTTATTATAAAAAAGAAAAGAGAAAGTTAGATTATATAAACAAGTTTAAAGATAAAGTTATTTATTTAGATAAAGACAAATTAAACGAATTAGAAAATAGATAAGGAGTAGTTAGTTATGGCATTAAAAAATGCGAAAGAACATTTAAAAAAATATGGATTAGATAATAAAGTAAAAGAGTTTGATACATCATCTGCAACTGTTAAAGAAGCAGCGATTGCCTTAAATTGTAGTGAAGCAGAAATTGCCAAGACTCTATCATTTTTAGTAGGTGATAAGCCTATATTAATAGTAACAGCAGGCAATAGAAAGATAGATAATGCTAAATATAAAGCTATATTTCATGAAAAAGCCAAAATGCTTAAAGCTGATGAGGTAGAATCTCTTATTGGACATAAAGTAGGAGGTGTATGTCCTTTTGGAATAAATGATGGGGTAGATGTTTATTTAGATATATCTTTAAAAGATTTTGGTATAGTTTATCCTGCTTGTGGTAGTAGTAACAGTGCTGTAAAACTTACTATCAAAGAATTAGAAGATGCTTCTAATTACAAAGAATGGATAGATGTTTGTAAAATAAGAGAAGAAGGTTAAGTAGATGAAAAATTTTTTGTTAACATTTTTTGTGCTTTTATTAGTTGTTATTTCTTGTAATGTTATAGTAGTTAATGCTAAAGAAGTATCTCATAGCAGTCCTATAACAATTTTAAGAGCAGGTGGAGGAGGTAGTAGTGGCGGACACTCAAGTTCTGGTGGCTCTAGTAGCGGTGGTCATTATGGAAGTAGAGGCTATAGTAATCCTATTTCTGATATTATTTCTGCTATATTTTTTGCCTTTATCTTTTTCGCTTCGGCAATTATCTTGTATTTTAAAGTATTAAGAGCATCTTTTAATAGTAAAAGATATTTAAGACTATTAGATGATAAAGATATTACTTGGAAGTATAAAACTATAGAGAAAAGAGTAATAGAAGCATTTTATGTTATACAGGAAGCTTGGACTAATAATGATATTAGTAAAGCTAAAGATTATATGGCTAAAGATTTATATGAGAGCTTTAAAATAAAATTAGAATGGATGGATGTTAATAATAGAAGAAATGTCTTAAAGAAAATAAGACTAGTTAATCTTAAACCTGTATCTATTTACGATGATAAAGATGATAAAAAAGACTTAATTTGGTTTTATATTAAAGGAAAGATGATAGATTATACTATAGATACAAAAACAAGAAATATAGTTGATGGTACGACCAAAAATAAATCTTTTATTGAGTTTTGGAAATTTATAAAAAATAATCGTAATGAATGGGTATTAAGTGAAATACTACAAGAAGATGAAAGTAGTAAGATAGGCTTATAAAATGAAAATAGTAGTGCTGTTTAACTACTATTTTTACTATTTTTATATCTTAAAGAGAAATATTTTCTTTTATTAAATATAGTAAATAAAAATATTATGTTATATAATTAGATAGTAAAGGTAGTGATAAGATGTTTAAAGTAGAAGAAAATAGAACTATATATTTAGATGATAAAGGTAATATTTTAGGAGAAGTAGATTATCCTTATATTTCTTCTAATGTCGTAGATGTTAATCATACCTTTGTTGATATAAGTTTAAGAGGAAAAGGTATTGCAAATTTACTTTTAACTCATGCCTTTAACTATTTTAGAGAAAATAATATTAAAGTAAAGGCAAGTTGTTCTTATGCTATTAAATGGCTTGATAATCATAGAGAATATACTGATTTAATGATAGAAAAGAAGTGATATGATGTTTGATTTTACTAAGAAAAAAGGAAATCCTTTAGTTGAAGAGAATATATTTAAAGAGTATAAAAAACTAGTAGAATTATCTAATGATGAACTCTTAGATAAATATGATAGTTCTATAGAGGGGTTATCTTTAAAAGAAGTAATAAAAAGAAGAGAAGCTTATGGTAAGAATATCTTAAAAGAGGAGAAGAAAAAATCAATTCTTAGTTTTATTATTGATTCTTTTAAGGACCCTTTTATCTATATCTTAATTGTCCTTGCTGTTATTAACTTTTCTTTAGGTGATAAACTTGGTTCTTTAATAATTATTTTACTTGCTATCATAAGTTCTACTATTAGACTTGTTCAAGATTATTCTGCTTATAAATTTGATTTAAAGTTAAAAAGTAAGTTATTTACAGTTATTAGTACAATTAGAGATAACAAAGTAAAAGATATAAATATCAAAGATATAGTACCAGGTGATATTATAGAATTAAATGCTGGTTCTATTATTCCAAGTGATGTTATTTTATTAGAAGTAAAAGATTTATTTATTAATCAGTCTATTTTTACAGGAGAAAGTGTTCCTATTGAGAAAAAGATAAATAGCAACGGGGATAGTCTTTTAGATTTAGAGAGAATTTGTTTTATGAATTCTAGTGTTGTTAGTGGAAGTGGTAAAGCTTTAGTTATTAAGACAGGTAAAAATACTTATCTTGGTACAATTGCTAAAGATATGTTAACAACTAAAAAAATAACTAACTTTCAAAAAGAGATGAATGCAGTTAGTAAGACCTTAATAGAAGCGATGCTGGTAATTACCGTATTAGTTTTTATTCTTAATACTTTAATCCATCATGATATTATGCAAGCTTTACTTTTCGCTATCTCTGTCGCTGTTGGAATAACTCCTTCTATGTTACCGATGATAGTTAACGTTAATTTAAGTAAAGGCTCTAAGAGTCTTGCTAAAAAGGAGACTCTAGTAAAAAGAAGTGAAGCGATAGAAAATCTAGGTTCAATAGATACTTTATGTACTGATAAGACAGGAACCCTTACTGAAGATAAAATTGTTTTACAACTATACCTTAATAGTGACTTTAAAGAAGATAGAGAAGTCTTAACTTATGCTTATTTAAATAGTCATTATAGTACAGGAATAAAGAATTTAATAGATAAAGCGATTATTAGTTATGCTAAGAATAAAGGATTACTTATTTCTAGATATCAAAAAATAGATGAGATTCCCTTTGACTATGAAAGACGTAAAGCTTCTGTTATAGTTAGAGATGAAGATAAAGTTTTAATGTTAACTAAAGGTGCGATTAAAGAAGTGTTAGATAGTTGTAATAAAATTAGACATCAGGGTAAATCTATTAAGTTAACTAATGAGTTTAAAGATAAGATTTTAGAAAAAGCTAAAGAGTTAAATAAAGAGGGAATGCAAGTAATTGCTCTTGCTTTAAAAGAAACAAAAACTATATCTAAAAGTTACAATGATGATAAAGATTTAACTTTTATTGGCTTAGTTGCTTTCCTAGACCCTGTTAAAAAAGGTGTTAGTAGGGTTATAAAAGACTTAAGAAAAGTAGGGGTTAATACGAAAATATTGACAGGGGATAATCCTGATGCAACTAAGACTATTTGTACTCTAGCAGGCTTTAATAGTGATAATATCTTAATAGGCCCTGATATAGAAAAACTAACAAGTGATGAGTTAAAAGTAAAGGTAGAAGAAGTAGATGTTTTTGCAAGACTTACGCCTTTACAGAAAGAATTAATTGTTAATACTTTAAAAGATAATGGCCATGTTGTAGGTTATATGGGAGATGGAGTTAATGATGCTCCTAGTCTAATAAAGGCAGATGTTGGTATTAGTGTAAATGATGCTACTTCTATTGCTAAAGAAGCTAGTGATATTATCTTACTTCGTAAAAGTTTAAAAGTAGTTTATGATGGGGTTATTGAAGGTAGAAAAGTTTATGGTAATATTATGAAATACATGAAAATGGCTTTAAGTGCTTCTTTTGGAGATTGTTTCAGTGTCCTAATTGCTAGTATCTTTTTACCTTTCTTACCTATGATACCAATTCAGTTCTTATTACAGGATTTACTATATGATTTATCACAAACTGCTATTCCTTTTGATGATGTAGATAAAGAGTTTTTAATTACTCCTCATAAATGGGATACTAGTGATTTAAAAAGATTTATGGTTATTATGGGCCTTGTTGCTTCAGTAATTGATGTAGTAGCTTTCTTAATCTTTTACTTTGTTCTTGGCTTTAATAGTGATAATGTTATACTTTTCCAAACAGCTTGGTTTATTGAAGGAGTTATTTCTCAGACTATGATTGTTCACTTTGTTAGAACATCTAAAATACCATTTATAGAGTCTATTGCTAATAAATACCTACTACTATCAACATCTCTTTGTATTATAGCATCCATTATCTTACCAATTATTTTAGTAAATATTAAGTCCTTCCATTTCGCTTATTTACCAGTAGCATTTTACTTTTATGTTATTATCTTACTTATTCTTTATATGGTTATAGAAGAGATAGTAAAACGTCTATATATTAGGAAATATAAACGTTGGTTATAATCTTTCATAATTAGCCCATAGTTTTCCCATATTCTTCCTTTATACTTGAAATAGAAAGGAGGAATTGTTATCGTAAATATAAAAGTTATAAATTAAACAGTGCCTAATTGTAGTAATAGTATGAAAATATTAAAAAACTTATCTAAAGTAGAACGTGAACTTGATATGGAATTTAATATTGAGAAAATAGATTCTACTTATAAGAAGAAGTATAACATAAATGTCATTCCCGCTCTTATGATAGAAGATAAAGTTGTCTCTACTGGTAATGTTTTAACAGATAGAGAAATAAAAAATTATGTTAAAGAGCTTGTATAAATGAAAAGAACTCTAGATTTTGTTTAGAGTTCTTTTACTTATAAATATTATCTACTAGATGAACGTTTAGTATAGCTAGTGCTGTTTTTCTTCACTTCAGGTGTAGTAGCTTTAGCAAGTTCTTGTTCATATAAAGCACCAATGTTTTCACTATTAATATTATGCTTTTGGGTATAATCATAATTATATAATTTCTTTAGAAAATTAATTATTCCACTCTTTTCCTTTTTTAGTTCTTCATCTTCTATTTGTGTTTTACATATAACAGGAGAATAATATAAATTCCATGCAAAGCGAAGGACATCTTTTCTTCTTAATACTCCTGCATTTAAAGATTCTTTAAAAAATTGTTGATATCCATCCCAATCGTTAAAGGTTTGTTTATTCATAATTAAATTTCTATTAATAAGAAAAAGGTTTTGTTTTATTAACATATCATTATTGTTGTTTTCTTTGTTTTTCACTATGTAATTCCTCCTTTACAAAGTGTACATATTATAACACAATTTTATATTTTTTGCAAATGAAAAGGACTCTAATCAGAGCCTTTTACTTATTAAGAATTGCATCTATTGGCTTAATCTTAGTAATCTTACTTAAAGATATAAGTGTAATAATTATAGATATGATAATAGTATAAATAAACATAATAATTGGTACTAAAGGATGAGTAACGATACCATTAAAGATAAAGCCTCTATTACCAAAGATAGAATTATTTAAAATACTAATAATAATGAACCAAAGAATAATGGAAACTATATAAGAGATAATACCTACTGTTAAACTCTCATATAAGAATATTCTAATAATATCACCTTTATTAGTACCTAAAGCTCTTAATATTCCTATTTGTTTTTTAGAATAATTTATAGATACATAGATAAAGTTAGAGAATAGTAATATTGTAAAGAGAATAAATACTAAAGTAACAATATTTATATATTTATTTAAATAACCATAGATGTAAGCAAGTTGATTTATATCATCAGAGTAGGGCATAGTTATAAATAAAGTTTTACCTCTAGCATCTTCGTTGTAACTAGGATACTTTCTAAATACTTTTAATAAAGATGCTTCATTATCGTCATATACTCTAAAAGAAGTTAATTCTTTATGGACAGCTTCACTTTTTAGTTCTTCTAAATAGTCTTTACTAATATAATTATCTGTTAGACTAACACCTACAACTTTTAAGTCTTTATAGTAGTTCTTTGTATTATAACTAGTTTCAAAAGGAACAGTTAAATTATTAGTAGTAATATAATTAGTTACAAAAGTACTTAAAAGACTATTATAATCACTGCTTTGATTATTTGCTAAATAGATATCTAACTCTTCTTTAAAGCCTTTAACATATTCTTGTAAGTAGTTAAGAGATACTATTACTTCATCGCTTTTTAAATTAGTAACTTGTGTTATAACATCACTATTGTTGTCATATACTTTTATTCCTGAGATTCCTCCATCTTTTAAGACTTTATCTTCATTAATAATAGCATGGTTTAAAAAAGCTTCATCAGTAGTATTAAACTTTAAATCTAAGTTTTTACCATAAATAGTGTAAGCCTTATCAACATAATAACTACTATAATCTTGTCGTATTGTTTCATTACTTAAATCACTATAACGACTGTTATCATCATCAACTATACCTACAATAATAACAGTATTTAAGCCAAAAGGAATCTCTCTTCTACTATTAACTAAATTATCATAAGAAGTAGGTTTAAAAAGATTACCATTTATATCTTTAATACCTTTTTCCATGATAGTATCAGCAAGATACTTATGAATAACAATCTCATTATTAGCTTTAGGAATACTACCTATAATATTAGATAGTAGTCTATCATCTTTAAGTTCTACATAAGTAGTAATAGGAAGAATAGTATCTTTATCATTAACAGGTTCAAAAGATAAAACTCTATTATCATCATATAGATAATATGTAGGGTTAGCGATTACATTGTTTTCTTTTTCATAATCACTAATTATTTTATCAGTCATAGGAAGTTCTTCAACATAATTTAATCTTGGATTAGTAATATTAACATAACTAACATCATAATAAGTTTCTTTATTTTCTATTAAAGTATCTGTAGCAAGTATATTTTTATCAAACATACTGGTATTAACAGATATTCCCATAAAGACTAGTGATATCATTGTTAGAATAACAGTAAGAAAAAGTTTAACTTTATTACTTTTAAGTGATGTAAAGGCAAAATGTAGGCACTCTTTAAAGGGTAGTTTTGATTTAGTTAGTGAAAAGGTATTTTCGTCTAACTCTTCAGTAGTTAAATCATTTCTAATCGCTTTACCATCTTGCAGTTCCAATATTTTATCAGCAAAAGTATTAGCATTCTCTAAGTCATGTGATACTACAACTACTAGTTTTTCTTTACTAATCTCTTTTAATAACTTAAATGTTTCTAAACTAGAGTGACTATCCAAATTACCAGTAGGTTCATCTGCAAGTATTACCTTAGGATTTTTAATTAAAGCTCTGGCAATACCGACTCTTTGTTTTTGACCACCTGATAGTTCATTAATATTTCGATATTCTAATCCTTTAAGACCAAGTCTATCTAAAAGATTAAGTATTTCATCCTTATCAACTTTCTTTCTTAGCAGTTTTGCCGATAACATAACATTATCAAAGACATTATATTCTTCTAATAAATTAAAGTCTTGAAAGATAAAACCAATATAAGTATTTCTATAACTATCATAATCTTTTTCTCTAAAACTATCTATATCTTTATTATCAATGTAAATCTTGCCACTAGTCTTACTATCAAGACCTCCTAAAATATTTAATAAAGTACTCTTACCACTACCACTTTTACCAATAATAAATACTAAACCCTTATCACCTAAATTAATATTAATATCAGTTAAGGCTTTAGTAATCTGTCCTTTCTTACTCTTGTACTCTTTGTTAACATTATTAAACCTTATCATAACACCTCACCTAGTATAATAATAACATATTTCTAAACAGTAAAAAAGAGCAAATTTAATTAAAAAAGAAAAGATTTATGTGCAAAAGAT